>SYAP01000262.1 GCA_005787565.1 Verrucomicrobiaceae bacterium | reverse complement strand
GAGGGTGGAGATTTTTTCGGCGCGGCCTTGGAGGAGGACCTGGCGTTCGAGGGGGATCCAGGGGAAGAGGGCGCAGACGTGGGGGTTTTTGTCGATTTGCTGGGACTTGCGGCTGGAGTAATTTGTAAAAAAAACGAAGCCGTTTGGGTCGAAGTATTTTAAAAGAACGGTGCTCTGGTAGGGTTGACCGTCGGGGTCGACGGTGGCGAGGGTCATGGCATTGGGTTCGTAGACCTGGAGGTCGGTGGCTTGCTGGAACCAGGTGGCGAATTGGGTGATGGGGTCGGGATGGAGGTCATCGCGGCGGAGGCCTTTGCTTGAGTATTCTTTGCGGAAGTCTGAGAGGTCCATGTTGGGGAAGGGGGATTAGGAATTAGAGGTTTGAGATTGGGGGATAGGACTTATGGGGCCAATTTGGATGAGGTGAGGATGGATTTGATGGCGCGGAGGCGTTGGAGGAGTGGGGGGTGGGAGTAGTCGAGGATGACGCGGAGTTTTCCGGGGGTGGGGTGGGAGAGGTGGTCGGTGGTGAGGCGTTTGAGGGCGGCGGATAGTGGGGTGGGGGTGCCGGTCATGGTGACGGCGTAGGCGTCGGCTTCGAATTCGTGTTTACGGGACCAGGCGTTGGCGAGGATGGCGAGGGCTTTGCTGACGGGTTCGAGGAGGAGGGTGAAGAGGACGAGTCCGGCGTGTGGGGAGATGGTGGTGACGCCGAAGGCATCGTGGAGGTGGCGTGCGAAGTTGCCGGTGGGGTTGGTGGCGAGGCCGAGGAGGAAGAAGATGACGCCCATTTGGAGGATGCCGACGGCGAGGCGCTGGCGGATGTGGCCGCAGCGGAAGTGGCCGATTTCATGGGCGAGGATGCCGAGGAGTTCGGGGGTATCGTTTTTTTCGATGAGGGTGTCGTAGAGGGCGATTTTCTTGCGTTTTCCGAAGCCGGTGAAGAAGGCGTTGGCTTTGGTGGAGCGTTTGGAGCCGTCCATCATGAAGACGCCGTCGAGTGGGAATCCGCAGCGTTGGCCGAGTTGTTGGATGGCGGTTTTGAGTTCGCCTTCGGGCATGGGGGTGAATTTGTTGTAGAGGGGCATGATCCATGATGGGGCGATGTAGGTGATGAGGAGCTGCCAGGTGGTGATGAGGATCCAGGCCCAGAGCCAGGCGTTTGGGACGTTGTGGAAGATCCAGAGAATGCCGGCGAGGAGGGGGAGTCCGAGGATGGCACCGAGGAGGAGGCCTTTGAGGCGATCCATGATGAAGGTGGCGGGGGTGGCGCGGTTGAAGCCAAAGCGTTGTTCGATGACGAAGGTGTCGATGATGGCGAAGGGGAGGCTGATGAGTGTTTGGCCAAGGAAGAGGAGGGTGAGGAAGGTGAGGCCGATGAGGATGGGGTTGTCGAACCAGGACCGTGCGGTGAGATCGAGCCAGTTGAAGCCGCCGAGGGCCCAGAAGGCGAGGAGGATGGCGAGGGAGGTGGTGGCTTGGAGGATGTCGAAGCGGGAGTTCACGCGGAGGTAATCGCGAGCGCGGTCAAGTTTTGCGGCGTCCATGAGATCGGCGAGTTCATCGGGGACGCGGGTTGGGAAGGATTTGATGTTGAGGAGTGTGGCGGCGAGTTCCAGCTTCCAAAGGGCGAAGAGGCTGATCAGGATGACCAGCGACATGAGGTTCCAATCGTTCATCGAGGTGATCATGCACGGGCATGGGGTTGCGGCAAGGGCTGTCGTTTTGTCAGGGGTTTTCGGAGGGTTTCTGGGACTGGGAGGGTGTGCGTCGATCAATGCAACGAAGCACACGTATACGAAGGCGATGATTTCGCCGGCGGTGCGGGTGAATGGGGCGGAGATTGCGGTGCAGTTGAAGCCGGCGGGGACGAGTGGCGGGGCGTTTGCGTTCAGCGCGATGGTTTATTCGGCGGCGGTGGCGACGTTGGATGGTCCGTTTGATTGGCGGATCGAGGGGGCGGGGGTGCCGGGGAGGCATGAGTCGCTGGTGGTGCACCGGATCCGGACGCGGACGGAGGTGACGAAGCGGGACGAGTGGTATCCGGGCGAGCACTTGGGGGAGCGCGTGGATTTTGTGAGGAAGTCGGGCGGGGTGGGAGCGGTGAAGGCGGTGTTTGATGTGCCCGGGTTGTTGCAGGTGAAGCCGCGGGAGGATGGGGCGTTGGTGATTTTGGTGGATTTGACGGTGCGTGCGGGTGGGCGGGCGGTGAGGGAGACGGTGAGGTTCCGGTTGGAGCCTTCGAAGGAGCGGCAGGATGAGTTTATTTTTGTGCCGGCGGAGATTATTCGAGGGATGGGGGAGTCGCCGGGGGATTGGGAGGAGTGGGCGGACTAACGGTTTTTGAATTTCGAACTGATTGAGGCCGCTTGTCGGAATGTTTTTTGGCAAGTCGGTTGGTCACCGGTTGTCTGGTGAGGGCGAAGGGCCAAGGCGCTGGTGTTCCTCTCGGGTGACGGTTCCGTCGTGGTTGGTGTCGAGCCGGTCGAATAGGGGAAGCGGCCCGCGAAATTCTGCGCGTGTGATTTTTCCATCCTGGTTGGTGTCGAAGCGGGTGAGGATTTGGTCGAATGTGGGTGCTTGGCGGTCTGTGGCTTGGGGGCGGCTGGGGGTGGTGCTGGCCTTGCTGTTGGTGGTGCGGGCGGAGGGTGCGACGGGTTTCTTTTCGGCGGAGAGGTGGAGATCGAAGAAGGACCGGACCATGGGTAGGATTTCCGGGCCGTTGAAGCCATTGCCGTGGCCGGCACCGTGGATGGTGTGGAAATGGACGCTGAGTCCGGCGGTTTTCAGGGATTCGTAGAGGAGTTCGCTTTGTTGGTGGGGGACGACGGGGTCCTGATCGCCGTGGACGATGAGGAATGGCGGGTCGTCCGGGGTGACGTGGGTGATGGGGTTGGCGAGGGTGGCTTTTTCGGGTTTTTCCTGAACGGTTCCGCCGAGGAGGAGTGATTCGGGCGAGGTGGGGCTGGCGTGTTTCTGATAGCCGGGGTGGGTGACGAAGGCTTTGAAATCGGTGGGACCGAAGTAGTCGCAGGCGGCTTGGACGCGGCTGGATTGGTCGAGGTGTTCTCCGACATCGAGAGATTTCAGGTCGCCGGTGGTGCCGACGAGTGCGGCGAGGTGGCCCCCGGCGGAGCTGCCCCAGACGCCGAAGCGTGAGGGATCGATGTGGTAGGTGGAGGCGTTGGCGCGGAGCCAGCGGATGGCGGCTTTGCAGTCTTCGATCTGGGCGGGGAAGATGGCGTGGCTGCTGAGGCGGTAGTTGATGCTGGCGATGGCGTATCCGCGTTGGATCCAATCCTGGCGGAGGGGTTGGCAGTTTTCCTTGCTGCCGCCCTGCCATCCGCCGCCGTGGATCCAGATGATGAGTGGTGCCGGTTTTTCGGATTTTTCCGGCAGGTGGAGGTCGAGGGTGTGGCGTTCGTGGCCGCTTTTGGTGTAGGGTAGATCGCGATGGGAGGTGGGGGCGGCGGTGGCGACGGAGGTGGCGAGGAGCAGGGGTATGAGGCGGAAAGGGTTCATGGTCGGGTGGTGCTGGGAGGTGGAACCCGGAGAACGGGAAGTCGTTTCTCGGAAATCCGAGAGCGGGGGTTGGCGGCTGGGAATTTTGATTGGCAAGTGGAGGTGATGGGGCAAGCTGAGGGCGCCTGCCGCGGGGTGGGTTTCACCATTTTTCCATCATGTCCCAGTTGCTCCAGTTGCTTCGCCGCAAGGCCCGGATTTCGAATCATGAACTCGCCGATTTGTTGTCGATGACGGAGGGGGAGATTGCGGAGAAGATCCGGGTTTGGGAGAGTGAGGGGACGATTTTGGGCTATCATGCGGTGATTGATCCGGAGAGTGCGGGGGATACTTCGGTTTCTGCGTTCATTGAGGTGAAGGTGACGCCTGAGCGCGGGGGTGGGTTTGACCGGTTGGCGATGAGGATCGCGCGGTTCGACCAGGTGGTTTCGTGTTATCTGGCGAGTGGTGGGTATGATTTGATGGTGGTGGTGGAGGGTGGAGATTTGCGTGAGGTGGCGCGGTTTGTTTCCGAGCGGTTGAGCACGTTGGAAGGGGTGCTTTCGACGGCGACGCATTTCCGGTTGAAGACGTATAAGGAGAACGGGTTTTTGTTTGATCACGATAGCGCGACGGAGCGGTTGGCGGTGTCGCCTTGAGGTGGGGAGGGGTTTGAAAATCCCGGTGCGCCGACATTGACGGCGGCGGTGTCTCCCGCTGGAATGCCGCCCCGCCGCGAGCTGTGGTGGGACTGCCGCCATGGACTATTCAGCGAAAATCGCCCGCAATGTTGCTTCGATCCCGCGTTCGGGGATCCGCGACTTTTTTGAGCTTGTGCAAGGCCGCGAGGGCATCATCTCGCTGGGCGTGGGCGAGCCGGATTTTGTGACCCCGTGGCACATCCGTGAGGCGGCGATTTACTCGTTGGAGCGGGGACAGACGACTTATACTTCGAATTTGGGGCTGCTATCGTTGCGGAAGGCGATTTCGCGGTATGTGGGGGAGTTTTTCGAAGTGCAGTATGATGCGCCGACGGAGGTTTTGGTGACGGTGGGGGTTTCGGAGGCGATCGATCTGGCGTTGCGGGCGTTGTTGAATCCGGGGGACGAGGTGATTTTCCATGAGCCGTGTTATGTTTCGTATTCGCCGAGCATTGTAATGGCTTATGGATCCGCGGTGTCGGTGGAGACGTCGAAGGAGGATGCGTTTTCGCTGAAGCCCGAGAAGTTGGCGGAGGCGATCACGCCTCGGAGCCGGGTGCTGATGTTGAATTTCCCGACGAATCCGACGGGGGCGTGTGCGACGCTGGAGGATTTGCAGGGGATTGCGGATCTGGCTATCAAGCACGATCTGATTGTTCTAACAGACGAGATTTACAGCGAGTTGCGGTATGACGGGGAGAAGCATGTTTCGATCGCTTCGTTGCCGGGGATGAAGGAGCGGACGATTCTGTTGCACGGGTTTTCGAAGGCGTTTGCGATGACGGGGTTCCGTTTGGGATATGCTTGTGCGCCGCAGCCGATCATCGAGGCGATGATGAAGATCCACCAGTATTCGATGCTGTGTGCACCGATCATGAGCCAGAATGCGGCGCTTGAGGCGTTGGAAAATGGAGCGCCGGCGGTGGCGAAGATGCGGGAGAGTTATCATCAGCGACGGGATTTTCTGGTGAAGCGGCTGAATGAGATGGGGCTTTCGTGTCATACGCCGGGTGGTGCGTTTTATGTGTTTCCGGACATCCGGGGGACGGGGTTGAGCAGCAAGGAGTTTGCGATGCGTTTGTTGGAGGCGGAGGGTGTGGCTGCGGTGCCGGGAAGTGCGTTTGGTGCTTCCGGGGAAGGTTTTTTGAGGTGCTGTTATGCGACGGGAATTGATGATTTGCGGGTTGCGATGGACAAGATGGAGCGATTCTTGGGGACGATCTAACTGTTTTCCGAATCCCCGATGAGCACTGCGAGCGCCAAGCCGACGATGGATCAACTGAACCGGGCGCACGTGGTTCCGTTTGTGGTGTTCATGGTGTTCATGCTGGTGTTGGAGTTTGCGGGGGGGACGATCGAGTGGAAGCACCCTGATGCGCCGTGGTGGCGGAGGGATCCGGCGCAGGTGGTGTATCCGGTGCAGACGTTGGTGACGCTGGGGGTTTTGGTGTATTTCTGGCGGTTTATTCGGTTCGAGTGGTCGGTGAAGTGGAGTTTGGTGGGGGTGGTTTTTGGGGCGGTGGGGATTGGTTTTTGGCTGTTGCCGAGCTGGCTTTATCAGCATTGGGGGCTGACGGAGGATCCTGGTGGTTTGTTAGAGGCATTGGGTGTGAAGGAGCGGGCGGATGGGTTCAATCCGGGGATTTTCGAGAATCCGGCGGCGTATTGGTCATCGCTGGTGATGCGGTTCATCCGTGCGGCGGTGGTGGTGGCGCTGGTGGAGGAGATTTTTTGGCGTGGGTTTCTGATGCGGTTCGTGTGTGACTGGGAGGGGGATTACTGGAAGCAGCCGTTCGGGCGGGCGCATTGGAAGTCGTATGTGATCGTGACCGGGTTGTTCGTGTTGGCGCATGGGACGGCGGATTGGGCGGGTGGGTTGGTTTATGGATCGCTGACGTATTTGCTGTGTGTTTGGAGCAAGAACCTCGGGGCGTGTGTGGTGATGCATGCGACTGCGAATTTTTTGATGGGCGTTTATATCATGAAAACGGGGACTTACGGGTTGTGGTGAGGTAGTGGTGAAAGAAACTTCGGGAGTCTGAGGAATTTCGCCACTTTTGCCTTGCCAAGTAGTGGGTGGTCACTAGGTTTCGCGCCCCATGCCACGCGTCTCAGGAAAAGCAAAGACACGGAAAGCCGTAGCCAAACGCTTCAAAGTGACGGGCACCGGGAAAGTGCTCCGTCGTAAACAAGGCAAACGCCACTTGCTTCAGTGCAAGAACCGGAAGCGCAAGCGCGCTCTTGGTAAGGCCGCTCTTGTTTCCGATGCCGACATCAAGAATGTCAAAGAGAACCTTCCCTTCGCCTGATCCGAAGCCAAGAATACGACAACGCCCCCGTCCGCGAATCGGACGGCCTCCACTCAGCCTGATCCCGCAAGGGAGACATGGACGGACGAGACTGAGGGAGGAAAAGAAAAGAACGGTCCGCTCAAACCAGAACCAAACATGCCACGTGCCACTAATTCATCGGCCAGCCGCGCGCGACGCAAACGCGTGCTGCTCCGTGCCAAGGGTTTCCGCGGATTCCGCTCGAAACTCTTCCGTTACGCCAAGGACGCTGTCCGCAAGGCGCAAACCTACGAATACCGCGACCGCAAGCGCCGCAAGGGTCAGTTCCGCCGTCTCTGGACGCAGCGTATCAACGCCGCCGTCCGTGCGCAGGATATGACCTACTCGCGCTTCATTGAAGGCCTGAAGGCCGCCGGGATCGAAGCGGACCGCAAGATCCTTTCGGACCTCGCGATCCAGGACGCCGCCGCATTCTCCGCCATCGTCGCCAAGGCGAAGCAGGCGTTGGAAGCGAAGGCTGGCGCTGCTTCGGCCTGATCGAGAAATCGGGAAACAAACCATCAAACCACCGCCGCCGGGCTTGTCCTGTGCGGCGGTTTTTTTGTGGGTGGGGATTTTTGGCGGAATGCTTAGGATTCCGCGTGGACGAGGAGGACGATTTCGCCCTTGGGGGGGTGGGATTGGAAGTGGGAGAGGACTTCGGTGGCGGTGCCGCGGTGATAGGTTTCAAATTTTTTGGTGAGTTCGCGTGCGACGCAGGTTTTGGCGTTCGGGGAGATTTCGGCGAGGATTTCGAGGGTGCCTAGGAGGCGGTGTGGGGATTCGAAGAAGAGGTAGGTTTCGCCGGATGCGAGGGCGTTGGTGAGGGCGGTGCGGCGTTTGCCGGATTTGACGGAGAGGAAGCCGCCGAAGTGGAAGGCGTGGCAGGGGAAGCCGGAGCCGATGAGTGCGGTGATGACGGCGGAGGGGCCGGGGAGGACTTCCAGAGGGGTGTCGGTCTCGATGCAGGCTTGGATGAGGCGGTATCCTGGGTCGGAGATGCCGGGCATGCCGGCATCGGTGATGACGGCGATGGTTTCACCGGCGCGGGCTGCGGCAGCGAGTTCGGGTGCGCGCCGGGTTTCGTTGTGTTCGTGAAGGGAGACGAGGGGTTTGCCGGAGATGCCGTGGTGGGCGAGGAGGGTGCCGGAGTGGCGGGTGTCTTCGCAGGCGATGCGGTCGGCGGATTTGAGGATCTCGATGGCGCGCAGGGTGAGGTCGGCGAGATTGCCGATGGGTGTGGGGATGATGACGATGCGGCCGCTGGTTTCCATGGTGATGGGATGGGGGGACGCTGCACGGGGAAGGTGGATGGTGGAAGGCGAAACTGTGGTCGAGGGGGAGGGGGCGATTCGCTATCAGTGGAGCATGCGGATCGTTGGATGGTAGGTGTTTGTTTTGGTGACTGGCTTTTTGCCGGTGACGGCGATTGCGGGGAGGGCGGAGGATTGCCTCACTACCCAGCCCTCGACGGAACCAACACGACCATCTGGACCAACGTAGGAAACATCAGTGACTCCACATCCGGCACCTTGTTCGTTGTGGAGACATCGACCGATCTTCGTTCGCCTCAAGGTGACTCCGAGCTGATAGATAACGCATGGAGTTTTCGAGGGCGCAAGGATGAGTCCGGTTTCGGATTGATCTGTGTGCCCTACTATGTCTTTCGCCCACCCAATCACCGCGAAGGCACCGGACCTACGCTGTCCCTAGGAATGAAATGCGTTGGAAACACCACCTGCCTCGGTTGGCTGGTATCTTCCAGCGTTTCCTCAATCCGAGAGACTAACAAATCACAAGCCGCTGCGGCGATCTTCCGGTATCGCTGGCGGATCGAGGACAGGGAAATCGGCAAATAAGCACACAACGGAACATCATCCACGCCTACGACAGAGAGCTTCTCCGGAATGCTCAGCCCGGCATCAAGCGCCGCACGCATTGCTCCGATCGCCGACAAATCGTTCATCGCAAACAACACCGTCGGCGGATTTTTCGCGTGTTGCTTGAGATATGCCTCCACCGTTTCACAGGCGCTATGAACCGAATGGCCGCAGCGCAAGATGTCGATCTGCGACGCGAGCACGCCCCGGTTTGACAGCATTTTCTGAAACAACTGCGGACGGTTCCCATCCGCCTGACCTTCCGCCAGTGCGGAAAGGAATGCGAAATGACGATGCCCGAGATTGAACAAGTAATCGACCGCCTGATCCAGCCCCTCCGTGAAATCACTCAACACACAATCAACCGGAATCTGTCGCGCAGGTATGCCATTTCCAAGCGCTACGATTGGAAACCCCGCCTCGAACCGTTCGACAAGCGCATCGTGGAAAACCGAGTTGTCGCTGAGATAAGTGATCACACCATCCACCTCCATATCAGCCAATCCCGCGAACAGATGTTGCTCGCGCACCAGGCTCGACCGGCAGTTCTCCACAATCAAATCGAAACCACGCTCTTCCACCACCGCTTCGATTTCGTCCGCCACGGTCGAGAAGAACGGATTGGTTAGATCCTGGATCAGCAGGCCGATCGAGTGATAGCGCCCGGATTGCAGGGCCCGTGCGGTTTTACTTGGGCGGTATCCGAGTTCCTTTGCCGCTTGAAAGACCCTCGCCTCGGTCTCTTTCGAAGCCCATGAATTTGGACGTCGGTTCAGGATGGTGGAGGCGGTGTTCACCGCGACTCCCGCGCGTTCGGCGACGTCTTTCAATCGGACTTTGCGTTGCATAAGAAAAGGCTCGGCCAGTTTTTCGGGTGAAACGCAGGATTGCAATCCCCCATCGAGAGTAAGTGAAATTCCTCAACGCCCACCCTGAACTCGGGAAACGTAACGCCGGACTGCCTGCGTGATGCTGTCGGCAACATCGGTCTCAGGCCGTGCGAACGGCGGCACGAACCACGGAAACGAGCCGATCAGATCCGTCATCACCGCAATCTCGCCATCACAATTTCCCTCGCCACAGCCGATCCCGATCGTTGGCACTGGGATCTTGCCGCTCACTTCAAGCGCCGTTTCACCGACTACCGACTCAAGCACGATCCCAAAAACTCCGGCGTCTACCAAAGCCATCGCACCCTCCAGCAACGCGTCCGCCTGCGCCCGCGTCTTGCCCTTCTTGCGATATCCGCCTTCCTCCACCACCCGTTGCGGCAGCATCCCGAGATGGCCCAGCACCGGAATGCCCGCCTCACAAATCGCACGCACCTTCGCCGCTTGCCGCACACCGCCCTCCAGCTTCACCGCCTCCGCTCCCGCAGCCACCAGCCGCTCCGCCGTTTTCCGCGCCTGCTCCGGCGTGTCGTAGGTATGGATCGGCAAATCTCCCACCACCAGCGCACCCGGCCTCGCTCGGCTCACCGCCGAAATATGATGCAGCATGTGATCCAACGTCACATGCGTCGTGTCCGGAAATCCCAAAACCACCATCCCCAGCGAATCCCCAACCAACAGCAAATCCGCACCTGCCTCATCCAGCAACCGCGCTGTCGGGTAATCATAAGCCGTGAGCGCGGCAATCGGCCGACCACCCTTGCGGTCGCGCAGAAGCTCGGCTTTTTCTCGGGCAGTCACGATCTGTAAATCAAAAAGCCCCCGCATGGGCGGAGGCTTTCTCTCGTCATTGAAAATGGCGACCCGTAAGGGAGTCGAACCCTTCTTGCCAGAATGAAAATCTGGAGTCCTAACCGATAGACGAACGGGTCGTTTGTCGCGGCGCGCGGAGGAAAACCCGGACGCGCCCCACTTGGCAAGAATTTTTCGTCAAAAATTTTCAACTTCACCCTCATGCTTTGCCTTGAGGGTAAAGCAGTCCCTCCAGCTTCGCAAGGAACCACCGCTCGGTCGAAGAAATCCCATCCACCGCCAACGTCCGAGTCATCCATGTCAAAGCCGGCGCTGAGGAATCCGCATCTCGGATCGTCGCCGCGCGCGACTCAAGAAACGCATCACTCTCCAAGGTCGATGCGGAAACCGAGCGCACCTTCGAAAACGTTTGCAACAGAAACGCATCGCGTGGGGTAGGGGAGTCCCAGCCGATCGCATCCAGCGCCTGCCCCAGCAGCTCATCCTCAGCCAGAGAAAGGTGTTCATCGAGATACAACGACAGCAGAAGCAATTCGACCAAAGCTTCACGGGACGGTTGATTGAGCGATTCGTACATGGAGTTCTCCGAAATACTGAAAAACTCCGATCTCCCTGACAACGCTCAATTTGTCGCAAAAGCAGATGTTTTCCCATGAATGGTGGCTTGTCATCCGGGGGGCGGTCACTAGGGTTTCCGCGCTCCGACCCCAACCGGCGGAACTCCCGACTCACATGAATACCACTCTGCTTTCCCAAGCCGCCAATGAAGCCCGTGGCCTTGCCATGGATGCCGTCCATGCCTGCTCTTCCGGCCACCTCGGACTCCCGCTCGGATGCGCGGAGATCGGCGCAGTGCTCTTCGGTGAGTCCCTCCGCTACTATCCGGATGCTCCGAAATGGCTCAACCGCGACCGTTTCATCCTCTCCGCCGGCCACGGATCCATGTTCCTCTACAGCTGGCTCCACCTTGCCGGATACGCCGTCTCGCTCGACGACGTGAAGAGCTTCCGCAAACTCCACTCCATCACCCCCGGCCACCCGGAGTTTCATGAAACGCCCGGCGTCGAAGCCACCACCGGCCCGCTCGGCCAAGGTGTCGGCAATGCCGTTGGATACGCCCTCTCCGCCAAACGCGCCGCCGCGAAATTCAACACCGCCGACCACGTCATCTTCGACCAACACATCGTCTCCCTCCTCGGCGACGGATGTCTCCAGGAAGGCGTCGCCAAGGAAGCCATCGCCTTCGCCGGCCACAACGGCCTCGATAATCTCGTCCTCATCTACGACTCCAACGACGTCACCCTCGACGCCATGGCCAAGGTCACGCAAAGCGAAAACGCCGAGCAATACTTCACCTCCCAAGGCTTCGACGCCGTCACCATCGACGGTCACGACCTCGCCGCCATCGCCGCCGCCGTCGCCAAAGCCAAAGCCGATGACAACGGCCGCCCCAAGGTGATCATCGCCAAAACCACCATCGGAAAAGGCATCCCCGAAGTCGCCGGAACCGCCAAAGGCCACGGCGAAGGTGGTGCCAAATTCATCGACTCCGCCCGCGCTGGCCTCGGCCTTCCCGCCGGTGACCACTTCCACGTTTCCCCAGAAACCCGCGCCTTCTTCGCTTCGAAAAAATCCGAACTCAAAGCCGCTTTCGACGCCTGGCAAGCCACCTACGACGCCTGGTCCGCCGCCAATCCCGCCCTCGCCGCCGAACTCACCTCCAGCGTTGGCCAATCCGTCCCCGTCGACCTCTCCGAGAAAATCCCGGCCTTCGCCACCGATTACAAGGACGCCACCCGATCCGCCGGTAGCACCGTCATCAACGCCGTCGCCAAGGCCATGCCGCAAGTCATCACCGGCAGCGCCGACCTCTTCGGCTCCACCAAGAACTACCTCGCCGGCATGGGCGATTTCTCCGCCACCGATGCCCTCGGCAGAAACATCTGGTTCGGCATCCGCGAGCACGCCATGGGTGCCATCTGCAACGGCATCGCCTACGACGGACTCTTCCGCATCTCTGGAGCCACCTTCCTCGTTTTCGCCGATTACCTCCGCGGCTCCATCCGCCTCGCCGCCCTCGCCAACCTCCCCGTCACCTACATCTTCACCCACGACTCCGTCGGCGTCGGTGAGGACGGACCCACCCACCAACCCGTTGAAACCGTCAGCGGCCTCCGTGTCATCCCCAACCTCGATGTCATCCGCCCCGGCGATGCCGAGGAAACCGCCGGTGCCTTCATCGCCGCCATGCACCGCACCGATGGACCCACCGCCCTCATCCTCTCCCGCCAGGCTATCCCGCTCATGAACGACCTCGGCGTCGAAGAGCGCCGCGACGGCGTCCTGCGCGGTGCCTACATCGTGAAAAAGGAAACCGCCGCCCTCGAAACCATCCTCATCGCCACCGGCTCGGAAGTCCAATACGCCATCGCCGCCGCCGCCGAACTCGGTGCCGGAGTCCGCGTCGTCTCCATGCCCTGCACCGAACGTTTCGACCGCCAAAGCGCCGAATACCGCGAATCCATCCTCCCTGCCGCCTGCATCAAACGCATCGCCATCGAAGCCGGGGTCACCGACCTCTGGTGGAAATACGTCGGCTCCGCCGGCAAAGTCATCGGCATCGACCGCTTCGGCATGAGCGCCCCCGGCAACATCGTCTTCAAGGAACTCGGCATCACCACCGAAGCCCTAGTCGCCGCCGCCAAGTGAAATCGTGGTGCTGGCATCCTGCCAGCCGCCCAACTCCCAGTCTAACAGCAATTTTAACACCCTTCGCTCCCGCAAATCCATTCCCCGTAGCCAAACTCGCAAGAGTTTCAGCTGGAAAAGCGGAGAAAAATCCAAGCGACCCGAATCCCCAAACCCCTCCAAAACCCGGTCGAAAGACCGGGTTTTTTCATCTCCAGTCACGCCGCATGCGGATTCACCTCGCGCTGAATCCGCCCCCTGCATCACCCCACCGCCCCCCCGAAAGCACACAAAAACCGTGGCGCTGGCATCCTGCCAGCCGCCCAACTCGCAACTCCCTAACACATCCTCCCCAACATCATCAACCGCAGGGAAGGGGGACAGCAGGGAAGGGGGCCACCCACCAAAAACCCAATCCCCCTTCACCTCAAAAATCCCCACCCAACCAAAAAATCCAACCCGAAACATTTTCCCCTTGTCATTCCTCGTACCACCACCCATATCCCCGGCCCGCGCATGCGGAAGGGGTAGATGCCCGAG
>SYAP01000261.1 GCA_005787565.1 Verrucomicrobiaceae bacterium | reverse complement strand
TACGCGTCATGGTTATTTTTTTGCGGCGTCGTGGTGCCTCGATCGCCGCTGAGGGTTGTGTGTTAATGATTTTTCACTGGCACCGAGGGCTTTCTACCGTAATCCAACGACCCGTCAAGAATTTTAACTAAGTAGAACTAGAGCCCACCGTTCGCACGAAGCTCTTCAAGCTCGACGTCATACAGATTGAACTCGATCCGGCTGAACGCCGCGATCTTGAAATCCGCCGTACCGAAGTTCTGGCTCGTACCGGTGATCGTATCCCCGTTCACCGAATCCAGATGAAACACCAGATAGGTGCCATCAGGAAACCACGCCTTCACATCACCATTCCGCAGAATCGCCTCCTCCTGCTCGACCGCTTTCAGGTTGATGCTCCGGAGACGCACCACCGGCAACTTCAGCTCGGAAAATTTCGTCTTCAGCGTGATCACTCCATCAACAATCGAAACCACCTCGCCCTCCAGCGTATCACCATTGCGCAACAACATCCGCCCCTCGGGAATCGGCTCGGGCTTCGGCTTTTCCGGCTCCATCTCGCCTCCAAAAAAACGCCCGCCCATCGCCGGATCAGGCGGTGGAACATAATCAATCACCCCATCCCAGGAAGTCACTTCGATCCGGTTGATCTTCAGCGGTGAATCGTTGAACGCGATAAATTGCAACCCTTTGCCGAAATCACCCTTCTCCGGATTGTTATCTTTCCAAACCTCCACCACCTCATCATCCACCCGGAACTCGACCTGATGCGTCTTGCGGTTGAACCGCAACTCGATCCTAGCCTTCTCGTTCTGCATGAACTGATTCGCGCGGTTGCTGTTGTAAAGCATTCCCCCATCCTTGAACAATTGCACGTTGCGGTTGTTGATCGCCACCGTGTAGCCGCTTTCAGGACCCGTGCTCTCAAGGTCGTCGGAGAAAACCACCAGCTTCATCTGCAAGCCCCCACGCCATTCCACATCAAAAGCCACACGGCTCACGGGCAAAATCTCCATCTCGCGACCGATCGACCCCGACCCTTTGGAAACCAGCGTGTTTCCTTCACAACTCCACATCGGCTCATCCGAATCAAAAACCCAGCCCGCCGGACCGCTCGGCCCACGATACGCAACAATCGACCGCTCATCCACCGCCACATCCGTCACCATCACACGATTGAACTTCATCCGTCCCGCATACCAAGTGTCCAATTCGATCATCTCGTCGGAAACCGAAGCAAGCTGACCGCGGACGATTCCGCCCTTCTTCAGTGTCACGGTCGCCTCATGATCCGCATCGATCTCCGGAGTCTCGGCAGGCAACGTAATATCCAACACCTGATCCAATCGGAAAGTCGCTGGCTTTTCTAACAGTTCCGGAGATTTCCAAACCAATGCATCAGCCGTCAGCGCATCCAGCGTCCCGCTCAGTTGATCGAACAACGGCGCATTCGTCCGGAAACGAACCACCGACTCGGGCGATTCAAGCGCGGGCGCTGCCACCTCCTCCCCCACCACTGAAAGCGGCGCGGCAAGCAAAGGAAACAGGATCAAGGAAAGTCGTGGGTTCATGGATTCGGATCCGATTGATCTTGGGGTGCGGAACGTTCCAACGTGGAAATCCCGTTGCGGAACAACGTGAGTTTACCTAACAGCGGATGACTGACCTCCGCCTTGTCCTCGGTGAAAGAGCAAGTGTCCACCTGAATCGAGCCGTTGCCACGGAGACGCAACTTCAGTGGCTTTCTCGGCGCTTCATCTTCCGCCTCTTCCTTCTCGGCAAAAAACACCGTCGAAACCTGGCTCTCGGGAAGCTCGATCAAATCGTCACCGAAGTCGCTCTTGAATGAAAACAACGGCCCTTCTTCGCTAGGCCGGATGGAAACTAGCTTGCCTCCAAACCGCGCCGCATCACTCGCAATCAGCGCGTCCTGTGTGACATCGCCACGCTCTTCCGTGCGGTGCCGCTCACCCGATGGATCCCACTCCAACAACTCGATCTCGGAGACCTCCTGCTCCGCCCCTTGATTGGATGTGCTCGTCAAAGATACTCCTCCGTCCGGCGGAGAAACGGACGATGGATCAATGTAGCGCCCTTCAAACTGGTCGTTCAGGTAAAGATAGATCAACTTCCGCTTCCGATCCACCCGCAGCTCAACCTTCACCTTGTTCCCGGCAAACGTCTCCGGCCCGCGGTTGATGGTTGCAAGACTTGGATACCGCGGACCCTGCGATGACTCCCGCTTGATCTCCAATCCCGCCGAACTGAAGGTCACGTAATACCGATCCGACTTCTCACTGATCGGCTGCAACGAATCCGCAAACGAAAAGTGAAACCCCGGATTGCGATCCCAGCTCAACGAGAATCGAACGATGAAATTCTCGGAAACCTCGAGATTGCGTGAAATCCTGCCAGAACCGGTGATCTTTAGGTTTCCCCCTTCAAATCCCCATGCCATTGCCCGCCCCGCATCGGACTTCCACCCCTCGATTCCATCCGGACCACTGTAAATGACCCGACTGTCCACCATCCCCATTTGCAATGAACGGATCGAATCGCGCGGAATGGTCAGCGGACCCGTTAGAGGAGATTCCGCCATCAGGTTCTTTTCGTCCATCGAGAGGATTTCCACCGGCAAAACATCGCCATTGGTCAACTCAATGCGGGTCGGTGGTGCCGAAAACTCCCCGGGTTGCCCGCTGAACGAAACCGAACGCACCGCCTCGCCGCGAATCTCCAACGGCTCCGTCGAAAGCGGCGTCTCGATCACCAGCGATCCATTCTCCCGGATCGAACGGATGGTCCCGCTGATGCGCGAGTCATTGGCAAGACTCAGTGAATCGGCCGCAAGCGGCTGAAATGCGAGAAACCCGATGCCGGCGGCAAGGGCGATTTGGTTAGAACTGGGCATCCCAATCATCGAGGAAACTGGTGGAGGGGTTGAAATCAAGAATCACGGCGGAGTCCAGCGCAAGGGAAACCTCCCCGGCATACGCGGTGGCAAGGGTGATGGAAGTCGGATCACCCTTCACCGCCTTGCCGCTCAAGCGACCAATCGGATAGAGCCGGATCTGAACATCTCCTTCGGAACTGAACTCCTCCGGCTTCGCGAGCTTGTTTCTGGCAAATCGAATCTCAGCAACCTCATCCGCAGGAAACCGGAACTCTCCATACTTCGCTTCGAGAACGTATTTCCCATCCTCATAACCGGTCACCCGACCGGCGAAACGATCCGTCCCATTCGCCAACAAAATGATATCCTGATCATCCACCTGCAAACTCCGCGCGGAGTCAGGCATGCCATTCCACTCGGCCACAACAATATCGGAAATCCGCACCGGAGAATTCTCCGTCTGCACCATGAACCCGAAACCAGCTCCCTTCCCGGCATATCCCTCGCCGTTGGCCACACCATCGGCATCCTCCGCCCCCTCGCTCCACTGGATCGCGAAATCATCGTCGATGAACAGCGAGATCTCACCGGTAAGTCGGTTGCAGCGCAGCTCCAACGTCGCCGCCCCGGACTCCGCCAAACGGATGTTCGTGCTGGTCGCCTGGATCCGCTCGATCACCGGAGCATCCTTCTCATCAAATCCACAACGATACAAAATCACATAATTCGAATAGATATGCAGCACATAACTGTTTCCGAACAACCGAGGATACGCCGATGCCTCACCCGGGCCAAACCGGCGAATATTGCCATTCTCATCCTTCTTCTCCTCAGGGCGCATGAAATCCGCATGAAACGCCACGCCCAACGACAGACGGTTCCGCCATGCCAGTTGACAACGCAAAATCGCCCGATCCGGCATCCCCTCCCGCCGGACCAACGTGGTCCCCGCCTCTCGATGACTCCAATACCACGCCGCCCCGGAAAAGTCCCAAAGCCGGGGAGGCTCGGAACCATCCGGCGCATTTTCATCCTCCCCTTCGGCAAGATCATCCGGCTTCTCCTCATCCGGCGGCTCAACCAACTCAACGTCCCCCTCATCCTTCTTCGGTGCAGGAATCCCATCCGGGAAACTCGAGTTGGTCATCAGCCACTCATCCGCCACGAAAGGACCATGATAATTCACCCGTCCGCCCAACGGACTCGGCGCAATCATCCCAACCTGATCTCGCGGAATCCGCAGAGTACCCGCAAATGAAGTCTCGATCGAGATCGTCGTCTCATTAAAGCCCGTCACGTTGCCCGGAATCCGGTCCCCATTGATCAACGCCACATGCCCCAGCGACGCATGGGACTCAATCGGCCTCCCACCACGAAGAACCACCTGACGGAGCTTCTCAGGCTTGAGCTCCACCGGCCCGTCAATGTCATCGCGCTTCCACACCACAACACCACCTTCCTCAACTCCCTGATAAAACCCATGAAGCTGGTCGCCGTTGGTGAAACGCAACAAGTCGGGCTTCAACTCCTTGGGCTCGGCCAGCACCGCGCAGGGAATCGCAGCAAGAATCGGGATGAGGTATGAGCGGATCATTTCTCGTAAATCGGCAGAAATCGGTAATTCAAAGCAAGAGAAAGCAGCGCTCCGGCAGTATTGAAAGAAGGCCCCTGATTCCCCGGAAAAAATCCATCGCGCGACTGGATCGTCGACATGTAGCGGATGTTGCGCGTGTTCCATTCCTTCCAAACCTCCTCATCCGCTTGGAACAACGCCTGCGACATGTAATACTCGTAATAAAAGGGATAATACTTGTCCCGGTAATCCATTTGCTTCTTCAGATAGGCCAGTGACGCCTTGTATCCCTTCGAATCCTTTTCCTTGGCCAGCGAAAGACATAGCGAACCGATCGCAGTCAACGTCGGCTTGCCACCGGATGCCGAGGTATACCCGTAAGAACCATCACTGCCACGGCACTTCGCAAGATAAGCCAATCCCTTCTTGATCGCCTCATCCGGCACCGCCAACCCCGCATTGCGCGCGGCCAGCAGACTCACAATCTGGCACCCGGCCACCGTGCTGTCCGCATCCTTGCTCTCCGGTGTATATCGCCATGCTCCGAATCGATTGCGCTTCTGAGCTGAAAGAATCAATTCCACCGCCTTCTCCAAAGCCTCAGCAATCTTCGGATGATTTACAGCGCCATATGCCTCAGCCAAAGCGAGCGTGGCAAAACCATGATTATACATGCTCGATCCAATATACCCGTTCGTATCGCTTTGCTGGCTCAGTATGAAATCAATCCCCTTTGTGATGTTCTTGGCATAAGGGCCGTGATTCGGATCATCCCCCTTCGCGAGGAAAGCGACCACACACAACCCGACAACACCGGGCTCCGCACCCGTGCTGTCATCCCACGAACCTTTGTCATTCTGTGTCTTCGCGAGATATTGCAAACCGCGATCATAAATCAGATCAACCTGCGCCGGAACCGAATCATCCCCACGACGCGTGATGTCCTGCGCCGCCAGCGGCAGCACCAAGGACAAGCAGAGAAGCAAAGGTTTCCAGGACATGATCAGTTGGGGTTAAAATGTTCAGCGGCTCTCCGCACCACGGTTGTAAGCATCCAGCGCTTTTCGAAATTCTTCCGGCAACGCACGTCCCGCCGTCCCTGCGGACTTCGGCACCCGGCGGGTTTCATCTTTGCCTTGGCCCGCGCCACCGTTCGCACCATTCGCAGCATCCGAATCTCCGGTCTGCCCTTTGCCTCCCTTTTCTCCTTCGCCCTCTCCCTCTCCCTCTCCTTCACCCTCCTTCTTCTCCTTGCCCTCTCCTTCTCCAGGCTGCTGACCTTCCTGCTTCATCTTCTCAAGCATATCCATCATCGCACCGCCGGAAGGACTGACTCCGGACTGCTTCTGACGTTCCTTGGCAGCCTCATGGATCTTCTCGATGATCTCGGTCTGCGCCGCAATCGTGTCCCCTCCCGTATTCGACTCCGCAAGCCAATCCGTCGCCTCATCCATGATGTCCTCCACCTCCGTCAGCAACTCGACCACCTTCGGCACCGTCTGCTCGCTGGAAAGCTGCTGCACGTCCGCCGATAGCTCATCCTGCTCATCCGCCACCTTCACCGAACCTTCCTCATGCTTGGCAGCAAGCTCGTCCGGCGTCGCCTCCTCGGCAAAACACGGCGACGATGCAAGTGCGTAAATCAATGCGGCGGTGATCGGTTTCATGGCTGTTGGAATGTTCGGCGGAGTTGTTCAAGAGCACGGGTACGGGCACGCAGGTCCTGCTGCGTTTGAATCATCTTCATGACGCGCAGCATGAACTCGAAATCCTCATCCTCAGGACTGGGACTGTCTCCTTCACCACCACCCTGCTGATCCTCTTTCTTCATCTCACCCTCAAGCTTCGCCGCCCACTCGTTGAGCTTCGCCGCCCACTTGTCCGCACCTTCCGTCGCGGTAAAGCTGTTGCTCTCCATCAAACGCGTCCGCACATCCTCCAACTCGATATCAATCTTCGATTCCCTCATCTCATCCGCGATCAGCTTGAAAATCTCCTTCTCGGTCCGTGCGTGATAATGCGCAAGGTCCTCCTGAATCCAACGCACATCCGCTGCCGTGACCATCTGCTGCCGCGCCGCATCATCCAGAATCCGCAAATCCGATGGATCGATCGAATCCCGCTTCAAGCCCACAATCCGCGGGTGCGCCGGCACCAACGAACCCACGATCCCGGATTCCTCGGACGCTGCCTTCTTCAAACGGTTCACAAACGTACCCGCCTCAAACCGCTCGTTCGCATCATTGGCCTTCTCGATCGCTTCCTGCATCTTCTCCAACACCTTCTGCTGCTGCTCCACCGCTTCCTTCGCATCCTCCTTGGCCTTCTCCGGCGTATTGGACTGTTCACCCGCTTCAGCCAGCTTCTCCTCGACCTTCGGCATGTCTTCCTTGGAAAGCTCCTGCATCGACTTCAGCGATTCCGCCATCTTCTTCATCGTCTCCTTGTCGATATCTCCATTCCGCGCCGCATCCTTCATCAACTGCTCCATCCGCTCCGTCAGCTCCTGCATCCGCTGGGTGTTCTCCGCCTCAGCTTGCTCGGATGCCTCCAAACGCTTCTGGTTTTCCTCCTGCTGAAGCTCCTCCCCATCCAAGCGCTCAAGCCGCTGGTTCTCTTCAAACTGATTCAATTCCCGCCGCGCCAAATCCTCCAGCTCCGTGATCGACCGGTCAAACTGGCTCTTCAGCAACTGCGCATGCTCGTCTCGCGTCAGCACATAAATGATGATCGGCTCGGAGTACGACCTCGGCCGCCCCGGGAAATAATCCTCCGCATACGCACGCAGCAGGATCTTCTGCGGCTCGATCCCGAAAGCCGCCGGCGAAAACGCCGCAGCATCACTCGCCCGCCTCTGCTCCGGCCCACCCGCCGCAATCCGCAACTCACCCTTCGCCGGCGCCTGATCCGTCGGCTTGGTAAACTCCCCACTCCACTCGATCCCCGCGTTCCGCACGCCGAAATCATCCTCCGCCAACACCTCGAAATCGATCGTCTCCTCCGGCAACATCACCTTCTGCCGATCCACCCCCTGCAAATACGCCGCAGGCGCCGCATCACTCAATGAATCGATCCGCAACCGGAATCCGCTCTCACCCACCAGCCCATACTCGTCTGTCCAGGAAAACGGCATCTCGAACGAATTCTCACCCACCTCGATCTCCGGCGTGCTCGCGGAAATCCCCTCTAACGAAAGCGCCCCTTCGATCGGCGTGTAAGGCTTCGGCTCCACCGGCTTCGCACCCTCCTCAATCGGCGCGTCCGATTCAATCCGGCGCGTCGGCCCATAGCTAGCACTCGCCAGCGCCCGGTTCGTCTTCAACGTGATCTTCACCTTGCTCCCCTGCACCGCACTCAACACACCGGTGTTCAAATCCACCGTCCGCTCCGGCACCTGCAGATACTCGGGCGAAACCACCGTCGCCATCACGCTCTCCGCCGATGGGCGCTGCACCGGCTCAACCCGCATCTCATGCACCGCATCGCCGATCCGGAAAACCACCGTCCCTGGGTCCTGCTGCCCCGGAAACTGAAACACATACCGGTCCTTCTCCAACACCGCTCCCACCGCAGGCTGCAAACCATAGCGCCCGCTCCCGTTCTCTGGCCGCTGCTCCGAGTCCTTCGATAACCTCAACATCACCTCGAACGCCTCACCAAACGGCACAGCCATCCGGCTCGGCGGATGATCCAAACGCGTGAACGTATACCGCTCCGTATCCGAAAACGGCATCAGCCACCGCTGCAAAGCATTCAGACCCGCACGCGGCGTCAACGTGAAGGCCAGCGCCGCCGCACCACCCAAAACCAATGCCGCCAATGCCCACCGGCGATGCCGTGGCGGCGGAAGCGCGTCATCCAGCTTCCGGCGCGCCGTCTCAACCGCCACCGCCTCCATCGCCGCCGCACGCAACCTCGGAGATAACGAATCCGCCGCCTCATTCTGCCCCTGCAGCTCGATCACCCCCAAAAGCCGATCACCCAACCCGGGATAACGCCGCGCGATCAACCGCGCCAACTGCGTCTCACGCCGATGCCGCCACACCCAACGATGCAGCCAAAACGGCGCAAACACCGCGAAAAGCGACGTCCCCGCCAGCAAAATCCCCAACCGAACCACCCCCGGCGTCTGCCAAACCCGATCCAACCCATACACCAGAAGAAACGACACCAACAACCCGATCACCCCGGCCATCACCGCCTCAAAAATCTTCACCCGCCACAAATGACGGCGGAAATCCTCAAGCTGTTTGCGAAGCGACTCCGGAAGGGCCAATGGTGCTCCTTGGGATCCTTGAGAATGAGTAGGGTCGGACATGGAAAGTGGAAAAGTCGCGTGGTTCTCGGCGTCGGTCGAAGCTCCCAGAGAAACCGGAGAAATTCCAGCGGATTTCTTCGGGATTTCTTCCGCTGTGAAGCGCCACCCGCATCCGGCTTTGCCTCACAGTCCCATAAAACCTGCCGATCCCATGCCGTTGTTCAAAAAATCATCCGCCCAGGCCAAAAAAAGATCGCACCAACAACCCGTAAACCCGCCGCCGCGGCACCTTCACCCGCCCCTCCAGCCGCTCCCAATCCGCCCCCCTCATCCCGTCCAAAGTCTCCACCGCCAACATCGCCGGCAAACCGCTCGCCGCCCTCAACCGCCGAGACCGCAAACCCCGCGCATACTCCAACCCCTCCCGCACCCACCCGTCCGCCCGCTCCAACCACCTCCCATGCTCCGCCAGCAACTCCGCCAGATCCCCCGCATCCCTCACCGGCAAATAACACCGCCCATTCCCCAGATCCTCCGGCAAATCCCGCAAAATATTCACCAGTTGCAGCCCCTTCCCATACGAAATCCCCATCTCCAGCATCTCCTCCAACGTCCTCCCGGAAAACTCACCGCCCATCGTCAAAAATCCCAACCGCGTCCAAAACTCCCCAACGCACCCCGCCACCCTCCACGCATAATCCTCCAACGCCGCCCCATCCGCCAACACCACCGGCGCAGCCCCAGTCGCATGCTCGAACCGCTGCAAATCCAACACCTGCCCGCTCACAATCACCCGCACCACCTCCCGCACCAAGACCGCCTCCTCCTCCGGCAAAGCCCCAAGCCACTCCAACAAACCCGCCGACTTCTCCAACAACACCCGCTCCCTCGCCTCCGCACCCACCCGGATCGCCTCCGTCCACTCAGGCAACTCCCCCAACCCAGCCACCGCCCGGCCAAACCCCTCCAACGCCACCAACCGCTCCCCCACCGGCGCCCCCGCCGTATCCGCCAGCGTATCGCTCGTCCGCGCCAACAAATACCCCAAACTCGCCGCCCCACGCATCGGTCCCGGCAACAACCGCAACGTCAGATAAAACGAACGCGATACACCCTTCAGCACTTCTTTTCCCGGATCGCCTCGCACCCCCCCACTCAACCCCCCCACCCACAAAGATCAAGACCCGATCCCACCCCTCCGTCCCATCGATTGCCCGTCTCCAAACTCAGTCCGTCATCCAACAAAACACATTCCAAACCCCGAACAACACCATCGAAACCATCAGAAAATACAAACGCTCAACCCTGACCACTCCACCATTCACAGCAACCCCATCCTCATCACTCTCCCCACGGGACCTCAGATAACAAAACATCATCGCCACCACCAACGGACTCATCAACGCGAGAAAAGACAACAAAAACTCCCGCGCATAAAGATCGGCGCTGCTGAACTTTTAGTGGGTAGCCGGGGGGCAATCCGCGCCCAAAATGGGTTGCGGGATCGCTTGGTGCCGGGTCCCAAGCCCCCTGAAACCCCGCCTCGCCCCCTCAAGGTTAGGCGGGCCAGAGGGCCACGGAT
>SYAP01000260.1 GCA_005787565.1 Verrucomicrobiaceae bacterium | reverse complement strand
TCAGGAAACCAAGGCCCTCCTCAACCCCAAACGCCTCAAGGAATTCTGCCTCGAGAAAATGAAATCCCTCGGCACCGCCGCCTGCCCTCCCTACCACCTCGCCTTCGTCATCGGCGGAACCTCCGCCGAAAACACCCTCAAAACCGTCAAACTCACCTCCACCCGCTACTACGACGACCTCCCCACCTCAGGCAACGAACACGGCCAGGCCTTTCGCGACATCGAACTCGAAAAGGAACTCCTCGCCCTCGCCCGCGAAGTCGGAATCGGTGCCCAATTCGGCGGCAAATACCTCGCACTCGACGTCCGCGTCGTCCGCCTCCCACGCCACGGCGCTTCCTGCCCCGTCGGCCTCGGCGTCTCATGCTCCGCCGACCGACAAGCCAAAGCCAAAATCACCAAAGACGGCATCTTCATCGAAAAACTCGAAAAAAGCCCCGGCCGTTTCATCCCCGAAAAATACCGCGACTGGAAATTCAAAGGCGTCCCCGTCAACCTCGACCTCGGCATGGAGGAAACCCTCAAAACCCTCTCCAAATACCCCGTCACCACCGCCCTCGCCCTCACAGGAACCATCATCGTCGCCCGCGACTCCGCACACGCCAAACTCAAGGAAATCCTCGACGAAACCGGCGACCTCCCCGACTACTTCAAAAAATACCCCGTCTACTACGCCGGACCCGCCAAAACCCCCGCAGGCCTCCCCTCAGGCTCCTTCGGCCCCACCACCGCCGGCCGCATGGACGGATACGTCGACCTCTTCCAATCCCACGGCGGATCCATGGTCATGCTCGCCAAAGGAAACCGATCCCAACAAGTCACCGACGCCTGCAAAAAACACGGCGGCTTCTACCTCGGCTCCGCCGGCGGCCCCGCCGCACTCCTCGCCCAACACCACATCCGCTCCCAGGAAGTCGTCGCCTTCCCCGAACTCGGCATGGAAGCCGTTTGGAAAATCACCGTCGAAAACTTCCCCGCCTTCATCCTCGTCGACAACAAAGGCAACGACTTCTTCACCTCCCTCAACACCTGTCCCGTCTGCCACTGACGCGCCAACCGACCATCATTTGAATTCGGAGACACTCTCAAATTCAAAATTGAACTTCGGATCTCGAATCGAACCCGATTCCGTAAACGACACCTCATCGATAAACTCGTCAGCTCCCTCAAGAAATCGACCGCTCACGAGAACCAAATCTCCCACATCGAACTCCGCAAACTTCCGATACAAATCAGAGTCATGCGAAATCCTCTTCCCAAGATTTGTGATCAAGATTTTCTCATCATCGATCTTCACGACAACAACCGCATCTCGCGCCTTATCGGTGCTCATTTCACTAATTCTGCCAACCCATTGACTCACGGATCGAGTCGGAAGCAATGCCTTGAACTTACCGGACCTTTCCGTTCGAACAAGCGACCTCTTCAGCGGATTGCTGGCGCGATCGTAAGCGAGGATCGACTCATGGTTGATCTTCAAAAACTGCCGCTGAATCTCAGTCGCTCGGTCAGCAATCGTTGGTTCTGCCTTGGCAGAACTCTTATCATGCGGATTTTCGGCAGTATTCTTCTCATCTGGGGAGTCATCCCGGCCAAAACGCTCCAGAAGGTATGAACGGTCCTCAATCGAAAGCTCCTCAAGCTTGAGCACCACTGCCTTATCCCCGAACTGGATTTTGACCTGATTGTCCCCAAAACTCAGAAGCCGGCCGGCAATCCGATTTCCATTTGCATTGGACCAAACCCTCATCGGTTCATCGGTCAAATCCTCGGCACCTGCGCATAGAAAAAGGCAGAACAACCAAAGGAAACCAAATCGCAATTCGGATTTCATTCAGAACAAAAAAACAAATCGGACGCCGACTCTCAAGTTAAATGCTGGCACTGAACAACGGCTCAACCGCCGATCACTTCCTGGTGGAAGCCATACCAGTCGTCCAAATTGTTCAGATTCACCGCATCGAGGATCTTGCCCTCATCCGGAATCCCGTTCGCTGATAGAATCGCCGCACGCGTCTCATCCTTGTGGTGATACCCGCGGATATCCGAATTCAGCTGCTCGATCGCCGCCGTATCCAGCTTGCCGCCGCACTGCTCTAACACCCACGCCTCACACTGCGGATACGTCGGCTTCGTGCTGTTGATGTAAGCACCGAACGCCTCGGGGGAAATTCCCAGCGCACCCAGCACCATCGTGTCATACCCCGGTGCCAACGCAGGATAATCGGAATGAAGCTTGCCCACCGCGGCCAGCGAGGCCTTCTGCCAAAGGCGCGGAAGATGAAGCACACCAAGCGGACCGGCCACGCCGGAACTGATCAATGGAATATACGAAGACATGTCGTTTGTTAGGTTAAGGTTGGCTCCGCCACGAAATCGCACGGACCTCTCGATCCATACGTCGTGGCGGAGCACCATCCATCGGCCATGCACGCCAAATTGCAAGCATCCGTTGCTCAGCGCCGCCGCCGCAACAACACCAACATCCCCATCCCTCCCAACAACGCCGCCGCAGGCTCCGGAATCACCGTCACATCCAGCCTCATCCGCGCCTGCGGACCACTCGTCAGCTCATTCCAAGGACTCAGGCTATTGCTCCGGAAATGCGTGTTCTCCAACGTCCACTCCGGATCCACCACCGGAGTATTCGTGTTGTTCAACGTATACGATCCATTCCCCACATTCACAGCAAAATGAATCCAATACCGCGTCGCCGCCTCCAGAATCAATTGCGACCCCGGAACAAACGTCAACGTCTGTGTAATCGGCCCACCCACCGTTCCCGCAACGCTGCCAATCTCAATCGGCCCGGCAACACTCGGAATCGTCGGCCCGGAACTCAACGTCACCACCAACGGCTGCGATGAATTGCTCACATTCACCGATACCAACAATGAGTTGATATACGTCCGGTCGGTCCCAGTCACAAAACTGAATACCGCCTGCCCATTCGGCGGCGGAGAGAAGAAACCACCACCCACCGGCCCCGAAACCGTCGCCGCAAAACCCTGCGTCCCCGCCGCAAGGTTATCAATCACCACCACCGCCTGCGCGGCATGGCTCAACACGGAAAACAACGCGATGCCCATCAACGGGCGGATACTGGATTTCATAAGGATTGGTTCGTTCAGCGGCCATTCAGCGACCACCTCACTCCCCTACAGCAACTTCCACCCGCCCGAGTTTCCCGAAAAAATCAAAAATCTTCACCCGGCCTCCCGCTCCCTCCAAACCATCGGCGAAACCCCGGTCTGCCGCTTGAACCACCGCGAAAAATAATTCGGATCCGCAAACCCGCACCCATCCGCCACCGCCGAAATCGCCCCACCCCTCCGCAACTCCCGCTTCACCCGCTTCAACCGCTCCGCATCCCTCAACTGCCCCGGCGTCATCCCCGTCGCCCGCTTCAACAACCGCGCCAAATGATCCCGGTGATACCCGATCCGCTCCGCCACCTCGCCCACCGCCGCACATCCCACCCCATCCACCTGCTGGAACGCCTCCCGCGCCCTCCTCACCACCGCAGGCACCACCGCCCGCCGCGCCTCCTTCACCATCCCCGTCGCCCTCATCAAAACATCCAGAATCACCAACACCGCACCACCCTCCCGCGGACTCACCTCCACCTCCCCCGCCTGCCATCCATGCAACTGCGAAACCGCCTGCCTCACCTCACGCACCTCCGTCGCGGACAACACCGCCTCCACCGCACGATCCATCCCCGCCAAATCCACATCCAACGCCAAACACAACGGCCTCCTACCCTCCCCCTCGATGAACGAATGCTCACACCCAGGCGAAAAATAAAACACCGACCCAGCCACCACCTCCCGCACCCGCCTCCCCACCCGCTGCCGTCCACTCCCCGACAAATACAACAAAAACTGCCCATGCCGGTGCGCATGCGTCTCCACCCATCCCTTCTCCGGCAAATGACGATTCAAACTGAAACGCCTCACCCGCAACTTCCCCACACGCAGATCCAAACCCTGCGAATAAACATGACGAACCCCGCGCAACTCCATGCCATCAGCCTGATTCCGCCTTTCGGAAAAACAATATCGTTTTTGTGCTATTTCCATCCGCTTCCGTCCTCACGCTTTCCAATCACCCGTGCCACCTTCACACCATGAACCCCCAAGCCGTCGCACTCGTCACCGGCGCCAGCCGCGGCCTCGGTCGCGGCGTCGCCATCGCCCTCGCCAAACTCGGAACCTCCGTCGCCATCCACTACGCCTCAAACCGCTCCGCCGCCGAGGAAACCGTCACCCTCTGCCAACAAATCGCACCCTCCCCCGACCAACGCTTCATCCCCGTCGCCGGAAACATCGGAACCGACGCCGGCCGCCACCAGCTCTATCAGGAAACCCTCACCGCCTTCGGCCGCATCGACGCCCTCGTCAACAACGCCGGCATCGCCCCACGCGTCCGCGCAGACATCACCGAAGCCACCGAGGAAATCTTCGACGAAGTCCTCGGCGTCAACCTCAAGGGCCCCTACTTCCTCACCCAACTCGTCGCCAAACACTGGCTCGAAAACCCCGGCAAATCCCTCCTCCCGGACGGCTACAAACTCCTCTTCATCTCCTCCCTCTCCGCCACCGTCCCCTCCCTCAACCGCGGCGACTACTGCATCTCCAAAGCCGGACTCGCCATGGTCACCCAACTCTGGGCCAACCGCCTCGCATCTAACGAAATATCCGTCATCGAACTCCGCCCCGGCATCATGGCCACCGACATGACCTCCGGCGTCAAAGAAAAATACGACAACCTCATCGCCAACGGCCTCGTCCCCCAAGGCCGATGGGGAACCCCAGATGACCTCGGCCGCGCCGTCTCGTCCATCCTCGCCGGCCACTTCCCCTTCTCCACCGGTGACGTCATCAACATCGACGGCGGCTTCCACCTCCGCTCCCTCTAACACCAAATCATCAATCATCATCCACCCCTCTCCCATCCGTGTAAATCGGTGAAATCCGTGGTTAAAAACCATCTCACAAAAAATCACAAACATACAAACACTCCACCAGTCTAGCAGAGCCAATCACTTCTCACTTCTCACCCTTCCCTCCCATCCCGCCCTCTTCCCTGAAAACTGAAATCTGAAAACGAACAAACTTCTCCCATGCTCTCCCTCAACCAAAACCTCACCCCTTCCGATCTCTCACCCGCCCTCGATCGATTCTTCTCCCTCGCCAAAACCAAAATCACCACCCTCGACCGCGAATACGACAACTCCAAAGGCTCACCCGTCTTCACCGTCGCCGGCAAATACACCACCCGCGGCTGGACCGAGTGGACCGAAGGCTTCCGCTACGGCATCGCCATCCTCCACTTCGATGCAACCAACGACCAGGAAAGCCTCGAAAGCGGACGCAACAACACCGTCCGCCACATGGCCACCCACGTCTCCCACATCGGCGTCCACGACCACGGCTTCAACAACCTCTCCACCTACGGAAACCTCCGCCGCCTCATGCTCGAAGGCCGCATCCCTCACAACGAATGGGAAAATCACTTCTACGAACTCGCCATCAAAACCTCCGGCGCCGTCCAAGCCGCACGCTGGACCAAACGCCAGGGCGGCGGCTTCATCCACTCCTTCAACGGACCACACTCCCTCTTCGTCGATACCATCCGCTCCTGCCGCATCCTCATGAAAGCCCACCAACTCGGCCACGTCCTCATGGCCGAAGGCGATAAACCCATCTCCCTGTTAGAACGAGCCCTCCAACACATCGACTCCACCGCCAAATTCTCCGTCTTCTACGGCACCGGACGCGATTCCTACGACGAACGCGGCCGCACCACCCACGAAGCCATCTTCAACACCACCGACGGCGCATACCGCTGCCCCAACTCCCAACAAGGCTACACCGGATTCTCCACCTGGACCCGCGGCCAAGCATGGGCCGTCCTCGGCTTCGCCGAAGAACTCGAACTCCTCGACACCCTCACCGACGACGAACTCGCCCCACACGGCGGCCGCTCCGCCATCCAGGAAATGATGCTCAACGCCGCCACCGCCACCGCAGACCACTTCATCCAAAACACACCCACCTGCGGCATCCCCTACTGGGACACCGGCGCTCCCAAACTCCACCTGTTAGTCGACTGGCAGTCCCGCCCCGCAGACCCCTACAACCCACACGAACCCGTCGATAGCTCCGCCGCAGCCATCGACGCCCAAGGACTCCTCCGCCTCGCCACCTGGCTGAAAAAACACGGCAAAACCACCGAAGCCGCCCGCTACTTCCAAGCCGGCCTCACCGTCGCCAAATCCCTCTTCTCGGAACCCTACCTCTCCACCGACGAAGCCCACCACGGCCTCATCCTCCACTCAATCTATCACCAACCCAACGGCTGGGACCACAAACCCAACCCCAACCAGGCCGCCCACGGCGAAAGCAGCATGTGGGGCGACTACCACGCCATGGAACTCGCCGTCTACCTCCAGCGCCTCATCCAACAAAAACCCTACCTCACCTTCTTCGCCTAACCTAAGTAGCTGGAGCGCCCCGCTCCACAGCAAAAGTGGCTGGAGCGTCTCGCTCCAGTCCGTCTCCGGAGCATCTTGCTCCGGCTCCCAATCACCAATCCCCAATCCCCCATGTCCGTTCCTCTCCTCGCCATCCACACCATGACCACCAAGCCGTGGGACCTCCCCACCGCCGCAGCCAAATACTCCGGCGCCGGCGTCCGCGGCATCGGCGTCTGGAGGCAGTGGCTCGATGGCCGCTCCCTAACGGAAAACAAACAGCTGCTGGAAAATCACGGCCTCACGCCATGCTCCCTCGTCCGCGGCGGATTCTTCCCCAGCCTAACAAAATCCGAACGCCAATCCGCCCTCGATGACAACCGCCGCGCCCTCGACGAAGCCGCCGCCATCGGCGCTCCCCAAGTCGTCCTCGTCTGCGGTGCGAAACCCGAACTCTCCCTCCCCGAAAATCGCAAACAAATCACCGAGGGCATCGCCGCCTGCATCGACCACGCCGCAGCCACCGGCGTCCAGCTCGCCATCGAACCCCTCCACCCCATGTATGCCGACTGCCGCAGCGCCATCAACACCCTCGGCCAGTGCAACGACATCATCGACCAACTCGGCGACGCACACGTCGGCATCGCCGCCGATGTCTATCACATCTGGTGGGACCCCCATCTCTATCAGGAAATCGCCCGCGCCGGCAAACGCATCATCGGCTTCCACGTCTGCGACTGGATCACCCCCACCAACGACTTCCTCAACGACCGCGGCCTCATGGGCGAAGGCTGCATCGACATCAAATCCATCCACCGCGCCGTCCGCGATACCGGCTTCAACGGCTTCACCGAAGTCGAAATCTTCTCCACCCGCCTCTGGGCCACCGATCAGGACCAATTCCTCCAAAACATCATTACCGCCCACCAAAACTACGTCGCCCTCTAAAAATCATCTGAACCACTCCGGAAACAAATCCACCCCATCCGTGTCCATCCGTGGTTCCTCTTCATCTTCCCCGATAACCAACAACTGAAAACCAACAAACTTCCATGACACTAGGCATCATCATGAACGGCGTCACCGGACGCATGGGCACCAACCAACACCTCATCCGCTCCATCGACGCCATCATCAAGCAAGGCGGCATCAAAATCGGAAACGACCAGATCATCATGCCCGATCCCATCCTCATCGGCCGATCCGAATCCAAACTCCGCGACCTCTGCGCACGAACCTCCGTCACCAAATACTCCACCGACCTCGACTCCGTCCTCTCCGACCCAGCCTACTCCATCTACTTCGACTCCCAAACCACCGGCCGCCGCGCCGATGGCGTCCGCAAAGCCGTCGCCGCAGGAAAACACATCTACTGCGAGAAACCCATCGCCGTCGATTCCGCCACCGCCCTCGAACTCTATCAGCTCTGCCAGGCCGCCGGCGTAAAAAACGGCGTCGTCCAGGACAAACTCTGGCTCGCCAGCTTCGTCAAACTCCGCCGCCTCATCGACACCGGCTT
>SYAP01000259.1 GCA_005787565.1 Verrucomicrobiaceae bacterium | reverse complement strand
GTGGGGGGGGGCGGTCGGGGTTGGCGGCGAGGGGTGTTTCGTGGGAGTCGACGGGGTTGATGAGGTATGCCTTGATGCGTGAGATGTCGGCTTCCGAGAGGTGGCCGGTGATCAGGTAGATGCGTGCGGAAATGACGGTGGGTTTGTCTTGTCCGGTGAGGATCTGGATGCACTGGGCGGCGGAGTCGGCGCGTTGGTCGAATTGTCCGGGGAGGAATTCGACGGCGAATGCGGTTTCGCCGGGAGCTGGGTTGAGGGTTTGGAGGAGTTGGTCGACCTGGGGTTCCGAGAGGATGAGGCGAGAGGCTTCTTCGAATTCGGCGGGGGAGAGGCCGAGGATTTCGTAGCGTTGGAGGACGCGTAGGGAGGAGATGGCCGGGAGGTCGAGGGACTCGCGGAGGTCGTGGAGGAGGTGGCGGGCTTCGGTTTGGAAATCCGGGAGTTTTTCGACGAAAATGCGGTGCATGGGGCAGCGGTGCTGGGAGAAGCGCCGGATGCTAGGATACCGTGCGGGGAGGGCAAGCGGAAGGGGGGGAGGGGCGGGAAGCGGGAAGCGGGAGAGGATTAGTTTCCGTCGAGGAGGCCGCGCAGGTTGCCGAAGAAATTTCCGAGCTCTTCGGTGCTGGGTTCCGCGCCGAGGATGTCGTCGTAGGTGGTGTGGTTGATGAACTCGTCGTCGAGTTCGGGGATGAAGCTGCTGGATTGGCAAGAGACGATTTGGCCCCATTTGAGGCGAGTGGAACAGTAGGTGAGGGTGAGTTGGTCCTGGGCGCGGGTGATGCCGACGTAGAGGAGGCGGCGTTCTTCATCGCGGGTGCCTTCGGCGACGGAGCGGGTGTGGGGGAGGACGCCTTCTTCGAGGCCGACGAGGTAGACGATGGGGAATTCGAGGCCTTTTGAGGCGTGGAGGGTGATGAGGGTTGCGCCTTGTTTTTTCTCGAGGTCTTCGTCTTCGCGTTCGGATGCGAGTGCTGAGTCGTCGAGGAAGGTTTGGAGTTTTTTGCCTTTTTCGATGGCGGCGCGGAGGCTGTCGATGACGCTGTGGATGCCTTCGCCGCGTTGTTGGCGTTCGGCGTCGGTTTTGCAGGCGCGTTCGATCCAGGGGATGTATTCGATTTCCTTGATGAGTTCGTTGAGGACGTCGGCGGGGTTTTCGTGGTTGAGGTCGATGCGGTTTTTGGAGCCTGCGATGAGTGCGACGAAGGATTCGATGGCGTTGCGGGATTTGGCACCGACCTGGGCGGTGAAGTTGGGGTCGCAGAGGGCTTGCCAGACGCTTTCGTGATGTTCGCGGGACCAATCGGTGGCGAGGACGGCGGTGGATTGGCCGATGCCTCTGTTAGGTGCGTTGAGGATGCGGAGGAGGGGGACGTCGGAATCGGGCGAGGCGAGGAGTTGTGCGTAGGCGAGGACGTCGCGGACTTCGCGGCGGTCGTAGAAGCTTTGAGCGCCGACCATGCGGTAGGGGATTTTACGTTCGCGGAGGGCGAGTTCGAGTTTGCGGCTTTGGCCGTTGGTGCGGAAGAGGATGGCGAAGTCCTCCCATTCGCGGCCGATGGCGCTTTTTTCGACGAGGAGTTCTTCGGCGATGAATTCGGCTTCCTCGTCATCGCCGGGCATGGAGACGATGCGGACGGGATCGCCGCCTTTGCGGGTGGAGCGGAGGATTTTCTCGCGGCGACCGATGTTGTGGCGGATGAGGCTGTTGGCGGTGTGGAGGACGGCGTGGGTGGAGCGGTAGTTTTCCTCGAGGCGGATGATTTTCGGATCGGGGAAGACTTTTTCGAATTGGAGGATGTTTGCGACTTCGGCGCCGCGCCAGCCTTAGATGGATTGGTCGTCATCACCGACGACGCAGACGTGATAGGGAGGGCCGACGAGCTTTTGAAGGAGCTGCATCTGGAGGGCGTTGGTGTCCTGGAACTCGTCGACGGTGACGCGTTGGAAGCGTTGGCGGAAGATTTCGCGGACGTCGGCGTGTTCGCGGAGGAGGCGTTCGGCGAGGAGGAGGAGGTCGTCGAAGTCGACGGCGTTTTGTGCGCGGAGTTCGTTCTGATAGGCGGTGGCGAGGGAGGCGAAGTAGTCGTCTTCCATGGTGGAGGGGTCGTCGCCTTTGTTTTTGCAGCGTGAGATGGCGGAGAGGACGGTATCGGGTTTGATTTTCTCGTCGCTGCCGCCTTTGCGGACGAGGAGTTGTTTCATGAGTCCGACCTGGTCGGAGTGGGAACAGATGGTGAAGTTTTTCTTGTAGCCGAGTTTTTCGATGCCGCCGCGGAGGATGCGGACGCAGAGGGAGTGGAAGGTGCAGACGGTCATTTCGCCGGCGGCCTTTTTGGATACCATTCCGCCGATGCGTTCGCGCATTTCGCTGGCAGCTTTGTTGGTGAAGGTGACGGCGAGGATGTCGGATGCCGGGATTTTTTTCTCCAGCATGTGGGCGATGCGGCAGGTGACGGTGCGGGTTTTTCCGGTGCCTGCGCCGGCGAGGATGAGGACGGGGCCATCGAGTGCGGCAACGGCCTGGCGTTGGGCAGTGTTGAGGGAGTCGAAGGAGAAGGAGGAGGCCATCGGCGCGGCGAGTCAAGCGAGGCGGGAGGCCGGTGGCGAGGGCGGATTGAGGGCAGGGAGAGATTCCGGTGAGGGTTCACTCGGGTCCCTTGAAGCGGGATTCGTATTCTTCGCGGAGGTTTTGGTGGAGTGTCTCGAGCTGGGGGATGGAGAGGTGGTCGAGGGTTTCCCGGGGTGAGGGATTTTTGCCGAGAAATTCCTCGTAGGCCTGAATTTTGCCGATCCAGAGTCCGATAGCGCGGCCTTCGGAGAGGCCTTGGGAAAGGCCTTTGGCTTTTAGTTTTTCGGCGACGGACATGGTGCTTTTTTCAAGTTCCGGATTGATTGAGAGGGTATGGAAGATTTCCTCTGCGTCAAGATCGCTGTCGGAATGGAGGGCGTAGAGGAGGAGCAGGCCGAGGAAGGATTCCGGGAGATCGCGGGCGGGGAACTTTGCGAGCCATTGGAAGAAACGGAGGAGTTCCTTGCGGCGGGAGAGCTTCATCAGTTGGAGGACGACGCGGAGTGAGGTGTCGTTTTCGTTCGCTGATGGATCGAATGCGGTGAGGTCGAGAAGCGCGTGGTGGAACTTGGGGAGGTAGGGCGAGAGGGGCTCCGCGACTTGAGGAGGGAGTTGGAAGAGCTCAGCGAAATCGGTGGAGACGTTCCAGGTTTCCGGGCCTTGGTGAAGGACGAAGGGGAGGGCGGGAGGGAGGGGGAGGCCGTGGGATTTGTGGTTCTGGTGTAGATTTCGGCCATGTAGGCAAGCAAGCGGAGTGGCATGGCCGGGTCCGGTTTGCTTTGGTGCTCGAAGAGGAGGTAAAGGAGGGTTTGGCGGTCGCCGATGTTGATGGAAAAGAGGAGGTCCGCGTGGACCTGTTGGAGGCTGGATCTTACGAATGAGGAGGGGGTGAGTGAGAGGGTGGACCAGTTGGCAAGTTTTGTTAGAGAGGCGGGGAGGTGGCTTTTGAAAAAGGCGGTGGCGTGTTCCGGTTGCGAGAAGATGGCTTTGAAAAGCCGTCGTTGGTATGAGGCGAGGCCGCAAGGTCGTCGGTGCGGTCGCTCATGGGATCCCGGTGTTGGATTTTCCTGTTAGGGAGATTCAGGGGTCGACGGTCCAGGATGCGTTGCCGCGGAGGAGTTCGTCCCAGGTTCCAGTGCCTTTTTTGGCTTGGGCGGCGGTGATTTGGGAGTTCACTTGATCCTCGTAGAGGGGGCGTTGGGTGCTGCGGATGACGCCGATGGGGGTGGGGAAGTGGGGAGGGTTGAGGGATGCGAGGAGGCGCGGGTAGAGTGGGCTGGGGTGATCGGCGCGGTGGATGAGGAGGTCCGGGGAGTCGCTGGAGACGATTTCGGGTTCGAGTCCGTTGAGGCGGATGGCTTTGGATTTGTCTTTGCCGAAGACGAGGGGTTTTCCTTCTTCGAGGATGAGCATTTGATCGTCGCGGTTTTCCTTGGCGTAGATGGGGTCCCAAGTGGAGTCGTTGAAGATGACGCAATTCTGGAAGATTTCGACAAAGGAGACGCCGGGGTGGTTGTGGGCGGCGGTGAAGGTTTCCACCATGTGCTTGACGTTGTTGTCGACGGTTCTGGCGATGAAGGTGGCTTCGGCTCCGAGGGCGAAGAGGACGGGGTTGAGCGGGTGATCGACGGAGCCGAGTGGGGTGGTTTTGGTGCGGGTTCCTTCGAGGGAGGTGGGGCTGTATTGGCCTTTGGTTAGTCCGTAGATGCGGTTGTTGAAGAGGAGGACGTTGATGTTGACGTTGCGGCGGAGGAGGTGGAGGAGGTGGTTGCCGCCGATGCTGAGGCCATCGCCATCGCCGGTGATGAGCCAGACGGAGAGGTCGGGGTTTGCGACTTTGACACCGGTGGCGACGGAGGGTGCGCGGCCGTGGATGGTGTGGAAGCCGT
>SYAP01000258.1 GCA_005787565.1 Verrucomicrobiaceae bacterium | reverse complement strand
GAGGGGGCGAGGCGGGGTTTCAGGGGGCTTGGGACCCGGCACCAAGCGATCCCGCAACCCATTTTGGGCGCGGATTGCCCCCCGGCTACCCACTAAAAGTTCAGCAGCGCCAAAACCTTTCCGACATATTCTCAGCCCCGGGACCATTCACCGAGTGCCGAAAGCCGACATCCGGGGGGGAGGTCGGACAGGTCAAGTGGAGGAGCCCGGGACACTTTGGGGGGAATGTGAATTCAAAAAGACGCGGATTTGAAACGGTCCGCGTCTTTTGCATTTCAGGGGTGATGTCTGTTTGATTGGGTTGGAGAAAGGACAGTGTGATGATGTGTCGGCTAGAGAAGGGGTGAGATGGTTTGGCGCTACAAACAGTCCGGGGATTTCCAGCCCGGAACAACTTGCCATGATCCGTGGTTTTCCATCAGTGTCGCTGGCGTGAAGGAAATCTGGGAACAAGCAATTCTGCCAGCGAACCTGCCGCTTACGATTTTGTTAGGGCTGGTGGTGTTGTTCTGGTTGTTGACCTTGATCGGCGCGGCGAGCGCGGATGCACTCAATATAGATGTTGATGCGGATGTTGATGCCCAACCTGGGCATGCTGGTGATGTGTTCACCGTCTTTCTTCGTTTGGTCAATGCGGGATTCGTGCCGTTGACGGTGGTTTTGAGCATCCTGATTCTGGCGATGTGGATGATTTCACTGACTTTCAATTTCTATTTCAATCCTGCGGGTGCGTTGATGCTTTCCATCGGCTTCTTTTTTGTGTCGCTGGTGTTTGGATTGATCATCACCAAGGCGGTGACCCAGCCGCTTGTGCCATTGATGCGGAGACTGAAGGCGGCTGAGGATGCTGCGCCGGTGATCGGTGAGATTGGTGTGGTGAAATCCATTCAACTGGATTCGGAATATGGGCAAGTTGAGGTGATCCGACCGGATGGAGCGCCCGCGTTGCTGAATGCGCGGTTGGCACCGAATTCCGAACCGCTGATGCGTGGCGCATCGGTTGCGATTCTTTCTTTTGAAGAGGGCAAGGGAGTTTATCTCGCCCGTGCCATTCCAGTCACCCCGCTCGAACTATGATTCCACCCCTGATTCCCACTATGAACCCACCCCTGCACCTCGCTGCCTTCGATGGAGGCCAACTCCTGATTCTTGCCAATTTCCTTTCGGATGTCGGTATTGTCGGACTGGTCGTCGTCGTTCTGATCGCGCTCGGATTTCTCTATCTGCTGCTCACCTGTTATCGAAAAGTTGAGAAGGGGCGTGCTTTGGTCAGGACCGGTGGTACCACGGCGAAGGTGATTCTGAACGGCGGATTTGTGGTGCCGATCATTCACCGTGCGGAATTCATCGATATTTCCGTGAAGCGGATCGAGATCGACCGAACCGGCAAGAACGGGTTGATCTGTCAGGATAACATCCGGGCGGACATCAAGGTGGTGTTCTTCGTTCGTATCAACAACGTGGAGCAGGACATAATCAAGGTTGCGGATTCGATCGGTTGCCAACGGGCATCGAGCGAGCCTGAGATTCGCAATTTGTTTGATGCGAAGTTTTCCGAAGCGCTCAAGACGGTGGGCAAGCGTTTCCTTTTCATCCAGCTGTATGAGGATCGCGACAAATTCCGTGAGGCGATTCTGAAAGTGATCGGCACCGACCTGAACGGTTATGTGTTGGAAGACGCCGCGATCGACTATCTTGAGCAGACGCCGGTGGAGATGTTAGATCCTGACAACATTCTTGATGCCGAGGGTATCAAGAAGATCACAATGTTGACCGCAGAGCAGGCGAAGCTTTCCAACAAGATCCAGCGGGACAAGGAGAAGATCATCAAGCAGCAGGACGTTGAGGCGCGTGAGGCGATTCTTGAGCTTGAGCGCCAGTTGAAAGAGACCGAGGCCCGGCAGCAGCGTGAGGTTGAGACCGTGCGTTCACGGGAAGAGGCGGAGACGGCGAAGGTTCGCGAGGAGGAGCGGCGGAAGGCGGAGATCGCGCGGATTGCGGCCGACGAGGAACTTGCGATCGCGGAGGAGAACAAGCAGCGTCAGGTCCTGGTGGCGTTGCGCAACAAGGAGCGTACCGATGGTGTGGAGCTTGAGCGTGTCGAGCGTGAGCGGATGATCGAGCAGATTGATCGTGAGCGGGTCACCCAGTTGAAGCAGATCGAGGCCGAGAAGGCGATCGAAGAGCAGCGGAAGGAAATCCAGGATGTGATTCGCGAGCGCGTGATTGTGGAGAAATCCGTGGTCGAAGAGCAGCAGAAGATCAAGGATACGGAGGCCTTTGCCACGGTTGAGCGTGAGAAGAAGGTGACCGTGACGCACGCCGAAGCGGTGGCGCAGGAGAACCTGATCCAACAGATCAAGGAAGCCGAAGCGCACAAGCAGGCGGCGCAATACAAGGCTGACGAAGAGGCTTACGCGGTGACCACGCATGCGGAGGCCGCGCGTCAGGCGGCGAAGCTGAAGGCGGAGGAGAAACTGATCCTCGCCGAGGCCTATCAGGCGGCGTCCGAGAAAGAGGCGTCCGGCAAGAAGCTGCTTGCGGAGGCGATTACCAAGGAATCCGCGGCGGTTGGCATGGGCGAGGCCGAGGTGCTGCGCGCCAAGGGATCGGCGGATGCCGGAGCGATCCGCGAGAAGGCGGATGCGATGAAGCTTTTCGAGGAAGCCGGTCAGGACCACGAGGAGTTCAAGCTCGAGTTGGAGAAAGACAAAGTCATCGAGTTGGCCCAGATCGACGTTCAGCGTCAAATCGCCGAGCAGCAGGCGATTGTCATTGGAGAGGCGCTCAAGCACTCGAAGATCGACATTGTGGGTGGCGAGACGGAGTTCTTCAACCGCATCACCGGTGCGATCACGACCGGCAAGGTGATCGACCGTGCGGTGGACAACAGCCATGTGTTGGGCGATGTGAAGGATACGTTTTTCAACGGCGATCCGGATTATTTCAAAGCGCAGATCAGCACGTGGCTGCGTGACTTCGGAGTGAAGACCGAGGATGTGAAGAACCTGAGCTTGTCGGCGTTGTTCGGGCAGTTGATTGGCAGTGCGAGCGGTGAATCCCGGCAGAAGCTGATCAGCCTGTTAGGGGCTGCGGAGCGCTTCGGGATTTCCGATGCGAAGGCGGCTTCGTTCCTCAAGTAACCGGGTCTGCCGATGATCAACTCACCCCAACAACTCGAAGGCGGCGCTTACGAGGTGATCCGCGCGCGGCTTGACCAGCACGCGGGTCTGCTTCGTGAGCGTGTGGACGCGCTGAATGAGGCACGGAAAGAGGTCTTCGGGGCGATTCCCACCGAATTGCTCTCCACCGGACATGTCGCGACGACGCACAATTGTGTGCCGCGTGACATGGTCGGGCTGGGAGCCGGGCGGTATTTGTTGGGATACAACATCCAGTTCGGGCTCAAGCAGACGACGGATCTGGCGGATGTGTTCGCATTGTGTTATCTGGACGAGCAGCTGAATTTCCATCCGATGCCTTTGGAGGAGGTGCTGGGGGATGCGGCGTTCAATGAAGATTTCCTGACGCTTTTCCGGTATTATCGCGAGACGGTCTTCGTGAAGTTCATGCTGATCGGGCCGCATCTGCACATGAAGATGCGGATTGGAAAGACCGAGGATGATTTCAAGACCTTCAAATGGCGGGTGAAGGGAGATGGGACTTTGGAATATCTTGGAAACCGTTCCGATCATGAATGCCGGTATCCCGAGCCGATCGAGTTCAAATGGAAGCGGGTGAACCGTGACATGCACCGCTCCGGTGACCATCCGCATATCTCGATTGAAGATCTGGTCTTCGTGGAGACCGTGGGAGGAGACCTCACGATCAAGGTTGAGGATAACACGCGGAGCGGGCAGGGGATTTATTCCGAGCCGGTGGACGATGCCGACCAGACGTTGGATGATGCGGAGATTCACTATGCGGTGATCGGGCCATTGGTTGTGATGCGGATTTTGCCCTATCGTGAGACGGCGACGCGGTATTTGGTTTTCAACGGTAAGACGCGGGAGGTTCACCGGTTGGATGGCATTGGTCAGTCATGTGTGTTGTTGCCGGAGGATCAGGGGATTTTGTTTGCGAACGGATATCTGTTGGCGACGGGGGAAGTGAAGACTTATGAGACCGGTCACTCCGGTTTGAGGTTTGAGCGGCGGGTGGCATCGGGGAATGGCGAGGATACGCTTTATGTTTTCTATCAGCGGGCTTCGGGGCATTACGTGTTGTTTTCGTACAATGTGATCGCGCAGACGGTGGAGACGCCGGTGATTTGCAACGGGTTCGCACTGGACGCGGACGGGCGGATGATTTTGTTCCAGGCACCGGATCAGCCGCAGAAGCATCATGCGCTGCAGGTTTGGCGGACGCCTTATGTGGCGGATGCGGCGACGAGTGTTGCGGTGGAGAAGCGGGACTCGATGCTTTTCAAGATAGGGAATGCGGCGCTGGTCCGGGGGATGGCGGAGTCGCGGGAGATCCTGATCCTGTTAGGAAAGGGCGATACGTATGCGGATGTTTATCTGGAGTTGGTGCGGCGGAGTCGTGAGGTGTTGGACGGATATTTCTGGCTGAAGGATCCGGCGGCGAAAAATCTGGCGGAGCCGCTGGATGCGATTCATGCGGCGGCGAATGCGGCGATTGATGAGTTTGACAAGGTCCAGCGGTTGAAGCGTGAGACTGCTGCGAGGACGGATGAGGTGGTGGGATCGACGGAGAAGTTGCTGACGGCGGTTCGGAGCACGGCACCACAGGACATTCGGGGATTTGTTAGGAATCTTGCGGACTTGCGTTTGCGGCGGGGTGAGATCATCGGGTTGCGGGAATTGAGATATGCCGATTTGGCGGCGATTGATGCGCTCGACAAGCGGGTGGCGGAAGCGGTGGATGTGGTTTCCGGGAAGACGGTGGAGTTTTTGTTGGTTCCGGAGTCTTTGGAGCCGTATCGGTTGGCGATTGAGGCGCAGCGTGACTCGCTGGCGAAGATCACGAAGACCACGGAGGCGGATGCGACCGGGAAGGGGTTGGATGAGGCTGGGGCGGAGTTGGAGTTGTTGATTGATATCGTCGGCAACCTGAAGATTCAAGATGCGACGAAGACGACGGAGATCATTGAGAAGATCTCGGCGTTGTATGCGAATTTGAACGGGATTCGTGCGGATCTGAAGGCGAAGCGCCGGGAGTTGGCGAAGGTGGAGGGTGTGGCCCAGTTCGGGGCGCAATTGAAGTTGTTGAGCCAGTCGCTGGTGAATTTTCTGGATCTGTGTGACACGCCGGAGAAGTGCGGGGAATATCTAACGAAGGTGATGGTTCAGGTGGAGGAGTTGGAGGGGCGGTTTGCGGAGTTTGATGAATATCTTGAGGAGCTGGCGCGGAAGCGTGAGGAGATTTATGAGGCGTTTGAGGGTCGCAAGCAGGCGTTGATCGAGCAGCGGAACCGGCGTGCGGGGAATCTGTTGAAATCCGCGGAGCGGATTTTGGCGGGGATCAAGCATCGTGCGGGGACCTTGGATGATGTGAATGCGATCAACGGCTATTTTGCCGGGGATCTGATGGTTTCGAAGCTGCGGGACATCGTGGCGGAGTTGCGGGCGGTGGAGGATACGGTCAAGGCGGATGATTTACAGACGCGGCTGAAGACGTTGCAAGACGATGCCGTGCGTCAGTTGAAGGATCGCAAGGAGTTGTATGCGGAGGGTGGGAATGTGCTGAAATTCGGCAGGCATGCGTTTTCGGTCAACACGCAGGAGTTGGAGCTTTCGATTGTTTCGAATGAGGGTGAGATGTGTTATCATCTATCAGGCACGGCGTTTTTCGAGCCGGTGAACAACGAGGAATTCCTGGCGACGCGTGATGTTTGGGACCAGCAGGTGCCGAGTGAGAACCAGCGGGTTTATCGGGCGGAGTGGCTGGCGTGGCGGATGTTGGAGGAGGGTGCGGTGGGAGATGTTCCTTCGCTGGAGGCGGTGCATGCGTTCATGGCTCCGAGATATGCGGATGGATATACTAAGGGTGTGCATGATGAGGATGCGTTTGCTTTGTTGAAGGCGCTGGTGCCGGTGCACCGGTCGCTGGGATTGGTGAGATATGGGCCACGGGTGCGGGCGGTGGCGATGGTGTTTTGGGAGGGATTCAAGGGAACGGACGAGGGGCGTGAATTTGAGCCGATGATCGTGTCGCACGGTGCGATGCGGCGGGCGTTCGGGATGGCGGGCACGGAGGATCATATTTTGCGGAGTGCGTTGGAGTTGGCGATAGGCGAGTGGATGGGGCGGTCGCGTGCGGCGGCGGTGTTGTTGTCCGGTGGGCGGAAGGATGAGGTGGCGGCGGAGGCTGCGGGCTATCTGTTTGACCAGCTGGCTGCGGGTGGGCCATTTGCGGCGTCTGCCGAGGCGTTGGCTTGCAAGGGTGAGTTCAAGCGGGGTGTTTCTTCGGGGATTGCGGCGACGGATTTCAACCGGAGTTTGGAAGGATTGGGCAAAGATGTGGAGCGGCGGTTTTTGGTGCTGATTGATTGGATGGTGGGGCATTTGCGGGCGGGTGGTATGTTGGAAGGTCAAGCGCAGAGGACTTCGCCACTGGAGTGGATTGCGGAGGCGGCGGCGCATTGGTTGCGGGGTGGGATCGAGCAGTTGGGAGTGGTGGAGACGCCATCGCTGATCCGGGTGGAGGGGCTGCGCGGGCAGCATGCGGTGGTGGGGGATGGTGGAGTTTATGAGACGGATTATCATGCGTTCCGGGAGCGTTTGACGCGGTTCGGGAAGCGGGATGTTCCGGCGTTTGAGGCGTGTGTGAGGCTGAAGCAGCGGTTGATCGAGACGCGGCGTGAGACGCTGCGGTTGGAGGAGTTCAAGCCGAAGGTGATGAGCGCGTTTGTTAGGAACCGTTTGATCAATGAGGTCTATCTGCCGCTGATCGGTGAGAATCTTGCGAAGCAGATCGGGACGGCGGGGAGCGATGCGCGGACGGATCGATCCGGGTTGTTGCTGCTGGTTTCACCGCCGGGGTATGGCAAGACGACGATCATGGAGTATGTGGCGAACCGGTTGGGGTTGACCTTCATGAAGATCAATGGTCCGGCGCTGGGGCATGCGGTGGTTTCGCTGGATCCGACGGAGGCTCCGAACCTTTCGGCGCGGGAGGAGGTGGATAAGCTGAACCTGGCACTGGAGATGGGGGATAATGTGATGATTTATGTGGATGATATCCAGCATACGAATCCGGAGTTTTTGCAGCGTTTCATCAGTCTTTGCGATGCGCAGCGGAAGATGGAGGGTGTGTGGCAGGGTAAGGCGCGGACGTATGATTTGCGCGGGAAGAAGGTGGCGGTGGTGATGGCGGGGAATCCTTATACGGAGGGTGGATCGAAGTTCAAGATTCCGGACATGTTGGCGAACCGGGCGGATACCTATAATCTGGGAGATATCTTAGGCGGGCATTTGGCGGCGTTTGAGGCGAGTTATGTTGAGAATTGCCTGACTTCGAATCCGATCTTGTCGCGGTTGGCGAGCCGGCATCAGGAGGATGTGTATGCGGTGTTGCGGATTGCGGAGACGGGGAGCCACGAGGGGGTGGAGTTCAAGGGGAACCATGCTCCGGCGGAGATTGAGGAGATGGTGGCGGTGACGCGGCATTTGTTGGAGGTGCGGGGGACGATTTTCCGGGTGAACCAGGAGTATATCAAGAGTGCGGCGCAGGAGGATGCGTATCGGACGGAGCCGCCGTTCAAGTTGCAGGGGTCTTACCGGAACATGAACCGGATCGCTGCGAAGGTTTTGCCGCTGATGACGAAGGAAGAGGTGCGGGCGCTGATTCTGGATCACTATCGAAATGAGTCGCAGACGCTGACGCAGGGTGCGGAGGCGAATTTGCTGAAGTTCAAGGAATTCGAGGGGATCGCGACGGAGGCGGAGTTGGCGCGTTGGGCGGATATCAAGAAGGAGTTCATGAAGCGTCGATTGTTAGGTGGTGCAGGTGAGGAGGATCCGGTGGGGCGGGTGGTGGCGCAGCTTTCTGGATTTCAGGACGGGCTGGATTCGATCAAGGCGGTGATTGCGGAAAGTGGCCGGGATTATTTGAGGCCGCAGACGCTTTCTGAGACGACGGTTGCGCAGTTGCGGGAAATCATCGGTGCGTTGCGTTCGGTGCCGGTGGAGGTGGACATCAAGGTGGTGCCGGTGCAGGGGGAGAATGGGGGGATTCAGAGTATGGACCGGAGCACGGCAGACCCGCTGGAGTTCAAGCCGGAGGTGAGGCAGGTGGAGAGTGAGAAGTGAGAAGTGAGAAGTGCTGATGAAGCAATGGTGTCTGGAGTTGAAGGTTTCGGCTGTCAAAAGCGCCGCAAACATCAGCTCCGCCGAACTTTCCGCTTTGGCAACCACGATGATGGGCTCAACCAGTTCGTCGCCGGCAAAGGTCCTTTGGTGTTGATCGGGTTTGACGACGGCTTGTGGCAGGGAGGGGATTGCTGGGCAGTGGGGCGGGTGGTGCCTGTTTTGTGGAATTCCGACTGGTCAGGTGCGGTGGATTCGCTTTAGTGTCGGGCGGAGATTGCAGATGATGAGAGACCAACCAGCAGAGTCCGACTGGAAGAGGTTCAAGGCGATGGTTCCGGAATGGCGGGAACGTTATTTGAGTGATCGGAATATCGAGCTGATTTCGATTTTCCAGGGTGAAGCTTCGACGCCAACGGGGAGGTTCTGGTCGGCGAGTGAGCGGATGGAAAAGATCGGTGGTGTACTTCGCGTGTGTCTTGATGATCACAAGCGATCGAACATGATGTCTGCGCTCCGGCTGATGTATCATCACCAGCTGATTTCGGCTGAGGATTTGAAAGGCTTTAGTGAAGAGGTTCGAGAGAGGTTCGCCGGCTGATCTAACAAAGGGAGGGTTTTTGAATGATCTAGGGCGATCGAGGGTGGGTTTGGCTCATGAGGGCCAGGTCGACTGGGAGGTGTGATTGTGGGGAGGCTCTGGTTTTGAGGAGCACCGCTAGAGATTAGAAAGGCGTGAGAGGGGGGATTTGGCGGGCGGTTTGCGGAGGGGGGACTTTGGGATTTTGGGGGAGATTGGGAGGTGAGGTGGGGTTTT
>SYAP01000257.1 GCA_005787565.1 Verrucomicrobiaceae bacterium | reverse complement strand
GGAGGCGAGGTTTGGGTAGGGGATGGGCGGGGTTTGGTTAGCGGGTGAGGGTTTCGTCGAGGTTGAGGATTTGGCTGGCGGTGAGGGTCCAGGTGGCGAGGTCTGGGGCGGGGAGGGAGGGGTCCGGGGGGGTGGCTCCGAGGAGGATGAGGGCTTTGGCGTCGTCGGGTTTGGCGGTGAAGGTGGTGCGGGCTTGGCTGAGGGTTTGGGTGATGATGGCGCGTTCGTCGTCGGCGAGGGTGCGGCCTAGGAGTGCCAAGGTGAGGTGATCGATGCGGGCGTTGTCTTCGGTGGAGGCTTTGATGGCTTGGGTGGCGAGTTGGCGTGAGGCTTCGACGAATTGCGGGTCGTTGAGCATGACGAGGGCCTGGAGTGGGGTGTTGGTGCGATCGCGGCGGACGCAGGCGACTTCGCGGGAGGGTGCGTTGAGGATTTCCATGGAGGGTGGGGGTGCGGTGCGTTTCCAGAAGGTGTAGACGGAGCGGCGGTAGAGGTTTTCGCCGGCGTCGGGTTTGTAGAAGCGGGTGTTGGATTCCTTCATGGCGACGGCTTCCCAGATGCCTTCGGGTTGGTAGGGTTTGACGGGTGGGCCGCCGATGGTGGAGGAGAGGAGGCCGGAGGTGGCGAGGGCCATGTCGCGGAGGACTTCTGCATCGAGGCGGAGGCGTGGGCCGCGGGCGATGAGGCGGTTGTAGGGGTCTTTTTCGAGTTTTTCCGGGGAGATGGTGGCGGCTTGGCGGTAGGTGGCGGAGGTGACGATGAGGCGGAGGATTTTGCGGTGGTCCCAGCCGGAGTCCATGAATTCGACGGCGAGCCAGTCGAGGAGTTTGGGGTGGGATGGGCGTGCGCCCATGATGCCGAAGTCGTCGGGGGTTTCGACGATGCCGGTGCCGAAGAATTGTTGCCAGGCGCGGTTGACGGTGACGCGTGCGGTGAGGGGGTTTTTCCTGTCGGTGAGCCATTTTCCGAGGCCGAGGCGGGTGCGTGGGGCATCGGCGGGGAGGGGGTTGAGGCTTTCTGGGGTGTTGGCTTTGACGAGTTCGCCTTTGTCCGAGTAGACGCCGCGGTTGAGGAGGTGGGCGGAGGGTTCGGAGTTGGGTTTTTCCTGCATGATGAGGGTGAGGGAGCCGCGTGCCTGGATGTCTGTTTTTTCTTTGGTGAGGGTGGCGATCTGGGTTCTGAGTTGTTGGGAGGGGGGATCGATGTTGGCGAGGTAGTGGGTGTAGAGTGCCTCGATGTGAGCGGGTTGGCGTTCTGCGGCGGGGATGGTGAGGAGGTTTTGGAGGGGTTGGTTGGTGCTGAGGGCGTTGACTTCGGGTTCGGATAGGGCGCGGCGGTAGAGGCGGAAGTCCTGGATGGCGACGGTTCCGGTGAGGCGTGAGTCATCGCCGTGGCGAGATCCGATGCGGAAGGGGACGGGAGATTCGAGGTTGGGGCCGACGGATTTGGCGTGGGCGTTGGTCTGGACGGGTTTGCCGTTGATGAAGATGGTGATGGTGTTTTCTGAGGGCTGTGTGCCGTTGAAGACGATCATGACGTGGTGCCATTTGCCGGGTTCGAGGGGTTCGGCAGCGACGATTTTGCTGCCTGAGGCGGGCCAGGTGTCGATGATGTGGGTTCCGATGTGGCCGTCTTCGATCCAGAAGTCCCAGCCGCGGTAGTTTTGTGCGGGGTCCATGCGTGCGGCGATGGCGCCGCGGGGTTTTCCTTCGATGTAGATGAGGGAGCCGAAGGAGATGGAGTCGGTGCGGGAGAAGGAGCCGATGTCGCCGATGGGGGTGATGGCGGAGTTGGCGAGGAGTGCGGAGCCGAGTGGGCCTTCGCGGCGTTGGGCGGCGGTTTCGGCTTGGATGGGTTTGCCAGCGGCGGTGCCTTGGATGGGGCCTTGTGGTTCGTTGAGGGGGAGGTGGATGTCGAGGGATGGGTCGGGGGTGTTGGTGGTGGCGTCGGGTTTGAGGTTGGCGAGCCAGGTTTCGAAATCGGGGCGGGCCTGGGATTTGCGGTCGTTGAGGGCGGTTTCGACTTTTTTGATGTCGGAGTCGATGGTGGTCCAGCGGGGGATGTCGGCGCGGAGGGGGACGAAGGTGTTGGGTGGGTGATTGGCGTTGTTCCCGTCGAGGGAGCTCATGGTGGTGTTGCGGAAGAAGGCGGCCATGGAGTAGAAGTCCTTCATGGAGATGGGGTCGAATTTGTGGTCGTGGCATGAGGCGCAGCCGGTGGTGAGGCCGAGCCAGATGGCGGAGACGGTGTCGACGCGGTCTTTGGCGTAGATGGCGTCGTATTCCTCGCCAATGGCGCCGCCTTCGCCGGTGGTGGGGAGGCAGCGGCTGAAGCCGGTGGCGACGATTTGGTCGAGGGTGGGGGAGGGGAGGAGGTCGCCGGCGATTTGTTCGAGGGTGAATTGGTCCCAGGGCATGTTTTTTTGGAAGGCATCGATGACCCAGTCGCGGTAGGGCCAGATGGCGCGGTAGTTGTCGATATGGATGCCGTGGGTGTCGGCGTAGCGTGCGGCATCGAGCCAGATGCGGGCTTGGTGTTCTGCGGCGGGGGTGGAGGCGAGGAGGGCGTCCGCGGCGGCTTCGACGGCGGTTTGGGGGTTGGTTTTCCAGGCTTGGGTGAAGGCGTCGATGTCTGGGGGTGCGGGCGGGAGGCCTGTTAGGTCGAGGTGGAGGCGGCGATAGAAGCGGCGGGGGTCTTCGACGGGGTTGGGGGTGAGTTTTTCGGATTCGAGGCGTTCGGCGATGAAGTGGTCGATGGGGTTTGTGGCCCAGTTTTTGCCGGCGGCTGGGGTTTCCGGGCGGGTGGGGGGGATGAAGGCCCAGTGGTCCTGGTATTCGGCACCTTGCTCGATCCATTTTTCGAGGAGTGCGATTTCGTGTTTGGACATGACCTTGTGGCTTTTGGGCGGAGGCATGATGGCGTCCGGGTCGTCCGAGTGGATGAGCTGCATGAGGAGGGAGTCCTTGGGATTTCCCTTGAGGATGACGGGGTCTCCGCCGTCGCGTGGGGCGAAGGCGTCGGCTTCGCGGTCGAGGCGGAGAGGGGATTTTTTGGGTTCGCGGGTGCCGGAATCGGGGCCGTGGCAGTGGTAGCAGTATTCGGAGAGGATGGGTTGGATGTGTTCGTTGAAGGTGATGGTGGCTGGGAGGGAGACGGGGGTTGGGGCGGTACTGGTGGATTCGGAGGCAGGGGCGTTGGCGGCGGGGGGGGCGTCCGGGTTTTCCGGGGTTGAGGCGGGGCGTTCGCATGCGGGGAGAACGCAGAGGAGGATGGGGAGGAGATGGGTGGATTTGGGAAAGCGCATGGGGCCGACGGTTGGGGGAAAATTACGGGAATGGGGGTGGGGATTGGTCAGAAAAAATGCGGAGTGGGGGTGGTTGAGTGAGCAGTGAGAAGTGAGCAGTGGAAGAGTGCATCGGCCGACCAGGATGCTGGTGGTCGCGGTGGGTGGGGCTTGTGGGGGGTGGGGGGAGGTGGTTGAGTGGGGGGATGGGAGCGACGGTATTGATGGAATCAGATGG
>SYAP01000256.1 GCA_005787565.1 Verrucomicrobiaceae bacterium | reverse complement strand
GGCGGCGCCGACCTTCTCCGCCGCGCCATGGGCAAGAAGGACCCCAAGAAAATGGCCGAGGAGCGCGGCAAATTCGTCGCCGGTGCGGAAGCCACCAACGGCATTGGAGAAAAACTCGCCAACCAGATCTTCGAAAAGATCGAGATGTTCGCCGGTTACGGCTTCAACAAATCCCACTCCGCCTGTTATGGGCATATCTCCTACTGGACGGCATATCTCAAGGCGAACCACCCGGTCGAGTTCATGGCCGCCTTGTTATCTAACGAAATCCACAACACCGACAAGATCGGCGTCTTCGTTTCTGAATGCCACCGCATGGGCATCGAGATCCTCCCGCCCGACATCAACGCCTCACAACTCCGCTTCACTCCGGAAACCACCCCCACCGGCCAAAGCGGCATCCGCTACGGCCTCGCCGCCATCAAAAACTGCGGCGAAGGCGCCATGGCCGCCGCCATCGCCGAACGCACCGCCAAAGGCCACTTCGCCTCACTCGACGACTTCTCCGCCCGCCTCGACTCCAAGGTCGTCAACAAACGCATCCTCGAAAACCTCGTCAAAGCCGGCGCACTCGATTGGACCGGAGAAACCCGCGCCGCCATGTTCGCCCGCCTCGAACAAGTCGTCGCCTCCGCCTCTTCCGCCCAAAAAGACCGCGCCTCCGGCCAGGTCTCCCTCTTCGATGCCATGGACTTCGCCGCGCCATCCCCCGCCAAAATGCGCATGGACGAAGCCCCCATCGAGGAATGGACCAAAGACGAACGCCTCGCCCACGAAAAGGAACTCCTCGGATTCTACGTCACCGGCCACCCGCTCGACAAATTCCGCGGTGTCCTCGATTCCGACCGCTACCGCCGCCTCGGCCTCATCGACGACCTCGACACCTCCAACGCCCGCGAACGCTACCCCTTCGCCGGCATGGTCCGCAGCCTCGACGCCAAAACCACCAAAACCGGCAAACCCTTCGGCGTCCTCGTCCTCGAAGACTTCACCGGCTCCGCCGAAATCATGCTCTGGGGCGAAACCTTCGTCCCCGCGCGCGATGCCGGCCTCCTCGATCCCGGAAAAACCATCAAACTCAAATGCGCCGTCCAAATCGACGACCGCACCGGCTCCCGCCGCCTCACCGGATACGAACTCTCCGAACTCAAATCCAAACGCTCCTCCTCCAACGGAAAAGGCCCCGTCGAACTCATGCTCTGGACCACCCGCCACAGCGAACGCGACCTCGAAGACATCGCCCAAATCCTCACCGCCCATCCCGGCCCCACCCCCGTCCTCCTCCACTTCCAAAACTCCGCCGGCAAACGCACCACCATCGAAACCTCCCCCAACTACCACGTCAAACGCTCCCCCACCCTCGAAACCGCCCTCGACCGCTGGACCGAAGACTGACCCATCCAATCAAACTAGGCCCGCAGGACCTTCTGAAACCAAATCACCGTTCCTCCAGAAGCTCTCCCTCATCCTAACAGAACCACTCAGGGCTCATCAACCACCAAGCCACTCAACTCAAACGGGGCAAGCACAATCGTGTTGATTGTGTCTCTCGTAATTTAGGCAAAGAAATCCCTCGCGGTATGGTGATGCGGGGAGTCGGGGTCTGCCGCGTGAATCAACAAGTTTGTATCTGACGTAAGCATCTCAGTGGGTGATCGCGCTGCGTTGCTCAATGGCCTCTGACTCAGGCCGGACCGTGGAAGAGTCTAGGAGATGACCGCCGCTGCCACGCAGAACGGGCATGGTCCAGCCTGCCCGGACCTCATTCACCTCCGGGCATGTCTGCACATAAGCCTCCATTCCCCGCCTGATCAGTTCCGCCATAGACCAATCCCGCAAAGCGGCAGTTTTCTTGAGCCGCTGAAACAACGGTTCAGGGAGTTGAATTTGCGTCCTCGTCATGCCGACAATCTGATGTAGACGCCGTAATGTTGTCAGCTTCAATTCGGCTCCACTCACCCATCGGATTGGAAACGATGGGTTGGCCAAAAAATTCAAAAGCTCTCACACCCAGCCCCATCAGTCCTCTCCACCCGACTCACATCATCACTTCGACAAATCCCTCTCCTCACTCACAATCCTGTACCCGTCAGGTGAAAAGAACACGCTCAGGAAATTCTCATCATCCCGCATTTCGATCTGTCGTTTCGTCGCCTCATAAATCATCCATGGCTCACCAAGCGTAAAAGTCATCGCACTTCCCATCATGTATGGGACCCCACGCTGATAATCATAAAATGGCCCGACATGCCGGTAAACACACATGCGGGACGCCACCTGATCAATTCCATCTTCCTCATCCCAACGCAAGTCATCCCGATGCCGCAGATACTCGCGTGATGTCTTCACCTTCCGTGACGGGACAAAACGACTCACATGAACCGGCTCGCCGAACTTCTTGGCGAATTCCTCCTCCGTCTTCAATTCGGAATACTTCGCTCCCGAATCGGCAATCATGGAGGAGTTCATGCAGCCCGACTGGGAAAGCGCTCCCACCAGAAGAACCACTGGAATCCAGATCTGCTTCATCGCGTCATCAGGCCGAAGTCCCATCACTGCGCCCGCTTCACATGAATCCTCCCGAATCGCCGATCATTCGCAGAAAGCGGCGTATTGTCCCGCACCACCAGCCGCGTCGCGCTATCCTCGATCACCGTGTAAGTCGCGTTCGATCCCGGATTCGGCGATGCAGGCGCCCACGCTGATAGATTGGTGCCGAACTGCGCGCCGAACCAAAGCCCCGCCGCATCCGGCCCCTTCGTAAACTCCACTTGCAGATACTCCTGCCCGCCCGAACTCACCACCGTCGTCGGGTTCCCCGTAGGCACCGAACCCGCGGAAACCGGCGAGGTCCCCACTGCCATCTCCAACAAATTGTTGGCCCCGTCCCCATCCGCATCCGCACTCGGCTCCCCATCGCCGTCTCCAATCTGCACCGCCGTAAACCGTCTCACCTTCCACAAGTCATACGCATCACCACCACCACCAGCCACCTTCACCACCGGCCTCGACGAAGCTCCTGCGTAATTGAAAAAGTTCCCTCCCAAGTACAACGCCCCGTCTGAACCCGTCACAGCCGTATAAACCGGCCCGCCGATTCCGCCTCCGGGATTCCACGTCGCATCCGTCGCCCCAGCCGCTGTCAACCGCGTTAGAAAGAACACCGGACTGCTGAATCCACCACCCACCACCATCCTCCCGGACGCCTGCAACCCGATCGACAACACCGAGCTATCAAACGCCGGCGCGGTGAAGGACCCATCCACACTGCCGTTGGTATTCAGCCTGACCATCCTCGATGCCGCCGTGCCATTCCATGCGGTGAACTGGCCTCCCACTAACAGCTTACCGTCCGGTTGAAGCGCCAGACAATTCACCATTCGAAGCGAATACCGGTTGCCATTCGAATGGCCGCCAGCTCCCACCTCAAACGTCGCATCACGGCTCCCATTCGAATTCAACCTCGCCAATCCCGACCTGAATCCATCCACCGGCGGCTGCACATACGCCCCCTGCCAAAAATTGCCTCCGATCAGAATCTTCCCATCCGGCAACGCCACCACCGCTTCGATCGAATTGATCGAGTCAATCACCGCGTCCACATTCACCGGTGAAACCGCATCACGCGCCCCACTCTCTAACAATCGCACGATACCCTTCGCCGCCGTACCATTGAACGATGTGAACTCCCCAGCTACCAGAACCTTCCCGGTCGCTTCGATCGCCAGCGCAAGCACCGCCGAATTCGGCCCCGTCCCATTCGCCGCGACAAATACCGTATCCACCGTTCCGTTCTCATTCAGACGCACCAACCGGCTGCACGCCGTCCCGTCATAACTCGTGAAATCACCCGCCACCACGATCTTGCCGTCCGCCTGCCGGACCATCGCCTCAACCGGACCATCAAACCCCAATCCTGTTAGGAAATCCGCGTCCACCGACCCATCCGCGTTCAACCTCGCAATATGCCGGATTCCAGCCGCACCACCGATCCCCGCCCCAATATCACCTCCAATGATCACCTTGCCATCCGGCAATGGCACGATCGCATTCACCGTCGTGTTGAAGAAACCCGGAGCAAACTGTGTGAACCGCCGGCCCGGATCCAGAATCCGCACCGTCGCCACTCCCTTGCCCGCACTGATCACCGCACCCACCGGACTCGAAATCGTGAATGTCAGCGTTTCAATCCCCTCGTTCACCGCATCCGGCCGGATCGGAATCGCCAACGTCTTGTCAGCCGTATCTCCCGGCCCCCACGTCACCGTCCCGGAAACCGCATGATAATCCGTTCCGGCCGTCGCCGTCCCGTTCGCCGTGGCATAACTCACCGAAGCCGCAGTCGCCGATCCGAAGTTTCTCCGCAACGTCACCCGCGCCACTCCACCCGCCTCATCCACATCCACCGCCGTATTCACCACCTCGATCCGCGGATCAAATTGCACGTTCACATCAATCCACTCGCTCCCCGCAGACCCGCCCGCTGCCATCGTCTGAAAACGCACACCCGCCACCGTATCATTCAACACCGCACCCACCGCCAAGCCGCTGTCATTCCGGTCGCTCTGCGCGTTTGCATTCGAATTCGGTGTCATATCGATCAAATTCGGCCGATTCGCATACAAACCCTCCGCCACCACATAAGCCGCGTTGGTTAGATTGGATGGCGCACCATGGAGTTTCCGGTGCCCCACCCAATAATGAACCCCAGCACCCATCGGCACACGCAACGCCAGCGTCGCCTGGGATGTCGCCCCTGGCGTGTCGAATCGATAAATCCGGAACGTCCCGTTACCCGTCGGCGTGATCACCTTCGATGACGGCAACCACCCCAATCGTGAAGTCGCATACGGACTGAAATAACCTTTGTCATCCGATCCTCCACCCATCGTGTCAAAGATATCACCATACTCCAAACTGTCGAAGTTCGGATCATCATTCCGCACACCACCCAGATCATTGTCCGGATTCCAGAAATTCGCATGAAACAACCCATAGTTATGCCCGAACTCATGCAACATCACTCCCACATTCGTTGTGCCGTTGATCCAGTGATCACCATAACCCACCCCGGCCAATCCCCCATAAGTAATCTGCGAGCCTGGCACATTCGACAACCTCGGAAAATACACCGCCACCACATCATAACTCGCCAACGTGTAATTCGCCGCCGCCAACGCCCTCGCCGCATCACGAATCCCATTGTTGTTTCCCGCCACCGCATAAGATGCCCCGGTCGCAGGCATTCGATAGAGTGTATTGCTCACCGTATAAGTGATCGATGCCTTCCCATAAGAATACTGGTCCACACGGTTCGCCACATTGCTCAGCACCGCTTCCAAACCCGCCTTCGAGATTGAATTCGCCTCACCTGCAAAATCCGAGAAATCCACCCGGATGAACAACACATCAATGTCATCATCCATATCCGGTGCCTCCTCCACCGGCCCGCCACCACCGCCATCTCCCGTATCCCCAAGCACCGGGAACGGATTCCTCACCGCCCGCTGTTCCTTCCTCCTCGCATCCGCCGCCGCCTCTTCCATCGTCGCCTCAAACACCGCCAGCATCTCATCCGACTCAAACGGATAGATCAGTCCCCCGACTACCGCCGAGATCCCATCGGAAACCTCAACCCCGCTCACCGGATCGGCACCCACCCCGGCATCCCCGAACCACTCCCCCGCAACCTCCGACTCATCCCCTTCCAAACGCCGCGCCACCGACTCATCTAACAAAAGCACATCCCCGATCCGGTGCCCCTGCAAAAACACCCCCGCCAACGGCCGCGTCGCCTCCATCAGATGCGCACCATACGCCTCCGCCGAGAATTCCCCCG
>SYAP01000255.1 GCA_005787565.1 Verrucomicrobiaceae bacterium | reverse complement strand
GCGGCCATCGTCCGCGACGCCAAGCCATCTTCCACGACCACACTCTTGAACGTTTCCTCCCAGAGATTTCCCCTTCGCTCGGTCCGGTGATTGTGCCAGCGGGTGAAGCGCTGAAGCAGCGTTTTCATGAACTCTGATAGATCATGCATTCGATAGGTGAATCGATCATGAATCCGCTGCACATAGGCCTCGCCATCCTTTGCAAGGCCTTGCGAGACCACCTCCCTTGCCTCCGCCAATTCCTTGGCTACCGACGCTACAAAGGGCTTCGAATACAGGGCGTCCAACCGTTTCAACAACATCTCATCTGAAATCCCCTGCTTCGGTCGCGGTGGAACTTCGAGCAGCAGATGGAAATGATTGCACATGATGCAATAGGCCAACACGTGGCAGCCGGAGAAATTCTCCATCATGCGCATGTAGATCCGGAACTGCTCCTTGTCGTCGGATCCAAAAGCAAACCGCCGGTCCACCACGCGTGCGATGCAGTGGTAAATCGCGGGTTTTGTCTCTGAATCCGCCCAGGGAACGATCCATCGTGCGCGCGCCATGGCGAAGGAATAGCGGGTGAGGAGCCAGGCCACAAGCATGAATTTGATTATTTCTGTCCTATTCAATTAAGAATGCGGGCGGGTTGGATGTTGAGGCTGTTTGGGCAGCTGTGGTGAGGTGGCTTTGAAGCAATTCGCAGTGAGGGCGGCGGCCCAGAGGTGGGCGGCATTGCGGTAGGCGTGGAGAGGGCTCTTGGGTGTGGGCAAGCCGAACCGGGATTGGTTTAGTTGAGGTCTTTGGCGCGTTGGCGGCACCATTTGAGGCTTTCGTCGTATTCTTCGCTTTGGGGGCGGGATTTGAGGAGGGATTGCCAGAGGTCTGCGGCTTGGTTGAAGGCGTTGGCGGCGTCTTCGGTTTTGCCGGCGAGTTGGTAGGTGTGGCCGAGGTCGCCGAGGAGGTATCCGCTGGAGCGTTGGAGTTGTTCGTCGGGCGGGCCTTCGGGGCGGGGTTGGGTTTCGAGGGTTTCGAGGAGTTCGCGGGCTTGGCGGATGAGGGCGATTTCCTCGTCGCGTTTGTCGGAGAATCCGAGCATGCGGCCTTTTTGCCACCAGAGGAGTGCGAGGCGGTAGGTGGCGTTGGCGTTGGTGGGTTTGGCGGCGCGGATGCCTTCGAGGAGGCGGATGCCTTCGTCGAAGGATTTGAGTGCGTCTTCGGATTGGCCGCGGTCGCGCATGAGTCCGGCGCGGAGTCCGTGTTGTGCGGCGAGGCGTGATACGGCTTCGGCGTGGTCGGGTTGTTCGCGGACGAGGGTGAGGAGGATTTTCATGGCCTCGGCGGAGAGGGATTCGGCGGAGGTGATGTCACCGGAGAGGACGGCGGCTTCTGCCATGGCGCCGTAGCATCCGGCGAGGTCGAGGCGGAGTTGGGTGTCCTGGGGTCTTTCCTTGAGGAGTTTGATGATTTCGCCGGTGGCGAGGAGGTGTGCTTCGCGGGCGTCGCCGAGGTTTCCCATGCCTTCGAGGATGGTGGCGGAGGAGAGGTAGCAGGCTGCGAGTTGGGTGCGCGGGATGATGGAGTCCGGGCGTTGTTCGGCGAGGCGGTTGAGGGTTTGGGTGGCGCGCATGAGTTGTTCGAGCGCTTTGGGATCATCGCCTTGGGAGGCGAGGAGTTTGGCTTCGTGGAAGTCGAGAATGGCTAACAGTTGGGCGAGGCGGTCGGTATCGATGCCGGTTTGGGGGACGTCGCTGAGGGCTTTTCGGGCGTTGGCGAAGGCGGTGGGGGTTTGTGGGGCGCTGCGGGCCTGGAGGAGGAGTGCGAGGAGTAGGCGGTTTTGTCCGATGCGGAGTTGCCATTCGGCGTCTTTGGGGAGGACGGACCAGGCTTGGATGGCTTCGGTGAGGCGTTTTGGTGCGGCTTCGACATCGCCTCGGGCGAGGGCGATTTCGGCGAGTTGGAGGTGGGCGCGCGCGCGTTCGTCTTCGAGGTCCTTGATTTCGGAAGTGCGTGTTAGGAAGTCTTCGAAGTAGCGTTGGAGGCGTTTGAGTCGTTCTTCGCGGCCGTCGAGGGGAGGGAGGGCGCGGTGGCCTTTTTCCATGGCCCAGGTGAAGAGTCTGTCGCCGATGAGGCGTGAGGCTTCGATGCGGGAGAGTGCGACTTCGCGTTCGTATTCGAGGGCTTGTTTGGCTTGAGCGGCTTCTTTTTGGGCGGTGTCGCGGAGTTTGGTGGCGTTGTCGGCAGCGGTTTGGAGGAGTTGGGTTTCCTTGTCGCGGTTGGCGCGTTCGCGTTTGACTTGGGCGGTTTGGAGTTGCCAGAGGCAGCCTAGGAGGATAGCGGCGGCGGTGGCGGCGCCGGCGAGGAAGGAGGCGCGCCAGGCGCGGCGTTCGGCGAGGCGGCGTTGGTCGAGGAGGTTTTCGCGTTCGAGTTCGAGGGTGATGGTGTGTTCGACGGCGGTGAATCCGGCGACGACATCGAGCATGGAGGCTGGGCGTTGGAGGGGGTCGAGGGCGAGGCAGCGGTCGATCCATGAGCGGAGGCCGGCTTCGAGGGGTGTGGCGGGTTCGTGAGGCCAGGTGATCTGGGTGTGGTTTTCGAGATTTCTGGCGATGCGGGGGAGGTCGGCATGGATGCCATCGCGGCGGGTTTCGCCTTGGGGTGGTGCGACGAGGGAGAAGGTTTCGTGGCAGCGAGGGAAGGATCCGGTGAGGAGGCGGTAGGAGAGGACTCCGAAGGCGAAGACGTCCCAGCGGTAGCCGTTTTCCTCGCTGTATCCGGCGGGGTCTTTGAGTTGTTCTGGGGGCTGATAGAGGAGGGCGTCGGTGAAGTCGAGGTGGCCGATGCCGGGCATGTTGCCTAGGGTCCAGTCGGCGATTTGGAGTTCGCCGGATTCGGTGAAGAAGAGGTTGCCGGGTTTGAGGTTGCCGTGGGCGACGCGGCGGGCGTGCATGGCGGCGAGGGCGTTGGCGAGTTCGCGGATGAGTGGCCAGGATTGTACGCCGGGGAAGGAGTCGATGCGGTGTTGGAGGCTGCGGGGTTTCCATGAATCGCCATCGGGATCGGCGAGGAAGGGCATGACGCGGAGGGCGGGGCGGGCGTCGAAGTCTGCGGCGGTGACGGGCATGAGGCCGTTGGGCCATCCGCCGTTTTCGAGGCGGGTGGTCATGCGGGTGAGGAGGGCGCGTTGGATGGTGAGGCCGTCGAAGATTTTGATGGCGTGGAGGGATCCGTCGTCGTCTTCGGCGAGGTAGACGCGGCCGCAGTTTCCGGAGCCGATCATGGCGCGGACTTTCATGCCTTCAATGTGCGGAGCATCCATCGGGGCGTTCCTTAGCGGATTGGAGGCGGTGCGCCAATCCTTTCGGAGGTTATTTATGGGGAGGAGGGGAGGCGTGATGGGGGATCAGCCTTTGATTTCCAGCAGCATCTGCGGGTTGTTAGGGAATTTTTTGAGGAAGAAGAGGAGGCGTTCCATGGCCTCGACGGGGCGGTGGCCGGAGAGGCCGCGGCGGATGAGGTGGATTTTGTGGAGCATGTGGTCGGCGAGGAGGAGTTCTTCGCGACGGGTTCCGGATTTGAAGATGTCGACGGCGGGGTAGATGTAGTTTTCGGCGATTTTGCGGTCGAGGACGAGTTCCATGTTTCCGGTGCCTTTGAATTCGAGGAAGATGGCTTCGTCGGCGCGGGAGTTGGTTTGGATGAGTGCGGTGGCGAGGATGGTGAGGGAACCGCCGCCGCGGGTGTTGCGGGCTGCGGCGAAGAGGCGGCGCGGGACTTCGAGGGCGCCGATGGTGATGCCGCCGGAGCCGGTTCCGCGGCCGCGTTGGTTCATGTTTCCATTGTAGGCGCGGGCGAGGCGTGTGATGGAGTCCATGAGGAGGAAGACGTCTTTGCCGGCTTCGACGAGGCGTTTGGCGCGTTCGATGGCGAGTTCGGCGATGCGGCAGTGGTTGCGTGCGCCTTCGTCGTTCGAGCTGGCGTAGATTTCGGCACCTGGGAGGGTGCGGCGGAATTCGGTGACTTCCTCGGGGCGTTCGTCGACGAGGAGGACCATGAGGTGGATGGCTTCGTCGTATTTTTCGCGGACGGCCTCGGCCATGTGGAGGAGGAGGGTGGTTTTACCGGAGCGAGGTGGAGAGACGATGAGTCCGCGTTGGCCGCGACCGACGGGGGCCATGATGTCGATGACGCGGGTGCTGTAGCGGTCGGGGGTGGTTTCGAAGGAGATCCGTTTGGTGGGATTGATGGCCTTTAGTTCCTCGAAGTGCGGGAGTTTTGCGGCTTCTTCGGGGGGCATTCCGTTGATGGCGCTGACTTCGACGAGTTGGGGTCCGCGGGGGCCTTCCTGGTGGAGGCCGTTGATCCACTGGCCGACGCGGAGGTTGTGGCGACGGATGATTTCCGGGGTGACGAAGATGTCGTCGCGTGCTTGTTCGAAGTTTCTGGATTGGAGTCGGAGGAAGCCGAAGCCTTTTGGGGCGAGTTCGAGCATGCCGAGGACTTCGGTTTTGGGGCCGCTGAGTGGAGCGATGCGGCGGTCGTTGAAGTCGGAGGGGCCGTTCGGACCGTTCGGGCCTTGGCCTTGGTGATAGGGTTGGCGCTGGCGGTCGCGGTTGCGGTCGGGTTGGCGATCGCGGTCGAAGTTTCCGCGTTGGTCGTGATTTCCGCGTGGGTCGTTGTTGGAGCGCGGGTCCTGGTTTCCGCCTTGGTCGCGGCGGCGTTTGCGTTTTTCGCGGCGGCGTTTGCTGCGGCTTTCGCGTTGTCCTTGGTCGTTGTTTTGGCCTTGGGGTTGGTATTGAGGAGGTTGGGCCTGGCCGTGGTTTTGAGGGGGGCGGTTTTGGAAATTTTGCTCCTGTGGGTGTTGTGAGGGTTCGTGTTGGGGTTCGCGTGGTTGGTCGGAGGGTGGGGCGAGGTTGAGTGGGAGGGCGAAGACTTCTTCGCGGGTGGGGCCGCCGCCGGGGACGCGGCCGTAGCGGCGGCGTTCGTCTTCAGGGGCGTCTTCGAGTTTCGGGGCGCGGGTGGCGCGGGTGGCGCGGGGGATTTTCCGGACCGATTCGGCTGGGGCTTGGGCTTGTGGGGCTTCGGGTTGAGGAGTGGGTGCTGGGGGTGGGGTGGGGTCCGGGGTTTCCGATGGGGGTTCGGAATTGGCGGATTTTGCGGGTTTGGCAATTTTCGCGATTTTCGCGGCTTTGCGGGCGCGGGTGGGTTTGGGGGCGGGCTCGGCGGGTGCTGGGTCGAACGAGAGTTCTGGCTCGGCGGGTTTTGCTTTGCGGGTGGTGGTTTTTTTAGCGGCCACTTTTTTGACTGCGGATTTTTTTGCCGCGGTTTTTTTGGCAGCGCTTTTGCGTGCCGGGGTGGTGCTGGTGGTGTCCTGCGAGATTGGCAGGGTGTCCTCGTTGTGGTGTTCGCTCATCCGTGATGGGGGCTTGCTTGCGCCGGGGCGCGGGAAAAAAGGGGTTTTATGGGTCGAGCTGGTCGAGCAGCGCGTCGTCGATTTCGAAGTTGGTGAAGACGTTTACCGTGTCCGGGTATTCATCGAGTTGGTCGTGGAGTTTGATGACCTGGCGGGCGATGGTGAGGTCGGTGATGACGGTGGTGGATTGGGGGAGGGAGATGTGTTTTTCGGAGAGGATGGAGATTCCGGCGCCGCGGAGGGCGTTGGCGACGGTGCCGAGTTCGTTGGGTGCGGTGAAGATGATGTGTTCGTCGTCGTCGGTCCGGACATCGTCGGCACCGGCTTCGATGGCGGCGTCCATGATGTGGTTTTCGTCGATTTCCGAGGAGCTGAGGCGGATTTCGCCTTTGCGGTCGAACTGGTATGAGACGCTGCCTGGGGTGGCGACGGATCCGTGGTTCTTGGTGAAGAACGACCGGATGTCTGCGGCGGAGCGGTTGAGGTTGTCGGTGGCCATTTCGATGAGGAAGGCGATGCCGGCAGGGCCGTATCCTTCGTAGGTGATTTCCTGGATGGCGTTTCCGCCGAGTTCGCCGGTACCTTTTTTGATGGCGCGGTCGATATTGTCTTTGGGCATCGAGACGGCTTTTGCGTTTTCGATGGCGGTTCTGAGGCGGGCGTTTGCAGCGGGGTCGCCACCACCGGCGCGGGCGGCAAGTGCGATTTCATGGGCGCATTTGCTGAAGACCCGGCCTTTGATGGCATCGACCCGTGCTTTGATGTGTTTGACCTTGGACCACTTGTTGTGACCGGCCATGGATGGTATTGAGAATGGGAATTGAAGGGGAGAAGGGTGAATGCCGGTTGTTTGCGTGTGCATGCAAACCGGCAGGACGGTACGGAAGATGCTTCCCCTGCGGACGTGCCAACCGATGACGAGCAACGGAATCAAGCAAACAGGTGGGCTTCAACCCAGCGGGCGGTTCGGTGTGACCAACGCGAACCCGCTCCGTCGTTCCAACGGGCGGAAGATGCGGGATGGGGCGGGGGTTGGCAACCTCAAATTTCCCGGAGTGGGATTGGCGGGTGTTCGGGCGGGTGGGGTGGTGGGGGCTTGAAAAAGTCTTCGCGTTTTTCGGGATCACGATGTAAATACCGGGGCGTGCATCCATGAAGGAGACATTGGTCAGTCGCGGGAGACGGTTGAGCGGGCCGCCGAGGGGGTTCGCTCTTGTCGTCTCGATTGCGTTGATGGCGTTGTTGATTTTGTTGGCGGTTGGGTTGTTGGGGTTGTCTTCGATCGAATTGCGGAAGTCGGGGGCGGGGACGCATGATGCGCGGGCGAAGGCGAATGCGCGGTTGGCGTTGATGTTTGCGTTGGGGGATTTGCAGCGGCATGCGGGGCCGGATACGCGGGCGACGGCGAAGGCCTCGATTTTGGGTGAGACGAGTGTGGAGAATCCGCACTGGACGGGGGTTTGGAGCACGCGGGCGAAGGATGGTTCGTCTTTTTTCAGACGGGATGATGTCATGGGAGGGTTGAGTGATGTGCGGGCGCTGGGATGGAACCGGGAGACGGATGTGCGGGCGTGGTTGGTGAGCGGTAGGGAGCAGGGGAGTGTGGGGCCGAAGAGTTTGCTGTCTACGGACGCGGTGGAATTGTTAGGCGAGGGGACGGTGGGTTCCGATGTGAATGCTTTGGGGGTTTCCGCGCCGCGGGTGAAGGTTAAGAACCAGGCTGACGGCAGTGGCAGCTATGCATGGTGGGTTGGTGATCTGGGAGTCAAGGCGAATGTGGCGACGCCGGATGCGTTTGAGTCCAAGAATCCGAGTGAAGAATCGCCTGATGATGGAGGGTGGTTCCGGTTGATGACCTCGCAGGAGGCGGATGCCGGGGTTTTTGGCGGAGGGGATCTGGTGAATGGTGGGATGAAGCGACGGATGGTGACGGACGAGACGATGCAGATGTTGGATCAGGGTCGGGCCGAACTTGTTTATCATGATTTCACGACACAGTCCGAAGGGGTGTTGTCGGATATGGCGGAGGGAGGGTTGAAGAGGGATCTAACAGCCTATATTCAGTCGGGTGGTTTCATGCGGGATTATAAGGGTCGTGCGGGGTTGTCGGATTCGGATCATTTGGTGGGGCCGGCGAATCCAGGAGAGGCGATCAGGCAGGGGTTGAACTGGGGTGAGAACCGTCACCGGGACACTTCGCCTGATTTTGGGTTGTTGCGGCAGTGGGCGGCGTTGGATGTGCCTTTTTCAGGGGAAAATGTACAGGCCATGTTGCCGAAGATTGAGCCACGGCCGATTTTGGGGATGGGCGAGGCGCTTAGCAACAACCAGCCGGTTTCGATTGCGGAGAACGATACGCCGAGCCTGACGCCGGTTTTGGTGGAGGGTTCGATGTTTTACAATATGACGTGGCATCGGACGACCCCCGGGCGCGGTGGAAATCCTTATCAGGTGAGATTGCATGTCTATCCGCGGATCGTGTTGTGGAATCCCTACAACGTGGAGATGGATATGGAGCCGGTGATCGGGATGATCCAGGGGAATGGCCGCCAGGAGATGTGGACGGATGGATATATTCCTTCGGGGAATTCGCGGTTCAATGTGATCGCGCAGTGGATTTGGTTCGAGGGAGGGAGGAATTCGAATTTCGCGCCAGCCGATGGTTCGATCCTGAACAGTCAGGGGTATACCGATCCATATATGGGATGTTTTTATTTTTCGATTCCACGGACGAAGTTTGGTCCGGGGGAGTGTTTGGTTTTTTCGGCGGATCGGAGCGCGGAGTATAATCGGCCGCTGACCCCGACGAGCAATAATTTTGCGTTGGAGGCGAATGTTCTGACCTGTGAGAAGCCGCCGCATCCATCGAGGAGTTATTATATGTCTGACAGCGAGATTGGGGGAGGAATCACCTTCATTCCGACCAAGTTCTGGTTTGCTCCGACGACCGCATGGACGCGCAACATGGGGCGGAACGGGATTGAGAATCAGGGAGATGACAGCCGTGTGATTCTGAAGAAGCTAGGGACGCGGACGGGAGTGACGTTCGAGGAGTTCGATCAGCTTCCGCAGGTGGCGATGGTTTCGGCGTCGCTTCAATATGGAGGAGGGCGTGAGCCGAGGATTTCGTGGAGCGTCAATGAGAAGATGGATGTTGCTGAGACCGCGACGTTCAATCCGGTTCCGAGGTTGGTTCCGAATGTTCGGACGCGAGAGGGGATCCGGTTGAGGTGGTTTGACGAGCATCAGTCGAATCTGCAAGGTTCGGGGGGATTGGGTGGGACGCCGCATTTCGAGGAGGCGTTGATGGCGAATTGGAATCCGCGTGCGGCGTATGCGACGAGGTCGCCATATGAGAATGTTGCGGGGACGTTGCCTAAGACGGGAACGGCCGGTGGGCCGTGGTTTTTCGGGGCGTATACGAGGGATTTGTATGATGGGGCGGTGTCGTGGCAGGATCAGATGCCGGTGCCGCGGGGTGGGCGATATCATGGGAATCCGTTTGGTCCCCCGCAGGAGAGCGGTGGGCGGCCGATTGTTTTGTTTGATGTACCGAGGTCGGGAACCCGGGTGGTTTCGCTGGGGCAATTCCAGCATGCGAAGCTTTCGGAGTTCATTTGGCATCCATCGTATGTGGTGGGTCAGTCGTTGGCGGACCCGAGGTTGGGTGGTTTGGCGCGGACCGCACCTTTGTTAGGGGATGGTGCTTCGACCGGTGGGTTTGATGCGACTGCGATCGGTTGGTCCAACGACACCCAGCGTTCGATGGGGCGCGATGCGTGGGCGAGCCAGGCGAGGGCGATTTTCCAGAACTACCCGCTGACGGCGAGTTTGGTGTATGATCTTTCGTTCGAGGTGAACCGGAACTTGTGGGACCGTTTTTTCCTTTCGACCGGGACAGAGAGGGAGAAGGCCGCGTTTCTAACGGATCCAACCAAGAATCCTCTGCCTAACGGGCGGATGAGGCTTGCGCCAAGGACGGGCAAGGGTCCGGATGAGTTTGATTTGAGTCATTTTCATTTGGCTGCGCAGCATTTGATGGTGGATGGTGCATTCAATGTGAATTCGACGAGCGTGGAGGCGTGGAAGGCGATTTTGCGTTCGACGGCGAGGTTGTCTGCGGATGGGAAGTCGGCGGCATTTCCGCGGGTGTTGAATCCTCCGGGCGGGGAGTGGAGTGCTGGGGGTTCGGCGGAGGATGATGCGGCGTGGTCGGGGTACCGCTCCCTAACGGAAAAGGAAACAGATCTTTTGGCGCGGGCGATCGTGAATCAGGTCCGGTTGCGCGGGCCGTTTCTATCGATGGCGGATTTCGTGAACCGGCGGTTGGCTGATGATGAGACGGGCAAGATGGGTGCGTTGCAGGCGGCGATCGAGGTGGCGGGGTTGAATGAGAAGTTCAAGGGAGCTTTCCCGTTAGAGAATGGGTCGGCGCTGAGGGATTACGCGCATCCTGACAACATTGCCGATGCGACGAGGTTGGATCAGACGTTGAAGCCGGACTCTAAGGTTTGGGGGATTCCCGGGTATTTGACGCAGGGTGATGTGTTGCAGGTGTTGGGGCCGAGTTTGAGCGCGCGGTCGGATACTTTTGTGATCCGGGCTTATGGGGATTCGTCGGATGCGAGCGGGAAGCTGCAGGCGCGCGCGTGGTGCGAGGCGGTGGTGCAGCGTTGTCCGGAGCCGTTGGAGGCGGATGATTCGGGATTGGATTCGGCAAAGGCGGGGCGGGAGAATGATTTCGGGCGGAAGTTTGTGGTGAAGTGGTTCCGCTGGCTGAGCCCTGAGGAGGTGTGAGGTTGGCGGCGGTTGTTGTGAGGCTTTTGCCTTGCGCCTGAGTGGATGGCGTTGAGAATCCGCGCCCCGCGCTGTCCTTACCACGATGTCAGATTCCAAATCCAACGCCACGTTTGCCGATTTCGGTGAAGTGATCCGCGATCATCAGTCGTTCGCGCTGTTGAGCCATGTGAGGCCTGATGGTGATGCGATCGGGTCGGTGTTGGCGTTGGGATTCTCGCTGATGGCAGCGGGAAAGACGGTGCGGATGATCAATGAAGATGGATTGCCTGAGAATCTTGCGTTTTTGGAAGGTTCTTCGAGGATCGAGATGCCGCCGGCGGAGCTGATCGAGGTGGAGGTGGTGATCGCGTTGGATACGGCGACCAAGCCGCGCCTTGGGGACGCGGCATTGAGGTCGGTTTCGAAGGCGGGGTTGTGGTTGAACATCGACCATCACATTTCCAATCCGGCGTATGGAGATCTGAATCTGATTGATGCGACGAGTCCGGCGACGGGTCAGATTGTTTATGAGATGATCATTGCGTTGGGATTGCCGCTGCCTGCGGAGTCGCGGGATGCGATTTATGTTGCGGTTTCGACGGACACGGGGTCGTTCCAGTATCCGTCGACGACGGCGAAGACTTATGAGATGGCGGCGGATCTGATCCGGCGTGGATTGGATGTGGGGACGATCAATTCGAGCACTTATGACAATCATCCGTATCGGCGGGTTGAGTTGATGCGGGCCTTGTTGAACACGTTGGAGCGGTCTGCTGACGGGTTGGTGGCGCATTGGGAGATGACTGATGCGACGCGGAGGGAGTTGGAGTTGTTGCCGGAGGACAGCGAGGGTTTGATCGACATCATCCGGGCGATCCGCGGGGTGAAGGTGGCGGTGTTTTTCGAGGAGTTGCCTGATTCGAAGATCCGGGTATCGATGCGATCGAAGGATCATTCGGTGAATGTTTGTGAGGTTGCGATGCAATTTGGTGGTGGTGGGCATGCGCTTGCGGCGGGGATTCGGATGGCTGGGCCGATGGATGAGGCGAAGGGCAAGGTGCTGGCGGCGATTTCCGAGCGGACGAGTGCTGTCTGATTTTTTTCTGATAGATACGTTTTTACCATGCGACCCAATCCAAATGACTTTGACGGCCCAACCGGTGTGCTCCTGATCGACAAGGCTCCGGACATGACTTCCCACGACGTGGTTGCGATCGCGCGGCGGGCTTTGAACACGAAGAAGATTGGCCATTGCGGAACGCTGGACCCGATGGCGACGGGGTTGCTGATGTTGGTGATCGGCCGTGCGACGAAGATTCAGGATTTGCTGATGAGTGAGGACAAGGAGTATCAGGGGACGCTGACGCTCGGGGTGACGACTAGCACGCAGGACCGGCAGGGGACGGCGCTTGAGACCCGGGAGGTCCGGGATTTTTCGGCGGAGGAGATTGATGGTGCGTTCGGTGCATTTACCGGAGCGTTCGAGCAGATCCCGCCGATGGTATCGGCGATCAAGAAGGATGGGGTGCCGCTTTATAAATTGGCGCGGCAGGGCAAGGAGGTGGAGCGTGCTCCACGGCCGGTGTATGTGACATCTTATGAGGTTTCGCGGATCGCGTTACCGGAGGTGGATTTCACGGTGAATTGCTCGAAGGGATTTTATGTGCGGACGTATGCGCATGACATTGGAGACAAGCTGGGCTGCGGTGCGCATCTCAGCGCGTTGCGTCGGACGAGGTCCGGGAAGTTCACCTTGGACCGGGCGGTGACGGTGGATGCACTGAAGCATGGGCCGCGTGAGGATTTGATGAAGGCGATGGTATCGCTGGCGGAGATTTCGCTGATGCGCGGGGCTTGATTTGCCGGGTGATGGCGGAGTTGGTGCCGCTGGGTCGAGGTGGTGCGAGATCGGTGGATTGTTCTTTTTGTTAGATGGGTTTTCCCGCAGTTTGGTTCAGACCGAACTGCTGGGGATGATGCATTTGAACGAGCTTCCAAAGACGCTTTATCCGAAGAGGGGGAGTGCGTTGTTGCTTTTTCTGGGGTGCGGGGTGTTTGTGGCGGCCGGGGTATGGATGGGGAATTCGGGTGAGTCCGTGGGCTATTTGGGTGCTGCTTTTTTTGGTTTGGGGGTGGTGGTGGCGGTGGTGCAGATGATTCCGGGAAGCACGTATCTGAAGCTTACGAGGGATGGTTTTGAGTTTTCGGCGTTGTTTCGGCGACATCATGTTTTGTGGAGTGATGTTTCCGAATTCGGTGTTGCGACGATCCGGCAAGGTGGATTGGCGGTGCACCGGATGGTGGGGTTCAATTACTCCGTGCCGGCGAAGGGTGTTTCCGGGCGCGGGTTGTCGCGTGCAGTGGCGGGGTTCGAGGGTGGGCTTCCGGATTGTTATGGGCACAGGGCGGAGGTCTTGGCGGAGATGATGACGAGGCTTCGGGCGGAAGCTTGTGGTGGCGGGGAGGGGATCTGATCGATGGGCGACTGGATCGAGTGAGGGTTGCAGTTGCATGATGTGTCGCTTGATTCTGTTAGGCGGTCGGGTGTTTTGTGGGCTAGAGCAGATGAGTTCAAGTCTTCAACGGGATCAGGCAATTGCCCTTGCGAGGGTGAGTCCGGGGAGGGCGTTGGTGAAGGCGAAGGAGATCGGGGAGCCTTGGTATCGGGCGCAGGCTTTTTCGCATGTGGGCCGGTATGTGGAGAGGGATGCGTTGGTGGTTTTCCGGATGGCGGCGAAGGCGGCTGCCGAGTGTGATGATGATTACAAGCGGTCGGCGGTTCGGGCGTGGGAGATTGCCGGGTTGGCGGAGCGAGAGCTGGTGGCTGAGGCGCGGAAGGCGCTGGGTGCGGCGGTGAAGGTTGCGGAGTGCGTTTTGCCGTTTTCTTCGCGGAGTGAGGCAATCTTTTTACTGTTCAATGCGGCGTTTGCGATCGGGCGGGAGGAGGCGGGATGGGTTTTTAAGGTTTTGGAGGCGGTATGTACGGAGGGTGAGCACTGGCGGTGCCGGAGGGCTTTGCGTGATGCGCGGGTGATGATGGAAGTGGGAAGTGGGGCGCGGGATTTTTTCTGTTAGGTAAATATCCGGGTGCGCGAGTTTATGGGGGATGAGGAGGTGAGGAAGTTGGAAAGAACAGGGTTTTGGGAGAGGCAGACGATGGTCCGCCAATTTTGTGCTGTGCCCGGAAATCGGCGCATCGATTCAGGCCTTCAGTTTGAACGGGGGCCATTCTTTGGATCAAGCGAGATCATCGAGCTTGATTTTGATCAGGCTGGGGCTTTGTCGAGTTGGAATGCGTCGTGGACGGCGCGGGCGGCGTCTTCGATGCGGGGTTCGTCGACGGTGACGGCGATTTTGATTTCGGAGGTTGAGATCATGCCGATGTTGATGCCGGCGTTGCCGAGGGCTTTGAACATGGTTGCGGCGACGCCGGAGTGGGAGCGCATGCCGATGCCGACGGCGGAGAGTTTGGCGATTCCGGCTTCGGTTTCGATTTTGGCGTTGGTGGAGAGTGCGGCGAGGACGGGTTTGAGGGCGGCCTGGGCTTTTCCGAGATCGCTGGAGTGCATGGTGAACGAGTGGCGAGCGAAGCCATCGTGGGCGATGTTGGAGACGATCATGTCGAGGTTGATTTCGGCATCGCCGAGTGCACCGAGGATTTTGCCGGACATGCCGGGTTCGTCGGGGATGCCGGTGATGGTGACGCGGGCTTGTGATCGCTCGATCGAGACGCCGCGGATGACGACGTTTTCCATGGATGGATGTTCTTCTAACACGAGGGTTCCGGGGTTGTCGTTGAGTGAGGAGCGGACTTCGAAGATGACGCCGAATTTTTTGGCGAATTCGACGGAGCGGGATTGCATGACTTTGGAGCCGGAGGATGCCATTTCCAGCATTTCGTCGTAGGAAATTTCCGGGAGTTTGCGGGCGTTGGGGACGACGCGCGGGTCGCAGGTGTAGACGCCGTCGACATCGGTGAGGATCTGGCAGACATCGGCCTTGAGGGCGGCGGCGACGGCGATGGCGGTGAGGTCGGAGCCGCCGCGGCCGAGGGTGTGGATCATGCCGTCCGGGGTGACGCCTTGGAATCCGGCGACGACGAGGGCTTTTTCCTCGTCGAGGAATCGGCGCATGAGGGACGGGTCGATGTTGAGGATGCGGCCGCGGGTGTGGGATCCGCTGGTGTGGATGCCGGCTTGGCGTCCGGTGATGGATGCGGCGTCGACGCCTGCTTCCATGAGGGCCATGGTGACGAGGGCGATGGATTGTTGTTCGCCGGTGGCGAGGAGGACGTCGAGTTCGCGTTCGGAGGGGTTTTCGGAGAGTTCCCTGGCCATTTTAATGAGGCCATCGGTGACGCCGGACATGGCTGAGACGACGGCGACGACCTGGTTTCCTTCATCGCGGGTGCGTTTGATGCGGGCGGCGACGTTGCGGATGCGATCGAGTGTGCCGACGGAGGTTCCGCCGTATTTTTGGACGATGAGGGCCATGGGATTCGGGCGGGCGGAGTGAAGTGGATGGGCCGGGGGTTGGCAAGGACGGCGTTTGGGTGTTGGGGTTTTGGGGGATTTGAAGAGGGCTGCAGGTGGGATGCCGGGGCCAGGGTTTGGGGGGGGAGCTTTGGGATTTTGAAGAGGGCTTCGGGCAGGATGCCCGAGCCACGGTTTGGGGGTCAGGCGAGTTGGGTGAGGGTGGAGGCGATGAGTTGGGTGGAGTGGTCGATTTCTTCGGGGGTGATGGTGATGGGTGGGGTGAGGGCGATGACATCGCCGAGGGGGCCATCGGGGAGGAGGATGAGGCCTTTTTTGAGGAGTTGGGTGACGAGGGAGATGACGATGTTTCCGGCGGGTTGGCCGTTGGGGTGGCGGAGTTCGATGCCTTTCATGAGGCCTGGGCCGCGGATTTCGTGGACGAAGGGGAGGCCGTGGAGTGAGGAGAGGGCGGTGGCGAGGTGGGCGGCGGTGGTGGAGGCGCGGGTGGCGGTTTCCGGGGAGGAGAGGAGGTTGAGGGAGTGGATGGCCATGGCGCAGCCGAGGGGGTTTCCGAGGAAGGTGCTGGTGTGGAGGGCTTCGCCGTTAGAGGTGGGCCAGGCGTCCATGATTTCGGATTTTCCGACGCAGGCGGAGAGGGGGAAGCCGCCGGTGAGGGCTTTGCCGAGGCAGATGAGGTCCGGGACGACGGCGGAGTGTTCGCAGGCGAAGAGGGGGCCGGTGCGGAGGAGGCCTGTGTAGATTTCGTCGAGGATGAGAAGGGCGTGGTGGGCATCGCACCAAGCGCGGAGTTCTGATAGAAAGGAGGGATGGGGGACGACGATGCCGCCGCGGCCTTGGATGGGTTCGACGAGGATGGCGGCGGTGGTGGCTGGGTTGAGGTTGGCGAGGGCTTCGCGGAATGACTGGATGGAGGATTCGTGATGGATGCGTGGGTAGGGGAGGAGGGTGGAGACGTTTGCGAGTTGTGGGGCGAAGGGTTCGCGGAACCAGGGAATGCCATTTCCTAACAGGGCTCCGTAGCCGAGGCCGTGGTAGCCGCCTTGGAAGGCGGCGATGCCGGATTTTCCGGTGGCGAGGACGGCGGTTTTGAGTGCGGATTCGACGGCTTCAAAGCCGGAGTTTCCCAACAGGGTTTTGCCGGGTTTGTGTGTCCAGCGTTGGAAGGTGAGGTCGCTGAGTTTTTCGCAGAGCTCGACCTTGAGTCGGGCGGGGTGGACATCGCCCATGGCATGGAGGAGCGATGCGGATTGGTGACGGAGGGAGTCGGCAGTGAAGCCGTGGCCGAGGGTAGCGACGCCGAAGGCGCTGGTGAGGTCGAGGAAGCGGTTGCCGTCGGCGTCCCAGATGTTGGATCCATCGGCGCGTTCCCAGAAGATGGGCCAATCGGGAGAGGAGAAGGTGGTGTTGCGGCATTCGACGCGGCTGAGGCGAGCGGCGAGGTCGAGCGAGCGCGGGCCTGGGATTTCCGTGATCAGCGCGGGAAGCATGCGCCATCCTTGGTGAGGATGACGCATGCGTCGATGCTGATGTGATTGGGTTCGAGAGTGGATTCAGCGTCTGCGGCACATGAGCATGAGGAATCCAAGTCCGCCGAGGAGGGAGGTGGCGGGTTCCGGGATGGCGCTGAGAGCGGTGAGTCCGGTGGCGTTGACGAAGTTGAGGGTGAGAGTGTTTCTGGCGTCCGAGGTGGCGTTTGGGCCGTAGGCGTTGGAGGAGCCTTGAGCCCAGAGGTAGGCGGTGTCGCCGGGGTTCATGGTCCAGGTGAGGGTGCCGGAGAGGATGTCGTCATCGGGGGTGATTCCGCCTTGGAAGAGTTGGAGGTCGGAGACGGGGGATAGGCCTGATTCGACGAGTGAGCCGCGGTCGGTGGTGAAGAAGAATTCGGGTTGGAAGAAGAGATCGGGTTCTGGATCTTCTTCTGGCAAGCCTTGGAGCATCAGTTCTGGTTGGGAGAGGTAGATGCTGACGCGGGCTTGGTTTCTGGAGAAATCGGTTGCCGGGTTGGTGACGGTTCCGGAGAGGTTGACGTTCACGGAGAAGGTGGCGGGGGCGGCTCCCTGATAGATGTAGGCTTCGACGCCGGTGGCGCCGCCGAAGGCCGCGGCGGCGGCGGGGCCGGTCTGGGCGAAGGTGCGGATGAGCGGGGTGCGGATGGGGCTGCCGGTGTTGAGGGTGACGCTGCCGGAGGCTGATCCGCGAGTTTCGGAGATGGAGGTGCTGGCGCTGTTAGATCCGGCTCCGCCATCGCCTGGAGCGAAGTTGAATGGGCTTGAGGCGACGCTGCCGAAGGGGTTTTCGGCGACGTAGGCGTAGGCTTCGGCTCCCCAAGGAGGGATGACGAGCTGGGCGTGAGCTGAGGATATGGTGGCGAAGGCGAGTGCCAGCGATGTTTTTGTTAGGGGGGGTGTTTTCATGGTGGGGGGTAAGCGCCATGAAGATTGGTGGTTTCCGGAAATGATATCAAGGGGGTTGTTGTTTCATCTTATTTCCGAAAATTCATGATATCATCATGATTTGGAAAGATATATCATCAACAACTGATCTATCAGGATGATTCCTGTTGTTTTGCGAGCCATTCGCCGGGTGGGAGTCCGGTTTCCTCGCGGAAGGATTTGGCAAAGTGGGAGAGACTTTGGTATCCGCAGTCGAGGGCGGCTTCGGTGACATTGAAGCGGCGGCTGGCGAGTGCTTCGCAGGCGCGTTCGATGCGGAGGCGGCGGAGGTGGCGTTGGAGGGTGAGACCGGTTTGGGAGGAGACTTTGCGTGAGAGGTGGTGTTGTGCGACGCCGACCTCGCGGGCGAGGGTTGCGAGGTCGAGCGGTTGATCGACGCGGGAGCGGAGAATTTCGATGGCGCGGCGGACGGGGTCGTTGGATTTGATGGTGTGGCAGAAGCCGGCGCCGGAGTCGCCGGAGTGGCTCCGGAAGAGTCGGATGGCTGCCCAGCTGAGGATGGATGCTTCGGCGAGGAGGCGATGAGGGCCTGGGTAGAGGATGGCTTTTGAGAGGGCCTCGCAGAGTTCGCGTTCCCAGACGCCCATGAGTCCGCAGAAGGCGAGGTTTTGGCGGTGGTGGAGCCATTTGGCGAGGGCCGGGTGGAGCCATTCCTGGTGGCGTCCGAGGCGGTCGATGAGCCATTTTCTGGAGAAGACGACGAGTTCGAGCTGGTGGGTGCCGGGGTAGCGGACGCAGGTCCATTCGCTGGCATCGCCACCGCCGGTGAGGGCGTACATGCCGGGTTTGAGGATGAAGCGTTCGGTTTTTCCCCAGATGAGGCCGCTGCCTTCGATGTTGAGCCACAGCCAGACTTCGTCGGAGGGGTGGGTGCGCCAGCGCCAGCCGCCGGAGAGGGTTCGGCCGTGGATTCGGGCGCAGCGGAGGCCGTCGTGGCCGCCCCACCATTGATCGTGGATGCGGTCGTCGTTCAAGGGGTCTGGCACGGCCAGAGGTTTGTGCAATTGAGACTCATTCGCAAGAAGGAAGAAAAAATGGGGGATGGGTTGGGTTAGTTGGAGGGGATTGGGGAGATGAGGAAGTTGGGTTGGTTGGAATTGGCGGCTTGGTGGGACCAGCGGCGCATGTCGCGGAGTTGGGATTCGTTGAGGAGGCTGGCGTTTCCGGCGAGCATGACGGCGACGGCTTTTTGGTTCCAGCGGAGGTCGACGTGGCCGTGGTGGTGGGGTGGTGAGGATTCTGAGAATTTGGCGGAGGGCCAGATGGGTTTGGTGAGGTTGGGGGGGCGGATTTCGAAGTATCCGGGATCGCCGGTGGAGGATCGAGCGGAGGCGAAGACGATGAGGGATTCCGGGGAGGAGGATTCGGCGAGGTTGGTGAGGTGGAATTTGCCGTAGGTTTGGATGAGGCGCGGGGTGGGAGGGAGGGGGCTGCCGCTGCCGAAGTGGCCGCCGACGAGGGTTGCGTTAAGGCCGAGGTTGGGTTGGACGCTGACGAGGTAGTCGCTGTTAGGTGAGTTGAGAGCCTTTTCGTTGCCGTTGAAGAGGATGTTGCCTTCGATTTTCGGGACATGGGGAGCGAGGCGCCAGGGGTAGCGGGCGTTGATGGGATCTGATAGAGGGTCGCCATCGAGATTGGTGGCATCGGGGTCGTTCTTGTAGCCGGGGAGGACGCGTCCGCCGTTTTCCGAGGCGTGGCCGAGGTAGGCGGTGATGAGGTTGCGTGCGGCGTTGAGTTCGACGGTCATGGCGGCCTTGTTGCGTGCGGAGCGGATGCCGCCGACGGTGATGGAGCCGAGGACGGAGAGGATGGCGATGGCGACGAGGGTTTCGATGAGGCTGAATGCGGGTCTGAATTTCATCGTGGTGTTGGGGTTCGGGTGACGCGGAAGAATGAGCGGGGTTCGGGTGCGGGGCCTTGCCAGGACAGGATGGCGG
>SYAP01000254.1 GCA_005787565.1 Verrucomicrobiaceae bacterium | reverse complement strand
CGTTGTGCCAGGTTTCTAGATAGGCGCAGCCGGAGCCGCGGCGTTTTCCGCCTTGGTTGACGGCGACGAGCTGGTCGTTGTGGAGTTTGAGGAAGGGGATGATGCCTTGGGACTCGCCATTGGTGCCTTGGATGTAGCCGCCGGTGCCGCGGACGGCGGTCCATGAACCACCGAGGCCGCCGGCCCATTTGCTGAGGAATGCATTTTCGGCGATGCCGCGATACATGATGGACTCGATGGAGTCGTCCACTTTGTAGAGGTAGCAGGAGGAGAGCTGGCTGTGGAGGGTGCCGGAGTTGAAGAGGGTGGGCGTGGACGAGCAGAAGCGGCGGCCTTTGTAGAGGTTGTAGAGGCGGATGGCCCAGCCTTCGGCGTCTTTTTCCTCACGCTTGAAGAGGCCCATGGCGACGCGCATCCAGAAGAACTGCGGGGTCTCGATGCGGCGGTGTTTGCTGCCGGTTTTATCGACGATGAGGTAGCGGTCATACATCGTCTGGATGCCGAGGTAGTCGAAGTCGAGGTCGGCGGTGGGATCGAAGGCTTCGGCGAGTTTGTCGAGGTTGTATTTGTCGAGCAGCTCGGGGTTGAGGCGTTTGATGGCGACGCCGTGTTTGAGGTAGGATTTGAAGGCGACCTGGTGGGCGGCTTTGAGTTTTTCGATGCCGTCCTTGAGGATGGACCATTCGAGGACCTCCTCGTAGATGTAGGAGAGGAGGATGCGGCCGGCGAATTTCGCGAAATCGGCGTCTTTTTCGATGAGGGCCTTGGCGTTGAGGATGATGGTGTTTTTGAGGTCTTTTTCGGAGATCTCGTTGCCGACGGAGCGGCGGAGTTCGCGTTCGATTTCGACATCGGAGAGGTTGAGGTCGAGGCCGATGGAGGCGTAGGCGATGCGTTTGCGGAGTTCGGTGCCGTCCCAGAAGGAGGAGATGCCATCGTCGGAAGTGACGGTGACCATGAGTTCCTGCGCGGGGTCCTCGGCGTTTTCCTCTTCCTCGCGGCGGAGGCGTGCGCGTTCGTCGCGGTAGCGGATGTAGTGGGCGGCGGCCTTGAAGTGGCCCTGGCGCATGAGTTCCTCCTGGACGAGGTCCTGGACGTCCTCGATGTGGACAAAGGAGGAGTCGCCGCGGCGGATGATTTCGGTGACGCCTTTGGCGACTTCGATGGCGGGCTCGGGGTTTTCCTTGATGGTGAGGAAGGCTTTGCGGACGGCGATCTCGATTTTGGTCTCGGACCATGGGACGACGTTGCCGTTGCGGCGGATGAGGCGGACGGGGAGCGAGTGCGGGCCGGTGTGGACGTCGACGGAGCCGCCTTTTTCGATGGAGCGGCGGAAGGCGAGGGATTTGGCGACGTCGTAGGCTTCGTTTTCGAGGAGGGCCTTTTCGATGAGGAGGTAGAGGTCGGCCTCGGAGAGGCGGAGGCGGTCGCCGGAGTCGAGGGTCTTGGTGAGGGACTGGGCGACGGAGTGGGCGACGTCGGAGACGAACTTGCGGTTGACGTCGGAGAAGATGGATTTGGCGTCCTCGCTGCGGGAGATGAGGAGGTCGGCGAGGGAGTCGCCGATGGCGTCGGCGACGTCTTCGAGGGAGAAGTGGGATTCGGTGGTGCCGCGGGTGACGATGATGTCGGCGATGGGCTGGCGTTTTTCGGTGGGGATGACCTCACGCCAAGCGAATCCGCGATCGGTGAGGGAGAAGCGGTCGGTGACGACTTGTTTGAGGGCGAGGTCTTCGTTTAGGTTGAGGGAGCGGTACATGATGAAGGTGAGGGTGGGGATTTTGGGGAAGAAGGGACGGAACTGGCGGATCGGGCGGATCTGGTTTAGAGCTCGTCGTCGTCGACGGCGGCGAGGGCGGAGGCTTTTTGGTATTCGGTGACGCGGCCTTCGAAGAAGTTGGTTTCCTTTTTGATGTCCATCATTTCGGCGAGCCAGGGGAAGGGGTTGGAGACTTCCTTGTTGAGTGGGGCGAGGCCGCAGGAGGTGAGGCGGCGGTCGGCGATGTAGTCGATGTATTGCTCGAACTCGGAGGAGCTGAGGCCGATGGCGGAGACGGGGAGGCAGTCGCGGATGAAGGCTTTTTCGAGGGTGATGCCTTCTTTCATGGTGGCGCGGAGGTCTTCGCGGAAGTCCTCGGTCCAGATGTCGGGGTTTTCATCGATGAGGTCCATGAGGAGGTTGCGGAAGACCTCGATGTGGTTGGACTCGTCGCGGAGGGTGTAGCGGAACATTTGGCCGATGCCGGGGAATTTGTTCTGGCGGTAGAGGCTGAGGATCATGCCGAAGAGGCCGTAGAACTGGGTGCCTTCCATGACCTGGCCGAACATGAAGATGTTTTTGGCGAGGGCCTGCTTGTTGGCGGTGATGGTGAGGTCGATATCGCGGCGGAGGGCGCGGGAATTGGAGACGACGAAGTTGTTTTTGGCGGTGATGGTGGGGACGTCCTCGAACATGGCCTCGCATTCGTGGGGGTTGATGCCGAGGGAGGAGATCATGTAGACGAGGGAGTCCGCGTGGATGTTTTCCTCGTGGGCGTGGCGGCCGAGGACGAGTTTGAGCTCGGGGGCGGTGACGACTTCGCGGACGACGTGGAGGACGTTGTCGCCGACGATGCCTTCGGCGGCGGAGAAGTAGCCGATGCCCATTTTGATGATCCAGCGTTCGACGTCGGAGATTTCATTGGAGCGCCATTGTTCGACATCCTTTTGCATGGTGATGTCTTCCGGCTCCCAGTGATTGTTCTTCATGGTCTTGTAGAGATCGTAGGCCCACTGGTATTTGAGCGGGAGGATGTTGAAGAACATGGTTTCCTTGCCGTTGATGACGCGTTTGGCGGCGTAGGCTTCTTCGGCTTTGGATTTATCGAGGGTGAAGGTGCGGTCTCCGAGTTTGACGACGGTGGTGGCGGACATGGTGCTGGAATTGGGTGAAAAGGGGTGAAAGAAGGGGTGTTAGGAGGGTGGTTAGAGAGTGTTGGAGCGCATCGCGCAGCGTTGTGGAGATTGCCAGAGTGGCGGGGGGCGGGTCAATTCGATTTTCTTCATGTAGTATCCACAAATTATTCACAATACAAGATGTGGTGGTATTGAGGGAAAATCTGTCT
>SYAP01000253.1 GCA_005787565.1 Verrucomicrobiaceae bacterium | reverse complement strand
CGCACAAGGCTTCGACTTCCTCGGCCATGGCTTCAAGCAGCCCGGCCCGGACACTCTGCCGAAGCAGTTGGCGGAACAAATTCGCGGCTTCCTTTTCTTCGCCTTGCAAGAAGGCCTCTTTCAATTTTTCGTGGATCACGATGGTTGGTTGGTTTTGGTTTTAGCGCCCTCATGCTGGTGCATGAGGCCAACCAGCCACCAACCAATTTTAACGACTCAGGGGACACTACCACCAATCTGGTGGTTGCCACGTTCATGACCGGCCCCATTTCCGTGCTTCCATTGAAAAATCCTGAACCGGCGGTTGACCCTGAGACTGCCCAAACCAAGCCACAACCATGAAATCCCTGCTGCTTTCCCTTTCCGCACTGGTCTTTTCCGCTGCCCCGTCTTTCGGGCAGGCGGGCACGACCTACACCAATTTCGTCCGCCAGGTTCAGCTTCCGACCGGGGTGATCTGGGACGTTTCGGTTCTTCCGACTGGTCAATCGTTGTCGGCCTTGGCGATCAATCCCGGCGGCGCGAGATTCGAACTTTGGACGGCAAAAGCGGATCCGCTGACCGTTTATTTGTTAGATACCCGCTACGTGGGCACCTACGTACCGATGGCGACGGTGCAGATCATCACCGAGGATCCATATGGCATGGTTCCGAGGACCCGTGCGGACCGTCCGTTCACGGTGGATATCACGACGTCCGGTTTGCGCACCGAGGCATCGGCTCCGGCGGCATCGAAGAGCGTGAAGTTGCTGCGCCATGTGCAATCTTACGGCGCGACCGGAACCGGGGCGGGAATTGATCGCAACCAGGCCACGTTGATCCATCAGGTTAGTCTTACGAACAATGCGGTGCACCGTTTGGCGTATGGGGTGAACTCGGTGCCGGGTTCGAATCGCTCGAAGGTGCGGGGAGAGGAGCGGTTTTCGGTTTTCTCTTTGGAAGACTATCAGGCTCCGGAATCGCAGATCGCTTCGTTGTATGTTCAGATCTGGCCGGTGGCGGACGGAACGATTGCCGGGATTACGCAAGGGCAGATCGTGCGGTTCAATCTGCCGTCGCTCACGTTCACCTTGAATGATCTTTATCCGGACAGCCGGACATACGCTCAGGTTTACAAGGGTTCTCCGCAGCTTGGGACTGTAGGGACCGTGGTTCCGGGGTCCGCGCTGATTGTTTATGAACCCGTTCCACAGAATCGGGTTCTAACGGTGAACAACTGGGATACCCTGGTGAATTCCGACGGGGTGTGGACGATGGAGCTTCTCACCGCCACTCCATTCGGAATCGACCGTCTGGCCCATGTCAGTTTTGTGGTGGACCGGACCATTGAGGTGAACGGCGCAGTGCACACGATCGAATGATTTTCAACGCCCGGTCGGTGATCCGGGCAACCTTTCCTGCAACTCCTTCCTGAAATTGTCATTGCGATATATCAACGAAAACCTGGCCTCACGGGACTGTCTCAACAAGTCCTCAACCTCCGTGATGGCCAACATGAGGAACTCAGTTCCTCGAAGCGGGAGCGCATGAGGTCGGCGGAGGCCTCGGGATCGAAGTAGTGGACTGTCAATTCGTAGAGTTTTCCGGAGAGGAAATGCCCTTCGATTGCCCCAGCCTTGGTGCCGGGGAGGAAGCCTTTGCGCGGTTGGATTTTGAGGCGGCGCAATCCGGGTTGATCTCCCGGGAGGACAATGTTAACGTCCAGCGAATGTTTGGCAGCCCAATCAATCAACTTTTCCGGAGAATCTCCCCAACGCAGCCCAAAAGGCGGGTTGAGGATGGCTTGGCCGTGTGCCGACAGGATCGTCCCAATCATCGCAAACGCGACGATGAGGAGGCTGTTCAAGTGGCGGGACATGTGCGGGATCTTGGCATTCGCCGAGTTAATCGCAAGGCGCGATGCGCGCGCGGCGGCATGGTTTTGCTGGAGGCCACTCTGGCGTTGTCCTTGCTGACGGTGTTGGGGCTGGGGTTGTTGAAGCTTTCGCTGGGTGTGTTGCATCCGAGGCAATGGACTTTGCAGCAGGTTCTTACCGATGCCTACCTGACCTATGAGAGGGCGTATGCCCAGCGGGTTCCGTTCGAGACCATCACATCCGGGACTTCGCCATGGCCGATTCATCCGGCGACCACCAGCACCCAGGTTGAGGTGGGGCGTTTGCCGGGAGGGAGGCCACTGATTGGAACAGTGATTCGGACGCGAATGCCTGATCCGGGGAATTATCCTGTCGATGGCGGCACGGGGACTGTGGTCAACAATCCGGCGGCGATGAAAATCTGGCGGCTGCAGAGCGTGCTGACCTATCAGATCAGTGGCCGCAATTATGCAAAATCCCGAACCGTGGTGCGCTCACAATGATTGTCCGAACCTCCAGATTCCGTCGGGCCTACACATTGGTCGAGCTGACGCTCGCGATGAGCGTGGGTATGGCTGTGGCGGTGATGACACTTACGCTGGTGAACCAGCAGATCGCGTTTTTGCGGATTTTCAGCGCGCAGAACTTCTTGAGCGATGAGGCACCGATCATCAGTTTGTATGTGGGTCGGTTGGTCGGCAAGTCAGAGCGATTTCGGTTGCATGCTTCGGTGAGCGACGCGCTCGCCGGGACGAATGCGCGTCTCACCAATTCTCCAGTGATGGTGATGAATTTCCGCCAGCCGGATGGCACGGTCAGGGCGTCCATTTTGGCTTATGAAGACCGTGGGACGGGCCCCGCGCTGTATTATTACATCGTTCCTTTGAGCGGAGTGTTGGGGGAACCGCAATGGGCGGTCACCAAGAAGGCCAGCAACGTGAGTTTTTTCGTCGATCAGGGAATTCTTCGCATGCAGATCGATGGGCCTAACGGTGAACGCATCACTTACTCCGGCACAATGCAGTTGTAATCCGATTCCCCCAAACACCATGAAAACCACACCCATCCGTCGCGGGCTGAGAGGCTACATCTCCTTTCTGATGGTGATGTCCACGGGTACCATCTTGTCTTTGATGATGATCTACTCCTACAGATCCGCAGCTCGATCCCAATCGGTGCAGGCGGATGTCCAGTTGCATCTCGATTACTCGGAGAAGGAAGAGGCATTGTTGAGGTCGATTGTGGCGATTGCGCCGAATCGGGCGATGCGTGCCATGCAGAGTGGATCGGATGCGTCGACCACGACACGCAATCCGCTCCGCTGGCAGAACATTTTCGGCGATGCGTTGGATCAGTCCAACGCGAGGAGGTCGATTGATGCGACTTTGGTATCATCACTGAATCTGACGAACTCAAGGCTTGGCAACACCGGCGACTCATCGTTGGGGACGGTCAGCCGGATTTTCAGAGCGGCGACGAACGAATCGGGATTCGTCTCGCCCGGGATCAACCGTTCATTGGGTGCGGGGTATCCGGCTCCTTTGACATGCTCCGATACGACGGCGAGCAGTCGTGACATCACCTATCCGATCATCACGAACTCGAAGGTTTATGGATCTCTGGCGGAGGGCATGGTCGGTTTGCCAACCGGGAATTACCCAAATTTCAATCTCATCAATTATCCGCAGATCAATTTCGGTTATTGTCGGCCGGGGGAGCCATTTGTTGCGAAGCGCAATTGGTGGATGTTCCAGATGGATGTTGCGGATCATGATGATAACCTGACGAGTGCAGCGCGGTTCAGGAGGCAGTTTGTGTTTTCGATTTATGAAATTCCGTCGCAGTTGGCGATTTCCGCGTCATCGTTCATGTCATTGGGGACGTATTCGAATGGTGATCAATGGCAGAATGTCACGATTGCAGGCGGGGTTTTCGCCGGCAAGGCGCAGGTGAATGGAGGGACTTCCCTGACGGGTTTGACGAGCCGCCGCAGCATGACGGTTTCCGAGGGTTCTCAGATTGGCGGGCATACCATCGGTGCGAATGCCTTCGCTCCAGGTGTGCGGGAGCTGCATGAGCTGACCACCGGGGAGTTTTTCCCGGTATCCTTGCCATCGGAAAGCGGACGCGCGGCATTCATTCCAATCAACCGAGGTGCGGACTACTTCGACCGGATTGCCCATGCCGCGGAAAGTTCCACGGTGTCCACCACCTCATGGAACAACTACTCCGTGGGAGCCTTGCAGTGTGCGATGCGGATTGATATCACGGATTGTGTGAGCACGACGAATCCGACGCCGACGGTGTTGCGGTTCAGTTATATGAGAAACGGCGCTCGGCAGACGGTGGTGGAGCCGCAGGTGACCGGGATTGTTTCCGGCTTGCCCCCGGGATATGTGAAGGTCTGTGATGAGAACCAGAGTTATACATTCAACTCGGTGGTAGATGTTGCGTATGGTGCAAACGGGAGATTTTTTTTCCAGAAGGCGGTAACTGGTTCCGTGGCGTTTACGAATGCCCGGTTCGGGGATCCGATTGTCGGGACTTTCAAGGGGGGATATTTCAGACCGAGTCCGCCGTATGAAGTCAAAGTGACACCGGGAGGGAAGACCTGTATTGCGGTTTATCCGGAGCGTTTTCCGGCCTATCTGACGATGATTGGTGCGGACGGTCCAGCTGTGAACCACTCGATCGTGGCGAATGTGGATTATGCGGCTAGCGTCCGTTTGAGGAAGCCATCGATTCCCTGCACGGATCTGGATTACGGGTTGATTCTTGAGGAATGTGCGAATCTATCAGCTTTTACCAAGGGCTTTTCCGTCGTGACGAATCTGCGGCTTTACATCGGTGATGACTTCAACATCACACCTGCCACGGCGCCGCCGAATTATCCTGCCGGCAAGGTGTTTTATCCGCCGTGTTCGTTGTTTGCTCCGGAGAAGCGGTTCGGAGTGGAGATGGATCCGTTTGCGATCCAACTGGAAGGTCAGATCGGGTCGTTGGTGGGCGAGGATGCTGCGAACCCGGTGAGGCCGCTGGACTCGAAAGGGGCATCCGGGCAGTCGATCAATTCGGGGCGGATCACGGTGAATCTTCGTCCGATCCTTCACCCGGCAGAGTTGCCGCCGGTGACGATGATGAACTGGCTGGTGGTGGTGGAAGAGCGGAAAAAGGAATACTTCACCGCGAACTGATCGGGCGGGATCCGCGCTGGCTCGGACGATTGACTCGGGCGATCAGCCTTCGACGTAGAGGATTCGGCCGCAGTCTTCGCAGCGGGTGATTTGTTGTTCAGACTGCACGTTGATGACGGTGGAGGCGATGAGTTTCATGTGGCAGCCACCGCATTTGCCTTCGTTGAGCGGGGCGAGGGCGAGGCCGTCCTTGCTGCGCATGAGACGTTCGTAGAGCGGGAGGATTTGATCGGAAATTCCGGCGGCGAGTTTGGTGCGTTCCTCGACGAGTTCCTTGCGTTCGGCTTCGTCGCGGGCCTTGCGTTCGCTGATGCGGGCGAGGTCCTCGTTGACGAGGCCTTTGGTGATGGCGAGTGCAGCTTCCGCTTGATTGAACTTGATGCGGAACTGGTCCACTTCCTCCATCGCTTCGAGTTCCTTGGTTTCGAAGGCATCGAGTTCGGCCTCGTATCGGGTGATCTCGTGTTTGATTGCTTGAAACTCGTCGTTTTTGCGGGTTTCGAACTGTTGCATTTTGAGTCGGGTGATCGTCGTCCGGCGGGTTTGGGCGTCGAGTTCGGCCTTTTTGACCCGGAGGCCGGCTTCCATGAGTTCGTCGTGGGCTTTTTTCACGGCAGCCTCGTCGCCTGCGAGTTTGGATTTCGCGCGGGCTTCTTCCTGAGGGATTTTTTCCAGATCCTTGGCAATCGCCAGGAGGCGGCGGTCACGGTCTTGCAGAATCAACAGCGCGCGAATGGCATCAAGCATGGGGGAGGAGTAGCGCCGTGGTTGGGACGCGGCAAGCACTGGCTGAGGGATTGGTGACGTTTGGGGTTTTCCCGGGTTGGCACGTCTGCTGGAATCCGGCTGTGGATGATATCAACCGATGGCTTTTTTCCGAGGAGACGGGTGCGCCGTTTTCGCGATGTGTGCGGTGTGCTTGGCCGTTGGCGGAGATTGCGGCGCCGTGGTTGGTGAACAAGGAGTATGTGGGATGCGAGTGCGTGCTGGAGTATGCGATTTGCAAGCCGTGCCGGGATTCGGTGACGGATCGGTTTTCGGAGGAGTCGAAGGAGTCGGTGAGGGTGTTTCTTGAAGCGGAGATCGATTGGGAGGCGAGGACGAGGGAGTTCATGATGGCGGCCAATCCGGTGGAGCGGTTTGGAGCGTGCATTTCCTGTCGGACGCCTCGGGATCAGATGAGGCGGTTTGCGATTTCCGCGCTGTATGATTCTGGAGGGCACTTGGTGAACGGTGCGCTGCCGTTGCTGATCTGCGGCGAATGCATCGCGAAGGTGACGGCGGGTCTATCAGAAGAGAGCCGGCAGATCTGGCGGGAATTCATCCGTGATCATTTCCGGGGGCCGGATGATGACACGGATTTCGACGATGACATCCTGGGGATTTTCTGAATTTCAGCCGAAGGCAAGGGCTTCGCTGAAGACCGCGATCAGGGATTCGAGCGGTTCCAGGCCGCATGAAACGCGGAGGAGGTGGGATGGGACACCGCATCCTTCGGCCCATTCGAGTTCGTCGTAGTGGGCGAGCAGGGTGTAGGGGCAAGCGAGGGTGAAAGGCGTGCCGAAGCTCGGGCCTTTGTTGACGCGCAGGGCGTCGAAGACTTTTGAGGTTTTTTTGGGGGCTTTCAGGGTGAAGGAAAGAAGTCCGCCGTATCCGCCGCCGGGGCGCATGACGGCTTCATAAGAGGTGGTGTGAACGAGGGATGGGTGCCAAACTTTGGCGACGGCCGGGTGTTGGTTCAGCCAAGCTGCGAGTCCGGTGCCGTTCGCATTCACCGCGGTCATGCGTTTCGGGTAGGTTTTGAGGTTGGAAAGGAGGACCTCGGCATCGCCGATGTAGAGCGGGGCGACCTCTTTGGAATCGACCTCCAACGAGGCGCGGAAATCCTTCGCGTGGGGAGAGCCGGCACGCACGCTGACCATGCCTGCCATGACGTCGCCTTTGCCGGATACCCACTTGGTGAGGCTGCTGGTGACGATGTCGGCGTGATCCATCAACTGGACATTGAGTGGGCCGGTGGCGGAGTCATCCACGACCAACGGCGTGGAGCTTGCCGCGCAGGCTTCCGCGACGCGGATGAGATCGACGGTGCGGAGCAGGGGATTGCTCGGGACCTCGGTGAAGACGCCGGCGAACTCGCCTTGGCGAATCCTGCGGAGGGCTTCATCGAACGATTCGCCAGTGGCGTCATTGAGATAGACGACGCCATTTCCGAAATGCTCCTGGACCTTGAGGCAGTCTACGTAAGGGAATTCCAACTGGAGGGTTTTGCGTCCTTCGCGAAGGCCCGGGAGTGCGCGCAGCGCGGCGCTGACGGCGGACATGCCGCTGGAAAATACAAACACGTCGGATGCGGGAATTCCCATGTGCTTAGACATGGCGCGTGCGATCAGGTGGGACTTGGTGCCCTCGCGCAAGTGCCCGTCGAGGTAATCCTGTGCCTGGCGGCTGCTCACCACCTCGCCTGCGAAACGCCAGTAGAGCTTGGCTTCGGTCTGGGCCTTGATGGGATAGACCAACACCTGAAGGCCGTGGAAACTGGCGATTCTAACCGCCGCTTCCGCGCGGCGCTCGACCCAGCGGTGAGCGCGTTGCACCGAGCCGCGGGTGGGGAGAACCAGCACGTCCTCACCCTCGCCGGCGATTTCCGCGCGGGCTGCGGAGAAGAGGCGTTCGACCACCGGATGGCGGAAGAACCTCGGGTAACCGGATTGCATGCGGCGGACGACCTTGTCACGTGATTCCTCGTAGCCGATCACGGAATCCCAGGTGGGCAAACACACCGAACAGGCGTGTGGAGAGTCGGGCAGGGGAATCCCCAGGTCCTCCTCTTTCCACGCCGGGTCTGCGGTTAGATCACGCGTCACACCCACGTCATGCCCCGTTGGATGGATGGGGGCAAGCCGGATTCGGTCTGTCCGGCATTCTTCCTCCTCCGGATGGGGTAGTCGACACAGTTGGATGGATTGTGTATTGACATGATCATCACCGCGGGCATCTTCCGTGTGACACTTTTTGTTTGCTTTGATAGTTTCCAAAAACCAACCGATTTCAACATGAATGCTCGTAAACCCAAAATTGGAGCAAAGCGGCGAGGCTTTACGCTCGTCATTACGGTCACGCTGATGATTTTGCTGACCCTGCTTGCTGTAGGCATGCTTACCTTGTCGTCCGTTTCCCTGCGCGGAGCTGGCAGCGGTGATGCGATGAATCAGGCTCGGCAGCAAGCGCGGTTGGGTTTGATGATGGCGCTTGGAGAGCTTCAGAAAGGGGCTGGACCGGATCGTGCCATCACCGCTCCGGCATCAGTGATCAACGAGACCCGCCCGCAAGGTATGACAGGGGTCTGGACTCCGTGGGAGACGGGAGATCGCCTGTCCCGCACGAAGGCTGCGAAAGCCTCGCGCTTCAATAGATGGCTGGTTTCGACCGTGGACGGAGCGGTGCCGAATCAGCCGGAGAATCCGCCGTTGGTGGCAGCTGGAACCACGGGTGCGGCCAAGCTTCTTGATGTGGGTTCGCTGGGCGAAGAGCAGGATGGTCTCAGCCAGCGCATTTCGTTGCAACCGACGCGGGTGAGCAATGGCCGGTCGGTCGGTGGGATGGCATGGGCGGTGGTTGATGAATCGGCGAAGGCGAGGCTGGATTTGTCGAAGAATACGACGCTCGGTGCGGTTTCGCCGGTGATTACCGCTGGAGCGCCTCCGACGGATGGCATTTCCGCGCTGGATGGTTTGGAGAAGTTCGACTCGCAAGATCCGGAAACCAACCGCCTGATTTCGATGAAAAGCACCGATCTGGCGAAAGGGCCGGCGGATGACGCGTTCGAGGAGTATCACAGCGATCTAACGGTTCACTCGGCCGGTTTGTTGACTGATGTGGTTGCGGGTGGTTTCAAGAAGGATCTGTCGCTGATGTTTTCGCGGGGGCTGCCGACTTCGATGACCTCCGCAAAGCTCTATCAGAGCACGCCGGGGTTGACCACCGGTGCCTCGGACCCTTCCTGGTCGTATTTGCTGAATTTCCATGATCTCTATCGAAAAATCGGCAAGCGTGAAGGCACTCTAACGCCCCAGGCGAACGGAATCACGCAGCGGGTGCCAACGCGATATACTCCGACGAGGGTGGACCGGGTGTTCAATGCAGAAGTGGCTTTTCCCGCAACAACGACCGAACCTGTGCTGATGCCGACGATTGTGCGGGTGGATACGATTTTTTCTTTAATCACGCGGGATGTTCACGGAGGGCGCGCTGCGGGTCTTCGCGCCGCAGGGAAACCTTACATGCTGCATATGCAGTATCTTCCGATCGTCACGCTTCACAATCCCTACAATGTACCGCTGATGTTTGACGGGCTCAAGGTGACGTTCAAGAATCTGCCTGTTGGATTTCAGTTCCTGATCGATGGTCAACCAGTGACGACACAGTTGGTTCCGCTCAATCAACTTTATGTCGGATCACAAGGGACCGATGGTGCATCGAAAGATTTTGCCGTTACGTTGCAGAGTTCGTTTTCTAGCGGAGCGAATACGAGGATCGAGTTGGCACCCGGTCAAACGCAATTGTTCGGCACTCCAAGTGTCGCTCCAACCTGGCGGTGGGTTGACGAGCAACCGGGTGTGGGTTCTGACGGCATCAAATTGTTTGACTGGCGCAACGACAAGACTTCGAATTTCCAAATGGTTCCGCGTTTGGTGGCGGACGCGACTACGGGGATGGGTTTTGATGTGGACTGGCTGGTTCCGGCAGGGGGCGGGAGTTTGAAAACCGCAAAGGGAGTCGAAGTTTCCCACGGTGAAGGAATTGTCGCCCTTCGTGGAACCGAGAGGGTTGGGGTGAATTATGGTCCCTATATGCCACCTGCCTCAAACGGGAATCTCATTGTTGATGTGGAGGTGCTTCGATCCGGAACGTTGGTGAAGGCTGGGTCGCTCGCAGTTCGCTATGGAACGCAGGATCGACTGAAGCAAATTGTTGAGCAGGGGACGTCCCTGCGGTTTCCGGAGTCACGGGCTTTTCCCGAGACTTTCCCCAAGCCGCGTGTGGATCCCAATCTGACCGTGCCTGATCTATACGAGGCCAACAATACTCCGATTTCCGCTTACACCCGTGCGAGGCCGTTCATGATCTTCAGCATGTCAGGGAAGACGACGCAGGAGTCGTTCACTCCATCCCGTGTGATTGCCGACAGCAGCCCGGTTCAGAGCTTGGGCAAGTTTGATCTCTCGGCTGTGAACCAGCCAGTGGGAGGGATTCCGGTTGAGTTGGTCATGATGCCGATCCGGAATGGCAATGCTGCGGTCGAGGATGACCGGGCGACTGGAGAGGGCTTTTTCTTTGGTGGTCACGGATCGTTGCGTGGAAGCCGTCAGGCTACGGTTTATGAGATTCCGCATGCTCCATTGCAGTCGATCGCACAGTTCCGGCATGCGAATCTGGCGGGTTTCGGTTTCATGCCGCGGGTGACCTACACGGTGGGCGAGTCTCGGGCGCATCCGCAGATTGGAACGAATGGAATTGCGGGCACCTGGCGGGATGGAACTCAAATGGTCGACCATACGTGGTCGGCTAACGAGGCGCTCTGGGATTCCTATTTCCTTTCCACAGCGGCCAATCAGGAAGGCCCCCTTTTCGGTGCGTCTGGAAAGACTGCGGATGTTCTATTGGCTGATTTCTTTTCTGGAAAAGGACTGCTGCTGAACCAGCGTTTGACGCCTTACAATCCTGGTTCGACGAGTGTTCCGTCGTCGGTTGCAACTGCCGGACGGGATGGCTATTTGAATCTTGGCGCGCATTTGTTGGTCAATGGTTCATTCAATGTGAACTCCACGTCGGTGGATGCTTGGGTGGCGATTCTGTCCGCATTGCGTGAGGAGGCGATCCAGACGCATGAAACCGTGGATGCTGGTGCCGATGGGATGAGTTCGTTCCCGCGGGTTCGTCGGCCTGCCAAGGGCTCGATGGATAGTCAGTTGGTTGTGGTGAGGGAGAATCGTTGGCAGGGATACCGCCGCCTGACGGATGCCCAGATCCGGTCGCTTGCGACGGAGATCACGCGGGAAATCCGCACGCGCGGACCGTTTCTTTCGATGGGTGATTTCGTGAACCGCGGGTTGGGACCGGAAAGTGATCCGGTGAATTTGAAAGGGGCGTTGCAGGCGGCGATTGACAGGACTTCCATCAATGACGCGAGTAAGTCGGAGGGTGTGGAGCTTGGTGCGGGCAATCTTGGTGCGAGTGGTTATGTTTCCACGATCGCGGGGACAGGCAACAGCGCCGAGGGCTCGCCCGGGTTCCTGAGTCAGGGCGACATCTTGAGCATGATTGGGTCGCACATTTCGGTGCGCTCGGATACCTTCACGATCCGTGCGTATGGTGAGGCTCGCGACACTGCGGGAACGAAGGTTTTGGCCAGGGCATGGTGTGAGGCGGTGGTGCAGCGGGTTCCGGACTATGTGGATCCGACCAACGAGGCCACCGTGGCACCCGCGAACGCGACGGATGTGAACAAGGTGTTCGGACGTCGTTTCCATGTGGTGTCATTCCGCTGGCTTGCTTCGGAAGAAGTTTGATTCGTGGGTGAACCTCCACTATCCAAAGACCATGTTGCGCGCGCTCTTCCTAACGATCTTTCTAACTTTATCCCATGTGGTCGCCCAGAATGAGGGGGTGAAGGTGGTGTTCCGTTTGCTTTGTTTCGAGCAACGGGATGGAATCGACGCATTGTGGGTTGCGCAACCAGGAGCGGACGCGGGGAACAAGGAGGTGGTGCTTTTCACGGGTGGTTTTTCCGAGGAGCATGAGGGTGTTTTTGCTGCGGGTAAGGCGGAGCTGTTTGTCGAGGAGACGCGGCCGGATGGGACGAAGAGCCGGAAGGTGCTGGCTTCGGGAAAACTGGCGGATTCACCACGGCAGGCGTTTTTGCTGATTCCGACCGGTGAGAAATCCGGGCCAATCTATCGAATTCTTTGTTTTGATGATCGCGAGTCTGCTTTCCCAATGGGAGCCACGCGTTTGATCAATCTGGCGACTTTTCCGGTCCGGTTGGCGATTGCTGAGAAGGACTTGCCGCCGATTGAGCCGGGTGGAATGCAGATCTATCCGATGGTGAAGACGGTGGACGAGTGGAACATGTTCAAGGCGAGGATCGACTTCGGGGTGAAGGCTGACCAGTGGGTTCCAGTTTCCACCCAGTCGTGGAAGGCGAGCGATCAGAAGCGGGATTGGGTGGTGACGAGTTTTTCGGCGGAGACGCGCCAGCCGGTGGTCAGGCTCTACAAGGACATTCCTCCATGGCGGAAGCCGAATCTTGAGATTGGGAAGCCGGAAGGTCAGCCGTGATGAGGCGGGCTGTTTTGTCTGCCGAGAAAGCGTTCCGCATTTGAGTTTGTTAGGTCGCGCAGTTCGGCGATCGTGATTCCGAGAGCATCGGCGAGTCCTTGCCCGATGGCGGGGAGATTGGCCGGGTGATTGATGCCGTCGGGCATGGGGTGGTGGATGAATCCGGTCGGTGGGAGCATGTCGGGCGCGTCGGTTTCTAACAGGATTTTGTCGGACGGGAGGGCGCGGAAGACGTTGAGCGCTGCGGATTTCCTTGGGTGAAGGAAATAGCCGGAAAAGGAGAACCACGCGCCTTGTTTTGCGAGGATTCGGGCGGTTTCGAGGGAGCCGCCGTAGGAGTGCATGAGGAATCGGCGCGGAGGAGGCTCGATGGCGAAGGCCTCGTCGAGTGCACCCCAGGCTTTGAGGCAGTGGATGGTGAGTGGGCGATCGAGTTGGCGGGCGAGGCGGATTTGTTGGAGGAAGATCGGGAGTTGAGTATCGAGCGTTGGCGTATCCACCCAACGGTCGAGGCCGCACTCGCCGATGCCGGCGGCGGGGTAGTTTTCTAACAAACATTTCAGGCGTTCGACCCAGCCGCGGGTTGCGGTGTGGGCGTGCCATGGGTGGATGCCCAGCGCGGGGATTACGAAGTCCGGGAGTGAACTGGATAGATCGAGAACGTGGTGCCAGTCTTCCTCACGGGTGGCGTTGACGACGCAGCGTGTGATTCCCGCTTCGCGCATGGAGAGGATCAGGGTGCCCGGGTCACTCCCAAGACGCGGGTCGTGGAGGTGGTTGTGGGCGTCGATCCATCCGGGCATCGTTCAATCCTCGATTTCGACGATCAGGTTGATTTCCACCGCGACGTTGAGCGGTAGGGCGGCGGCGCCGAGGGCGGTGCGCGAGTGTTTTCCCTTATCGCCGAAGATTTCGACGAGCAGTTCGGACGCGCCGTTGATGACTTGCGGGTGGCCGTAGAAGTCCGGTTCGGAATTGACGAATCCGTTGAGGGCGACGATGCGGCGGACCTTGTCGAGGGAGCCGATTTCCTCCTGAATCACGGCGAGGCGGTTGAGGATGATGATGCGTGCGCCTTCTTTTGCTTCGTCAATCGAGACATCGGTTGGGACTTTGCCGAGGATCTTACGGTCGCCATCGATGGGGAGGCCGCCTGATAGAAAGAGCAGGTTGCCGGTGCGGATGCAGTTGACGTAAGCGGCGACGGGGGCGGGCACGGCGGGAAGGGTGAGGCCGAGGGATTGGAGGCGGGCGGAGATGGAATCGGAACAATCGGACATGCGGCGAATGGAACGGCGGGGCCATGCCGGTGGCAAGCCTCAAGGCATAGGGTGTGTCAGGGCAATTGTTTTGCTTCGGCGACGAGGCGGTGGCGGAGGGCCCAGAAATCCGCTTGGGGGCCGAGGCCGTTGCCGATCAGGGCGAAGGTGAGGATGGTGCCGTCGGGTTTGCGGATGAATCCGGTGTCCGAGCGGACGCCGGACATCGCGCCGAGCTTGGAGCGGACGCTGCCATCGCTTGAGGCGTTGAGGCTTTCGTAGAAGATTTGTCCGTGGCGGGACTTGCGGGCGAAGTGGTTGATGCGTGCGAGATCGAGGGGGCGGATCATGTTGGCGCGGGCGAGGCCGCTGCCGTCTAACAAGCGCCATGCGGTGAAGTTCACCCCTTTGGATTTCCAATGGGAACGGATGGATTCCACGGGGTTCTTGCCGGTGGTGTTTCCGACGGTGAGGAAGAGGCATTGTGCTTCGAGATTGTCGCTCACCTGATGGCAGTGGCGGATGATGGCGGGTAGCGGGGCGGAGCGGTGGGTTACGAGGGTATGGGAGGCAGGGTTTTTGTTAGAAGGGGCGGTGCCGAGGCGGATGCCGTGTTTTTTCAAGGCTTCTCGCAGGGTGAAATCGGCCAGTGCGGGAGGATCCGGAAAGGCGGCGCGGACCGAGAATTCATCGCCGGGCGGGATGGTGCCGCGGAGGGTGATGCGTCGTCCGTAGGGTTCCGAATAAACGATCACGCCATCGCCGGAGCCGGGGGAGCCGGTGCGGAGTTGGTTGATCCAGGTGAGGTCTGGCAGGGTGGGGGAGTGGGCTGAGATGGATGCGGCATCACCCGATGCGCGGCCGGGCTTGAGGCGGATGTTCATCACGTTGTGGTTGAGGTTCACGCCGAATGCGCCGACTCCGTAGGCATTTCCGACGTCGCCCCAGTTCCAATGCTCGCTCATCGGATCGTGTGGAAAAGCCGAGGAGTCGATGGTGAGTCCTCCGGTGATGGATTTCACGCCTTGTGCGGCCAGTTTGTCGACCATCGCGGTGAGTTGGTCGGGGGTGAGGGTGGGATCGCCGGCACCGACGAGGACGAGATTGCCGGAGATGGTGCCTGCGGCGTTTGGTTTTGCGGTGGATCGCAATTCGGTTTCAAAGCGAAAATCCGGACCTAACAGATCGAGTGCGGTGGCGGTGGTGACGGTTTTCAGTGCCGATGCCGGAGCGAGTGCGGTGCGTGACAGGGGCGACTCATGGATGGGATCGCCATCGGGTCCTAACAGGCAGAAGCCGATTGCCGCGCCTTCGAGGCCGGGGGCATCGAGGGGGAACAGGGAGAAGAGGGCGGGTGCGCCGTTTGAGGATGGCTCGGCGGGGGATTGCGGGGGAGGAATTGAAAGGGTGCGGGTGGTGGCCGGGCGTTGTTGCGACTGCATCCATACCACGGCCCAACCTGCGATGGCGGTGAGGGCGAAGATGAGGGTGAGGGCGTGGCGTTTCATGGTTCGATGGCGAATCCTGCGGCGGGACATTCTTTCCTTCCGCGAAAATTCAGGCAAGCCGACAAAATCGAGTGGGATCGCAGGGCTCCTACACCAGGGGCGGGAAGAATTCGAGCCACGGATGAACACTGATTTGCACGGATGAAGTGGAGAAGAATCCAAATTTTCAACCATCTGAGTTTTCTGTGAAATCTGTGGTTCAATCTTTGGTTGGTCGAGCTAGGGCTTAGGGAAAAGGTTAGGATTTCAACCACAGATGACACGGATGAACACGGATGGAAGAATTTGGTTGAGGGCTTTGGTTTCTGTAGGGAACCACGGATGACAGGCATGTAGTCATTCAAGTTTTTTCTTTTGGGAAGCGTGTTTTTAGGAGTCTTCAAATGCGGTTTTTCGTTGGCTTGGAGGGGAGGGGGAACAAGGGGCCGGGGCGAGAATGGG
>SYAP01000252.1 GCA_005787565.1 Verrucomicrobiaceae bacterium | reverse complement strand
GTTTTCGAGTTTGGATTGCCAGTCTGCTGGAAGGAGTTTGGCTTCGCGGTTGAGGACGTCGATGTCGCCGGCGAGGGCGAGGGTTACGACGTCCGCGGCGAGTCCGTCGATGACCGAGCGTGCCTGTTTGCCGGAGCCGCCGTGGGATTGTTGGATGTCGAGTTTTTTGCCGTTTTCCTTCTCCCATTTGGCGGTGAAGGCCTTGTTGACATCGACGTAGAACTCGCGGGTGGGATCGTAGGAGACGTTGAGGAGTTTGACGGTTCCGGTGTCGGATTTCGAGTCGCCGGACTTGCAGGAGGGAAGAGCGGCGAGAGTTAACAGGAGGGTGGAAATGAGGATGTTGGTTTTCATGTTGATGTAATGTTAGAATGAGAGTCGGAGTCCGGTGAGGAGGGTGGTGCCCTCGTAGTCGTCGGCGTTGGTGCCGCCTGATAGGGTTGAGTATTCGATTCCGGTGAGGAGTTTCAGCTTGTCGCCATGGATGAAGTATTGGGTGCCGAGGTAGAAGGCGTGGTAGGTATCGCCACGGGCGGCACCGGCGGGAGTGAGTCCTGGGGCGGTGCGCTCGTAGCGGCTTTGGCCATCGAGGCTTGCGGGGCCGTCACCGGTGGAGAAGGTGTAGCGGCCGACGAGTTGGAGTTTGCCAGGGATCAGATCGTAAGCTGGTTGGATGAAGAAGCCCGCGACGTCTTCAAATCTTCCTTCGCCGCCGGAGGCGTGGAAGCCTTCGATGACGAGTTCCCATGGGCCTTGCCGTGCCCAGAAGGTTGCTGTTAGAATATCCTGGTATCGATTGAGGACGAGATCATCGGCATCGTGGTCGCTATGGAGCCAATCGAGGCGGAGGTCGGCGCGGGGCCAGCCGAGGGTTTCTTTGAGATTCCAGCCGATGCCAGCGCCGTAGCTGGTTCCTCCGCCGAAGGTGCCAAATTCGCGATCCGTGTCGTTGGAGTAGAATCCGGCCTGCCAGGTGAAGTTTTCGATCGAGCCTTCGAAGGTGAGGGCTGTGGCGCGGTCCACGCGGAGTTGGTTGAAGATTTGCGAGCGTTCGAAGGTGGGTTGGGAGTTGGTGGATTGAAGCCAGTCATACCAAGCGATCAATGGTTTGGTTTTGCCTGCGGTGATGGATAGATTGGGGTTGGGGTTCCAGCGGATGTAGGCGTCGACGAGGCGGTCATAGAAGTCCTCGAAGCCGTCGTTGCTTTGGAAGTCGGCGCGGATTTCGAGTTGTTTTTCAAACAGTTTGGCATCGAAGCCGAGACGTGAGCGGCGGTCTTCCCAGCCTTCGGCGCTGCCTTGGTCGGAATCGAGCCAGTGGTATTGGCCTTGGTAGCGTCCGCGGAGTTTGAACTCTTGGAGGATGGGATTGGAGTCGTCTTTATATAATGTGGCGAGGGCCCAGATGGGATCGAGCGATTTGGCGAGGTCCTGGCTGTTGGCCGATCCGGTGATGGCGGCAAGAGCGAGGAGCGGGATGAATTGATGGTATTGGTTGTTTGTATTTGGTTTCATGGAATCTGCGTCGCGTCCGCGTCCGGTGTTCCGGTGGGCGTTGGCAGAGTTGGTGTGGTGAGCCCCCGCGGGTGCGGTGGGAGGATGGGGAAGGGTGGGCATGAAAAAGACCGATCGGAGGTTGAAGGATGGGGCGGCTCTACGGCGGGATGCGCCGTTGGATTGAGTCGCTTGCCGATTCCTCCGGTGGTCCGGTCGGTCTCAGATTGCGTGGATTGAGTGTTAGGGAATCAGGCCAAGTCTTTGGGTGGGACGATGCGAGTTTTCTCGATGCTTTCGACTTGGGTGACTTTGCCGTCGTGGACGGTGATTTGCACGGTGCCGAAGCGGAGGTTTTCCACGCGGCTGCGGACAATTTCGAGCCAATCGTTCGCGCGGGTGGCGGAGTCCTTGGTTTCGTTAGAGAGCGGTCGGCTCATGGTTGGTGGAGGTGGTTGCGAGTTGGGAAAGGCCGGCGAGGAATCCGTCAGCTGGATCGGCCTTGCGTTTGATCGGGCCTTGGGGTGCATCTGCGGGGAGCAATGCGGAAAAGGGGTGGGGGACGCCATCACGGCGGATTTTGCGGAGGGTGACTTCGACGACTTGGGCGAGGGTGTAGCGGTCGAGAATGGCGGCGATGGCATTGCGGACATCGATCATGAGCATGCGGAGGCCGCAGTGGTCTTCATCGGGGCAGGTGCATCGCTGGTAGGCGTTTTCGCTGGCGCAGCAGATGGGGGCGAGGCGGCCGTCCATGAGGCGGACGATGTCGCCGATGCGGATTTGCGATGCGTTTTTGGAAAGGAGGTAGCCGCCGGTTTTCCCGCGGCGTGCGTCAACCAAGCCGGCCTCACGGAGTTCCTGGAGGATGCGTTCGACGAATTTCACGGGAAGCCGGTTTGCTTCCGCGAGGTCGGAACCTGCTACGGTGGCCAGTCCCAACTCGTGGGCGATTCCCAGATGGATGGTGGCGCGCAGGGCGTATTCGGCTTTTTTTGAAAGGTGCATTCGCTAAAGTTGATAAAAGAGTATGGATTAAGATCGTGAAGGCAAGAAGAAGTTTTTTATTTCTTAAAGTGCTGAAATAAAATGAATTAGATTTTTCATTTCAGCGGAATCTCAGCCAAGAGGACCAGTTTCGTAGGGATTACAGAGAGTTAAAATCGAGGCCGATGTCGAGGGCTGGGGCGGAGTGGGTTAGGGCTCCGACGGAGATGAAGTCGACGCCGGTGAGGGCGATTTCGCGGACGGTGTGGAGGTTGACGCCGCCGGAAGCTTCGAGGGCGGGGTGGTGGCGGTCGGCGCGGAGGGCGACGGCTTGGCGGAGTTCGTCGAGGGACATGTTGTCGAGGAGGATGTGGTCGACGCCGGAGAGGTTGAGGAAGGCTTTGACTTGTTCGAGGCGGTCGGCTTCGAGTTCGACTTCGACGGTTGGTTTTTCGGCTTTGAGGCGGAGGATGGCTTGTTGGAGGTTGGGGATTCCGCCTTCGGCGACGAGGTGGTTGTCTTTGACCATGGCGCGGTCGTAAAGGCCGATGCGGTGGTTGGTGCCGCCGCCGTGGAGGACGGCTTGTTTTTCGAGGAGGCGGAAGCCGGGGGTGGTTTTGCGAGTGTCGAGGATGCGGGCTTGGGTTCCGGCGATGAGTTTGACGTAGGTGGCGGTGAGGGTGGCGACGCCGCTGAGGCGTTGGAGGAAGTTGAGGGCGGTGCGTTCGGCGGTTAGGATGGAGCGTGCGGAGCCCTGGATGTGGATGGCGAGGGCGCCGGAGGAGACGTGGCTGCCGTCGGGGATGAGGATTTCAATGCTGAGTGAGGGATCGACGGTGCGGAAGACGTCGGCGGCGAGGTTGACGCCGGAGAGGACGCCTTCGCGGCGGATGGAGACGAAGGCGTTGGCTTTGCGGTCGGCGGGGACGAAGTATTCCGCTGTGACGTCGCCGGGGCCGATGTCTTCGGCGAGGGCGAGTTGGATGAGGTGGGACATGGGAGGTCAGCGGTTTAGGAGTTGGCGGAAGCGGGGGAGGATTTTGCGGTAGAGTGAGTTTTTACCGCCGCGGGCGAGTTGTTGGGCGACGAGTTGTGCGGGGATTTCGGGATCGGCGGGAGAGAGTGAGGTGAGGGTGTTTCCGGCGAGTTGGAGGTGGCGGGTGAGGTGGGATGAGGCGGGGTCGCGGGTGATTCCGAGTTCGATGCCGGAGGCTTTGAGGCGGATGGAGGAGAGTGCGGCGGCGGTGGGATCGGCGATGAGTTGGGCGGTGATGGCGGTGCCGGATTTGGATTGGAGGGCGAAGGATTGGCGGGTTGCGGGGTTGCGGGTGGTGGCGAGGTCGAGTTCGAGGCCATCGCGCCAGGAGGCTTGGACGGAGAGCCAGGCGAGGAGTTGGAGTGCGGCGTTGCGGTGTGCGGGGTGGTGGATGATTTCGATGTCGGTGATGTCCGGGAGGGCGCGTTGGGCGACGGGGTCGTCGAAGAGGCCGGCGATGCCGAGGCGGAATTGCCATGAGCGGGACCATTCGAGGTCCTGGATGATGATTTCCTTGTTGGTGTGGGTGAGTTCGTCGATGCGGTTGAAGCTGGCGGTGGGGTTTTGCCAGTTTGAGCTGTCGATGATGAGGCGGTCGATGACGCTGACGAGGCGTTCGGAGAAGATTTCGGTGAGTTCGCCCTGCCACCAGAAGATGAGGGGGAGGTCGGAGTTGAGGTGGGCGAAGACGGTGTTGCGGAAGCGGCCGGTGACTTTGCCGGTGAGGTAGAGGGAGATTTGCTCGCAGCAGACGGATTTCAGGCCGTGGGCGAGGTGGCAGTGTGCGGTGATCCAGGCGCGGACGGAGGCATCGGGTTGGGCGCGGTCGACGCCGACGAGGATGGCGCGGCAGGCGTGATCGCGGGTGAGGTCGCGGATGATGGCGGAGTTTTCGAGGAGTGCGCCTGGTTTTTCGGAGTAGACGACGAGGTTCATCAACGTGGCGTTGGTGCGTGCGTCGTCCTGTTCCCAGAGTTTGCGGAGTTCGCGGTCGATTTCGGAGACGGGGACTTCGAGGCCGAGTTCCGGGCAGAGGTCTGGGATGGTGGCGGTCATGGTGCGGTGGGAGGTGGACTGAGCCATGGATTGGCGGATGAGGCAAGCGTGGGAGGGTGGTGGAGTTGGGGGTGGGTTGAGAAGATTGGGAGGGTGTTGTTTTTTCCGCTGGAATTGTGGTGGGGTGTGGCGAAGGTCCGGGCATGCGGCTGACGGGGTTTCAGAAGTGGGCGATCGCGGCGCTGGTCTCGGTGCTGGCGTTGATTTTTGTTGGGGCGATCGTGCGGGTATCTGGGGCGGGGATGGGTTGTCCGGATTGGCCGACGTGTTGGGGGTGTCTGATTCCGCCGACTTCGGTGGAGCAGGTGGATTTCGATCGATTGCCGATTGAGAAGTTCCAGCAGAAGGCGGAACGGATGGGGCGGGATCCGTCGTTGATTACGGAGGAGAGTTTGCGTGCGGAGTTCAATCCGCGGCATGTTTGGACGGAGTTCATCAACCGTTTGTTTGCGCTGCCGGTGGGGTTTTTCTCGTTGGCGACGTTGATTGCGGCGTTTTGGGAGCGGCCGAAGCGGGCGGCGGTGTTTTGGTGTGCGTTTGCGTCGTTGGTGGTGGTATTGGTGAATGCGTGGATGGGAGCGCGGGTGGTTTACAGCGGGTTGAAGCCGGGGGTTTTGACGACGCATCTGGCGCTGGCGATGGGTCTGTTAGGTTTGCTGGCGTATTGTGCGTGGCGTGGGACGGATCGGCCGTGGCGGGTGGTGGTTGCGGAGGGTGAGCGGCGGAGGTTGCGGGTGGGGGTTTTGGTTTTGTTAGGGGTGGTGGTGACGACGGGGATCATCGGTGCGCAGGTGCGTGAGATGACGGATGCGATGGCGAAGTTTCATGACAACGCGCCGCGGGAGACTTGGATCACGGAGTTGGAGCAGTCGTGGTTGTATTTGTTTCACCGGAGTTTCTCGTGGGTGGTGTTGGTGGTGGCGTGGTGGTGTTGGTGGCGTGCGAGGAAGAGTGCGGAGGGCGGGCCGGGGCGGATCGGACATGGGGTTTTCGGGATTGTGGTGGCGCAGATGGTGTTGGGGTTGGTGATGTCGCAGTGGCACATTTATGCGTGGGTGCAGGTGTTGCATGTGGGGCTTTCGGCGGTGTTACTGACGTTGGTGTGGTTGTGGAGTTTCGGGTTGTCGCGGGGGCGGATTGCGAGTTCGTGATTGGGGATTGCCGGGGATGGGGATCGTGGGGATGCTGTGGGGGTGAGCTTGCAGGTGGTGGTGGATTTCCGGGTGGTCGACGAGTGCGATGATTGGCTTGTCGTGGACAAGCCGGCGCCGTTGATTGTGCATCCGGCGAATGACAAGCCGGAGCCGACGTTGTTGGGCGGGGTGGAGCATTTGTTGGCGTATGAGTTGGAGAACGGGGCTTGTCCGGGGATTGTGACGCGGTTGGATCGGGAGACGAGCGGGTTGGTTTTGATTGCGAAGCATACGGGGGCGGCGCGGGAGTTGGGTGGGGTGTTTGAGCGGCGGGAGGCGGAGAAGGAGTATTTGGCGGTGGTGAATGGTTGGCCGGAGGAGGATGAGTGGGTTTGTCGGGAGCGGATTGTGCGGGCGGGGAGTGTGGGGCCTTCGGCGATCTGGGTGCGGCAGATTGTGCATGAGGCGGGGCGGGAGTGTGTGACGGGGTTTGCGGTGGAGCGGAGATTTGAGAGGGCGGAGGGGCGTTTCGCGGTGGTGCGATGTTTTCCTGAGACGGGGCGGATGCATCAGATCCGGGTGCATTTGGCGCATGGGGGGCATCCGTTGGTGGGGGACAAGTTGTATTCGGGGGATGGGACGGAGTATATCGAGTGGATGGCGGACGGGTGGACGGGGGCTTTGGCGGGGCGATTGTTTTTGCCGCGGCATGCGTTGCATGCGGCGCGGTTGGGGGTGCCGTGGGGTGGGCGGATGTGCAGGTGGGAGGCTCCGATGGGGGCGGATTTGCAGGATTTCATCGAGGGGCGGGAAGTGCGTGCGACGCCCGGGGTGGTGATTTGGAGTCGGCATGATTGAAGGGTTGTTTGTTGATAAGTGACAATTGTGTTGGAATTCGCTTGGCAGGGAGGGCTGGGAAGTCATTTTCAGAGGCTAGGAAGCGCTTAGCGCATTCGTTTCCGCCGATGCTGTTGATTGTTCCGTGTGAATCGATTTTCGACCCAAAAACCCAAGTGATTTCCCCAATGGTTCAAGTTCCACGAAAGTTGGCGAAGCGCGGATTTGCGCTGGTGGTGACGATTTCGCTGATGGTTCTGCTGGTTTTGCTGGCGGTGGGGTTGCTTTCGCTGTCGACGGTATCGCTGCGATCGGCTGGGGCGGGGACGTCGATTCAGGAGGCGCGGGCGACTGCGCGGCTTGGGTTGATGATCGCGCTTGGGGAGTTGCAGCGGGCGATGGGGCCAGACCGGCGGGTTTCCGCGCCGGCGGGTGTTTTGGATGAGACGCCGGAGTCCGAGGCGATCACTGGGGTGAAGCATCCGAATTGGACGGGGGTTTGGGCGACGCAGTGGACGGACTCGAGAGGGCCGTGGACGCGGGATGATCAGGCGGGAGGATTGCGTGACCGGAGGGTGACGGCGAATTGGCAGGCGCGTGACAATGTTGAGAATTATCTGGTGAGCGGGAATGAAGGCGGGCGGTTGAGGAGCGGGCGGACGGATCCATGGATGGATGCGCGGACGGCGGAGTTGGGTGCGGAAGGGATCGAGTTGGTGGCGGATGGGTCGGTTGATGATGCGGGGGATTGGGTGTATGCGAAGCGGGTGCCGGTGCGTTCGCCGGTGGCGGGAGTGACGCGTGCGACGGGTTCGTATGCGTATTGGGTGGGTGATCTCGGTGTGAAGGCGAATGTGGCGGTGGGGGATGCGCATGGAGATGAGGTGGTGGGCTCCGGAGCGTCCGGGTTGGAGAGGATGGTTCATGCGCAGGATGTGGGGGAGGAGGTTGTGGATGGGTTCGGCTCGATCCAGAAGAGTGAGGCGGACCGGATTTTCAGTTTCCCGACGCTTAGACTTTTGAAAGATGTGGATGAGGATGGGGCCAAGCGGCGGTATCACGATTTAACAACCTATTCGCGGAGTGTTTTGGCGAATGTGCGGGATGGTGGGTTGCAGCGGGATTTGACGGCGTATTTGCAGAGTTCGGGGAGTGTTCCGGCGTTGAATGATGCGGGGCGGACGATTTCCCCCGGGTTGGTTGATAGCGACCGGATGGCGGGGCCCGCGAATTCGCTGGCGGCGCGGTCGGCGGGTCTAACATGGGATGCGCAGAGGTATCGGGATGTTGCGCCGTGTTTCGGGTTGATCCGGCGTTGGAGTTTGCAGGCGGACCAGACGGGATTTTCCCAGGCGAGTTCCGACATGATCGCGCCGACGCCGTTGAGGGACAGCAGTCTTTTGAATGCGATGAATGACGGGGTGAATGTTTATGACAATGCGAACAAGGCGCCGGCATCGTTTTTGCCGGTTGATCAGCCTAACATGAGTCCGGTGTTGGTGGAGGGTGCGATGTATTACAATCTCGCGACTTATCCGCAGAACAACGGGACGACGACGGAGTGGGTGTTGCGGTTGTGCATGTATCCGAGGGTGGCGTTGTGGAATCCGTATAACATCGAGCTGAAACTTCCGCAGACGGTGGCGCAGTTGTTTGTGAACGGGAACAAGCAGGTGAGGTTGAATCTGGCGGATCAATCGATATGGGATGAGGGGATACCGTTCGGGCGGGGATCGGTGGCGGGGAACCGTCATCCGGCGCATTACCGTGGGACGGTGTTGTGGACTTTGCCTGCGGTGACGCTTGCGCCGGGGGAGACGCTTGTTTTCAGCGCGGCGCGGAGCGGGCGATATGATCTGGATACGGTGAGTAACAATTTGTTGTCACCGACGGTTAGTCCGAATCCATCGCGGTATTACTATCAGGACATGGAGCGGAAGCATTCGCAGGAGCCGAAGACCTTTTATGAATTTCCGAGGCCGGGATATGGATCCGGATCGGACAATTATCTGATGGCGCTGAAGCGTGGAGGGACGCGGACGATTACGGATGTGGATTTCGACAATCTGCCGTCGATTGTTTATGCGAATCTCTCGCTTCAGGCGGGTGGTGGAGATGAGTTGCCGTTGTTGTGGAGGTCGAATGCGGAGGTTCCGGTGTATCGGCTTTCGAGTTCCGGAGCGACGTTGCCCGGGGGTGCGGTTCCGGATGTTCGGACGCGTGACGGGTTCCGGTTGCGGTGGTGGAGGGAACATGGTTCGAACGAATTGGCATCGGGTCAGTTGAGCCGTCATCCGCGGCATTTGCAATCGGCGGTGATGGCGAATTGGAATCCGCGGGCGTCGTATTTCTGCAGGACGCCATGGGAGAATGTTAGCAGCGAGCCGCCGTATTTTTATGGGGCGTATACGCGTGATTCGTTTGATGAGGCGGTTTCGTGGAACAGCCTGATGCCGCGGACGGCAGGGGGGAAGATGTTGGGTTATCCATTTGGTCCGCCGCAGGAGGGGCCGGATTCGCTGGTGTTGTTCGAGGTGCCGAGAAGAGAGATCGGGGTGCAGTCGATCGGGTATTTGAGGCATTTGAAGGTTTCGGAGTTCGGCTGGCATCCGAGTTATGTGATTGGCAATTCATTGGCGGATCCGAGGGTGTTGCGGACAGGGACGAGTCCGCCGTTGACTTCGTCACAGGATCGGCCGTACGGAGGTTGGAACCAGTCTGCGTATGGTTGGGCGGATGGTGATCCGGGGTATTGGGCGATGTTGACGCGGCAGATTCTTTTTGAGAAGCCGACGACGAATCACATGGTGTATGATTTGAGTTATGAGTTGAATCACACCCTGTGGGATCAGTTTTTCCTGTCCACGGGAACGGTGGCGGAGAAGCAGAAGTTTTTCGAGGATCCGCGCGCCAATCCGCTGCCGAACGGGAGGATGGGATTGTTTTCGAGCGAGGAGGCGGCGAAGAGCGAGATTGCGAATTTCCATCGTGCGGCGTTGCGGATGAGTCTTGAGGGTGGGTTCAACGTGCATTCGGTGAGCAAGGAGGCGTGGAAGGCGTTGTTGACGTCGACGCGGGATACGGGGTTCGGTTCCGAATCATCGACGCCGTTTCCGCGGTTTCTGGACCCGAAGGGTGGAGAGTGGAAGGGTGAGGATGTTTCGGATGATGAGATGTGGGAAGGGTTTAGGAGTCTGAGTGATGATGAGATCGACCGGTTGGCGGAGAGTCTGGTGGTAGAGGTGAAGCGGCGTGCGCCGTTTTTCGGGCTTGGGGATTTTGTGAATCGGCGGTTGAGGAATGATGATACGGGGAAGAAGGGGCCGGTTCAGGCGGCGATCGATTTGGCAGGGATCAATTCGGAGCTGGAGAAGGAATTTCCGTTAGATAATCGTTCGGATCTGCCGAATGTGAGTTTCAACGGGATTGCAGATTCGACGCGATTGAACCAGACGTTGTTGCCGTCTTCGACGGCGTGGGGTTTGCCGGGGTTTCTGACGCAGGGGGATGTGATGCAGGTGTTAGGGTCGACGTTGAGGGCGCGGTCGGACAGTTTCGTGATCCGGGCGTATGGTGATTCGAAGAACGCGGACGGGGTGGTGCAGGCGGCGGTGTGGTGTGAGGCGGTGGTTCAGCGGTTTCCGGAGCCTGTGGATGCGGATGGGGTGGGGTTGAATCATGTGGCGAATTCGGCGGGGATTGATTTCGGTAGGAAGTTCCGGGTGGTTTCATTCCGGTGGTTGAATTCGGATGAGGTTTGATTGATGTGGGCGTTGTCAGCGGGGGTGGGTTCGGGATAGTGTGGGGGCATGACGAAGTTGGACGAAGTGGTGGCGTATCTTGATGCGGAGCTGAAGTTGGCGGTGATTCCGGATTATCCCGGGGCGTTGAATGGGTTGCAGTTGGCGAATGGCGGGGAGATCGGGCGGGTGGTGGCGGCGGTTGATGCTTCGCTGCCGGTGGTGCGTGAGGCGGCGGAGGGAGGGGCGGGCTTGCTGTTGGTGCATCATGGGATGTTCTGGCAGGGAGCGCAGCCGGTGACGGGTGCTTTCTATCAGAAGCTGAAGGTGGCGATGGATGCCGGGTTGGCGATTTACTCGGCGCATTTGCCGTTGGATGTGCATCCGGTTTGGGGAAACAACCGGGTGTTGGCGGGTGCTGTGGGATTGTGTGACGCGGAGCCTTTCATGGATTGGAAGGGGTTGGCGGTGGGGTTGAAGGGTGTGTGGGAAGGGACGCGGGACGAGTTAGTGGCGAAGGTGAGCGGAATTGTTGGAGGGCCGGTGACGGTGTGTGCGGGAGGGCCCGAGCGGGTGTCGCGGTTGGGGATTGTGACGGGAGGTGCGGGCAGTGAGGTGGCGCGTGCGGCGGCTTCGGGAATTGATACGTTTCTGACAGGAGAGGGTCCGCATTGGAGTCATCCGTTGGCGGAGGAGTTGGGGATCAATGTGCTTTATGCCGGGCATTATGCGACGGAGACGTTCGGGGTGAAGGCTTTGGCGGAGGAGCTTTCGGTGCGTTTCGGGGTTCCGTGGTCGTTTGTGGATCGGCCGACGGGATTGTGACGGAGGGTGAGGTTGTAAGAGGTTGATGGATCGAGTTGTACTGCTAAGGTCGGCGCATGGATGAATCACGCGCGCAAGCGGTTGGCGGCAATCATCGGCGGAACAAGGGGTTTCCCTGGTTCCGCGCGGCGTTTTTCGTAATGGTGTGTGCGGGGGTGGGGCTATTGTTCACGCCGATTCCGGGGAAGGTGAAGAGGTCGATGGTGGAGATTTTGGCACCGAAGCCGGTGGTGGTGGCGGCGGATGAGGAGGATTTGAGCCGTCAGATCGAGTCGCGGTTGCGGGCGGAGTTGGAAGAGGAATTGGAGAGGAAGCTTGCGGCGATGAAGAAGGAGGCGGAGGAGGCGGCGAAGCGAGCGGTGGCGAATGAGGCATCGCCGGCGCCGGCGCCGGTGGAGGCGACTTTGGGGTCATTGACGGATGTGAGGCAGTTGCGGTCGGGGATTCCGTTCAAGACGGAGGTTTTGGTCGAGAAGGGTGGGATTGCATCGCGGGAGAGGAAGGAAGCGGAGAGTTATGCGGCGAGTTATCAGTTGCGGGTGAAGGTTCCTGCGGCGGCGAAGAGTTTGGCGGAGCTGGAAGAGAGTAATGCGGATCTATCGAAGATGTTGCCGGGGTTGCCGAAGCTGTTGGAGAAGGCCGAGGTTTCGAGTTGGTTTACGAAGTTGTATAACAACAAGACAGCGGCGGTCCGGAAGGAGGCGCATACGTTGAATGAGTTGCTGACGAAGCATAATTTTTATGATTGCGAGACGATTCTGCACTTGCGGAGCGAGCAGGGGCGGCGGGTGTTTTTCATGCAGGCGGAGATGGATGTGGTTTCGGATGGTTCGGATGGCGACCGGTTGCCGACGATGCCGGATGAGATTGTGAACTCGACGCATTATCAGCCGTTCACGAGTTATGGTTGGGCGAAGAGAACGAGGACGCCGAATCCGATGGTGGCCGGGTGGGAGAAGCGGGTGGTGAACGGGGAGAAAGAGCTGAACGCGCCGGGGACGACTGCGGAGCGGAAGAAGTGGTTGCGTGACCGGATCGCCTATCTGAAGCGGGGGATCGCGGATTTGAAGGGGAGGAGTTTCCTGATTGCGGAGTATGATCCGTTCATAGTGATTCCGGTGAATCTTCTAACGGCATCCGGCGATCCGTATGCGCCGAAGGTGGGTGACTATGCGGTGGTGGTTTACGGGAAGAAACTCTATCCGTGCATCGTCGGGGATGGCGGGCCGACGTTCAAGGTGGGTGAGGCATCATTGAGGATGGCGCGGGAGTTGAATCCGAGGGCATCACCGTATAGCAGGCCAGTTTCAGATTTGACGGTATCGTATGTGGTGTTTCCCGGGAGCCGTGAGGCTGAGCGTGGTCCGCCGGATTATGAGAAGTGGCGTCAGCGTTGCCATGAGTTGCTGAATGAGATCGGCGGGTTGGGAGAGGGTTTTGAATTGCACCTTTGGCAGGATTTGTTGCCGAAGGTGGAGCCTCCCGCGCCGGAGTCGGGGCCGGGGCCGGCGGTGGTGCCGGAGGGTCAGTGATTGTCGGTAGTTTCCTCTAACATCCTTTTGGTACGTTCGGCGAAGAGGGCGCGAATGACGTGGATGAGGAGGAGAATGCAGATGAGGGCGACGGCGGATTCGAGGAGCGGGGCGGGGCCGCGGGAGCGGTCGCCGATCCAGAATTTCGGGAGTTCGGCGAGGTTTTCCAAGCCACGGGCGGTGCCGAGGAGTGCGAGGACACCGGCGGCGATGAAGGCGATCCATGGCATACGGAAGGAGAACAGGCCGCAGATGACGATGCCGCCGCCGAGGGTGAGTGCGCCGGTGAGGAAGCCGAGGGATTCGGGCTTTTCGAGTGTTTGGAAGGCGGCGATTCCGATCGCGACGATGGAGAGTCCGCTGAAGAAGAGTTGAAAGCGCATGCGTGATCCCAAACGATCCGGGGTTGGGTTGCAAGCTTGCGAGGGACGGGCGGGTGAAGGGGTGTGTTGTTGTCTGTTCAGGAACCTTGCCATGCGGGTGGAATCCCTGTTGGATTTGCGGAGTGAAAGTTGGAATTCTTGCGAACCCACAGAAGGCGGGTGCCGTGCGCACGTTGACGACCTTGCGTGCCGCATTGGAGGCGCATGGGTGTTCCTCGATTCTGGACCGGCAGAGTGCGGCGTTGATGGGTGAGTCCGATGCGATTCCGGCGGCCGATATGTCGATGCATGTGGATGTGGTGGCGGTGTTGGGCGGGGACGGTACGATGCTGCATGCGGTTTCGAGGTTGGGGCGTTTTGAGAAGCCTGTGGCGGGGATCAACATCGGGACGCTGGGTTTTCTAACAACGTGTACGGACGGGGAGCTGGATGTTTTCGCGAAGGCGCTGGCGGAGGGTCGGTATACGACGAGCGAGCGGATGTTGTTAGATGCGACGGTGCATCGTGCGAACGGGTTGATCGAGCGGTTTGTGGCGCTAAACGAGGTGACGTTGGCGAGGGGTGAGACGGGGAGGTTGGTATCGTTGCGGGCGACGGTGAATGGCGAATTGCTGAACCATTACCGTGCGGACGGGTTGATTGTGGCGACGCCGACGGGATCGACGGCGTATTCGCTATCGGCCGGTGGGCCGTTGATGGCGCCGGGGGCGGAGGCGTTTGTGATCACGCCGATTTGTCCTCACAGTTTGAGCCAGCGCTCGTTGGTGTTGGCGGATGATTCGGTGGTGGGTTTATCGCCAGAGGATCCGGAGGAGGGGCCGATGTTGTTCACGGTGGATGGCCGTGACACGACGAGGATCGGATCGGAGGACCGGATTGATGTTAGAAAGTCCGAGCGGTCGTTCCATTTGCTGCGGTTGGAGGGGACGTCATTTTACGAGGCCCTGCGGCAGAAGCTACGGTGGCACGGGGTGTGAGGTGCGGGTTGCGAGGACGGATTCGATGGAGTCGATGAGCCGGTTGCGGAGCGGGGCGGCTTGTTGTGCGAGTTGGCGCTGGGCGGTTTCGTATTCGGCGCGGCCTTCGGGGGTCTCGATGCGGATGGGGTCGAGTCCCCAACGGGTGAGGTCGTATGGGCTGGCGCGCATGTCGATTTCGCGGAGTTTCATGGCGCTTTCGAAGCAGTCGAGGAGGAGGTCGGTGCCGATCCATGGCATGCATTTCGCGGCCCATTTGTAGAGGTCCATGTTGGCGTGGATGCAGCCGGGTTGTTCGTGGAGTTCGCGGGTTTCGAAGGAGGGTTGGAGTCGGTTGAGGGGGCGTGCGTGCGGGGTGAAGAAGCGGAAGGCATCGTGATGGGAGCAGCAGATGGGGCGGGATTCGACGAGTTGATCGATGGCGGATTGGGGGAGTCGGAGCGGGGTGGTTTCTGCGTGGCGGATGTCGTGGCCCTGATAGACCATGGCCCATTCGTGGAGTCCGTGGCAGGCGAAGTTGCCGGGTCTGCCGCGGGTGGCGACGAGGAGGTCGCGGATCCAGCCGAGGCGGAGGATTTCCTTGTCGCTGAGCAGATCGGGATCGGCGAAGAGCCAGCCGTTCCGGATGCGGTGGTGGCGAGGTGTGAAGGGAGGGCGGTGAGGAGAATTGTCCCATTCGAGGGCGAAGCCATGGCCGGGGTGCCAGTTTTCTAACAGCGAGCAGGGGAAGGGGTAGTATTCGAAGAGGAAGTCCTCGATGGGGTGGGGGAGGCCGCGGGCGCGGCGGTCACGGCAGGGTGTGGTGTAGCGGGCGGCGCGTTGGCGGTGTGCGGCATCCTTTTCCTGCCAGATATCGGCGGGAAGGTTTTCGAGATGACCGGGGGTGAGGGGCACGGCGGGAGGCAATCACGGATGGGGGAGGTGGACAAGTGTGAGTGGAGGAAGCGGATATCGGGAGTCAGAATTCCTGTTGCTGGCGGCGTTCGCGGATGCGTTCGGCTGGGGTGTCGCGCCACATGAAGAGGGCTTTGACGATGTCCATGAGTTCGGTGGGGGCGTTATGGGTTTCGCGTTGGATTTGTATCATCTCGCGATTGATTTCATCGAGGGTTGCGGGAGAGGGCGGTTGATCGGCGGGTTGGGTGAGGTGGGAGGTCCATGCGGGGGCGGCATCGGCGAGGTGCTCGATCTGATCGGCGAGGGCGCGGGTGTTTTGCGCGAGTTCGGCGGTTTGCGAGGCGAAGGGGGTATCGGCTGTTAGATCACGGATGGTGCTGGCCTGGTGATGGATCAGCTGTGCGAGTGAACGCCAGTTGGCTTCGGATTTTTTGAGGTGTTGGGATTGGTTCCATGGTTGTGCAAGCTGTCGCGGGAATGGGGATAATCAAGCGATTGCGGGGTGGATCGGGATTTTGTCAACAAATGTGAAATATTTAGCTGGAAGGATTGCTGTAACAGGGCTATTTTTCAGCGTCCCGCTACCTTCACCCCATATTATGGCAGCACCCGTTGAAAACACCTACCGTCAAGAGCTTCGCGTTCGCAGTTCACACAGTTCGCAGATGGAAATGCCGACGAGCGTTTCCGCTGCGCGTGGGGATGATTATGACGACAAATTGCAGGCGGCCCAGCGCGAGTTGGAGCGGATCCAGCAGGAGCGTGAGGATCTAGCCCGGAAGAAGCAGGAGCTTGAGGAGTTGACGGCGCGGAAGCGCACGTTCATGACGCAGCAGGTGGAGTTGACAGAGAAGTTGGGTTCCGCGCTGACGTTGATTGACCGTGAGCTTTATGACATCCGGCAGGAGGCAGAGGATCTTGAGCAGTGCCGTGTGTGTTTTGCTTCGCACATGGAGAAGCTTCAGAAGCTGAATCCGGAGCAATGGACGCGGGATAACTTGCACGACAAGTTGGAGAAGGCGGGGATGGCGCTTGATATTGCGGCGGATGAGTATGATCAGGCTGCGGCGCATTTTGAGGGTGGGCGGAGTGGTGCGATTTTCGGACGTGCATCGAAGCGCGGTCGGAGCCGGGGACGGTCTTCGGCAGCGACGGAGTTTTCGACGAATCTCCGGAATGGATTCGCGTTCAACCTGCCGGTGGTGGTGTTGGGCGGTTTGGCGCTGATCGCCTATTTGGTGAAGTAACCCACGAATTTGAAGGATCATGGCATCCCCCCGATTCATGCAGGAAGAGCTGGCGCTGGAAGAGATTTCGCGGCAGGCGGAGGATCTTGAGCGGAAGCATAAGGAGTTGAGCGAACTGCCGAAGAAGGTTGAGCGTGAGCGCAGGGAACGCGACAACACTTTGCCGCCGATGAATGACATTCAGGAGCGGGAGCGGCAGAAGCGGATGGAGGATGAGTTCGTGAGCCGGGGTGAGTGGCGCAATTTGCGGAAGGCGCACAACGGGAGTTTGGCGTTGTTGTTTCTGCTGTGCGCGAGCACCTGTGCGTTAATCGCGTGGGGGCTGACGCTGATGAAGGGGTGAGGATTTGTTAGAGAGGCAGGATCGCGGCGGGTGACGCCCGGTGGGTTGAGGGGAACGGGACGCCCTCGGATTCGAGCAGGCGTTGTTTTTCATCCAATCGGGGGCCTTCGGTTTCGCCGTGGAATCCGCCGAGGTTTCCATTTGCGCGGACCACGCGGTGGCATGGGACTTCGGGAGCGAAGGGGTTGCGTGCGAGGGCGGTGCCGACGGAGCGGGCAGAGCCGCGTTGGAGGCGTTTGGCGATGTTGCCGTAGGTGGTGACTTTCCCGGCGGGGATGTTGCGGACGATCTGATAGACCGCCTGTTCGAACTCGGTGGGAGGTCGATCCGGTTTCATCACGCCTGGCGTTTGAGATTTGCGAGCCGTTGATCGAGTTCCGCCCATTGTTCGCGGCTGACGATGTAGCCTTTGCAATTTTGTGAGCCGCAGAGGCATGGGTGATCTTCGTAGCAGTCGACGTCGAAGCCGTAGTCGAAGGTGAGTTCCTCGCCCGGTTGGATGTCGCGGAGGGCGTGGATGTAGATGCGGCGGCCGACGATCCAGGCTTCGCAGTTCGGGTTGCAGGAGTGGTTGATGAGACGAGCGGTGTTCCAAGGGACGTTACCGTCGATGTCGTAGTTTTTGGAGAGGGTGAAGATGTAGACGGCGGCGTCGCCGGATTTGAGGGATTTGGCGTGTTGGGCGTGGGCGCGGCGTTCGCTTTCCTCCTTATCGATGAGTTCGCCGACGTATTCGATGATGGGTGTTTCCTTGGGGATGAACTGGGTGGCGTAGACACCGCGACCGTGAATGACCGAGCCGCGGATCTCGCAGTATTCGCTTTGTCCTTTTTTCCAGAGTTCGACGAGCTTCCTGTGGAGGATCTGTTGTTCCGATTTGGCCGGTTTCTTTTTCTTCGAGGGCATGGGAGTGAAATCAGGGGGCTTCGCGTTTCTCGACGATGGGGAGTTGGAGGTCTTGAGGGAGGTTGGCGAAGAGGCTGCGGAGATCGTTGAGGTTGAGGCCGGAGCCGTCGATGAAGGTCCAGTCGAGCTTGTCTTTATCGGAGATGGCGACCTGATAGCCGATGCTGTCGATGATCAGGGCCTTTTCATTCTCACGGTTGATGCGAAAGCGGGTGACGGTGGGGACGAGGACCATCCATTTGGTGTAGATGAGGCTTTCGACTTCCTGGCCGTTGATGACATCGACCTTTTTTCCGGGCCAGACTTCGAAGCCGCGCGGGTTGCCATCGGGGCGGAAGTCCATCATGGAGATGCCTTGTTGGACCATTTGCTTGGCGACGCCATCGAGTTGCATTTCGAGCTGTTCCATGCCGCCCATGCGTTTGGCGGTGCGTTCCTTCCACATGGGGTTCATGCGTTGGATGGCGACCTGGTAGTTGCCAAGGACCACTTCCTTGCCGAGGGCTCCGACGGCGGTGACGGCGGATGCGAGGATTTGTGCGGGGAATTCCGCGATGCCCTCGACGGCTGGTGCTTCAACGGGCGGGGCTTCGACGGCGGGAGGGGCACCATCCTGCGCGGTGGAGGTGCCGTGCAGGCACAAAGCGGCCGAGAGAAGGAAAAGATGCGTTTTCACAAGGCCATCGATGGCCCCGGGGAGGTCATTCGTCAAGCTTGCCGAAATCTCCTTTGATTTCCCGGCGTCGATCGGTAAAGCTCGCCCCCCCATGGCGAAACAGGCACTCGGAAAAGGACTCGGAGCCCTCATTAGGAAATCCGAAGCGGCACCCGCAGCGGACGCGACATCCGTTGCGGCCGATGACTCGAAGCGGGTGCGCGATGTTCCGATTGGTCAGGTGGTGCCCAGCCCGTTGCAGCCGCGGACGCAGTTTGTGGAGTCTCCGTTGGATGATTTGGTCGAGTCGATTCGTCAGCATGGGATCATCCAGCCGCTGATCGTGCGTCCGGTGGATGGCAAGCTTGAGTTGATAGCCGGCGAGCGGCGTTGGCGGGCCTCGAAGAAGCTGGGTCTCATCACCGTTCCGGTGATCGAGCGTGAGGCATCCGACCGCGATGTGTTGGAAATGGCGTTGATCGAGAACCTTCAGCGCGAAGACCTGAATCCGATGGAAGAAGCGGCGGGTTATGTGCGGTTGGCGAAGGAATTTTCCCTCAAGCAGGATGAGATCGCCGCTCGTGTCGGCAAATCGCGGGCGAGTGTTGCGAATGCGATGCGCCTGCTGGATCTGCATCGGGATATCCAGTTGTTGGTCGCGCAGAGTCGCCTATCGGTGGGGCATGCGAAGGTGATTCTTTCGATCAAGGATCAGGATTCGCAACTTCTCGCTTCCGATCAGATCCTGAAGCGCCAACTGACTGTTAGAGCGGCGGAAAAACTCGCTCAATCGTTTCAAAACCACGGCGAAGGCCCGGGGCCGGATGGGAAGAAGTCGACGGCGGGCAGCCGTGAGATCGACATTCACGTGCAGGCGATCACGAACCGGCTGCGGGAATTTCTATCGACGCATGTTGCGATCCAGCATTCGCCGAAGAAGGGGCGGATTGAGATCGAGTATTATGGTGATGATGATTTGCAGCGGCTTTTGGAGAAGCTTGGTGTGCCATCCGCCGACTGATTTCCGAGGCATCAAAGTGTGCGGCCGCGGGTCAGTCTGCCAGCGATCCAGAGTGCGGCGAAGGCGATGATGGCGGAGACGCCTGCGAGCATCCAGAGGCGTGAGTCGTCGCCGGCTTGGAAGCTGCGGTAAATGGCGAGCGGCAAGGTTTCGGTGGTGCCGGGGATGAGGCCGGCGACCATGATGGTTGCGCCGAACTCACCGAGGGCGCGGGCGAAGCCGAGGACCAGTCCGGCGGCGATGCCGCGGCGGGCGAGGGGGATGCTGACCCGCCAGAAGGTGGTCCATGGTGACATGCCGAGAGTCATGGCGGCTTCCTCGAGGTGCCTCGGGATTTCCTCGAAGGCGGTGCGAATGCAGCGGAGGAGCAGTGGAAAAGCCATGATCGCGAGGGCGAGCACCACGGCTTTCCAGGTGAAAATCACGTCGATTCCCTGATGATCGAGCCATGCGCCGAGTGGTCCGCGGCGGCCAAAGAGTTTGAGGAGCACCAGTCCGGTGACCACCGGGGGCACCACGAGCGGGAGCATGACGATTGTTTCGACAAGGTGCTTGCCCGGCCAGTTTCGTCTTGCCAGGAGCCAGCCGATTCCGAGGCCTAACGGCAATGCCAACGCCACCGCGAGGGCGGAAACGCCGAGCGTGAAAGCGATCAGTCCAACATCATCCGCGTTCATTTCTCCACCAGCCCGAAGCCGCGGGCCGAGAAGATCTTCCGCGATTCCTCGGACTTGAGGAAGTCTGTAAACCGCTTTGCCGCGTCCGGTTGTTTGGTGGCGCTGCAAATCGCGAACGGGTAGATGATTTCGGGCGACTCGTTTTCCGGAACGCTCCATGCGATGCGGACTTTTCTGGAAATGGCGGCGTCGGTCCGGTAAACAATCGCGGCATCGACATTTTCGGCTTCGACGGCGGCGAGGGCGGCGCGGACGTTTTCCGTGCCGATGCATCGCGGCTCCACGCTTTGCCAAAGCTTGATCGAGGTTAGCCAGGTTTTCGCATAGACGCCGGCGGGAACGGCTGTGGGGTCGCCGATGGCGATGCGTTTCAACTTCTGGATGTCGGCAGAGCGAGTGATTTTCAGGTCGGACTCCGCCGACACCACGACGACGAGTGAATTGGTGAGCAGCGGTTCGATGTTTCTAACAAGCTTGGCTTGGGCGAGGTTTTCCATGGTTGCGCTGTCTGCGGAGATGAACACGTCGAGTGGTGCGCCTTCCTCGATCTGGCGTGCGAGCACGTTGGATCCGGCGAAAACCGGGACCGCTTTGCCGCCGTTTGTCTTTTGCGATGCGGCGGCGACTTCGGTGACCGCTTCCGCGAGGCTTGCGGCGGCGGCGACGCGGATTTCCTCCGCCTTGGCGAAGAGTGATCCTAATAGCAGGAAAAGGACGATGAGGGATCTCATGATGCGCCACGATGCACGGGTTGCGAGGGCGAATCCAGCGCGAGTCATGCCAAACATTTAATCGGTCCGTAAGTGACGGATTGGTTTCTCAATTCAAGGTGGCATCGCTCGGCATGGTGGCATGCTGGGGCAGCATGATGTCGGTTGTTGTTCCTCTGAATCCTGTTTCCGGGTTGGAAAAAACCGGTGTCCGCTCATCTGGCGATCATTTTTGGGGCACATTCATGGTGCATGATCCTGCCGAACTTTTTCAACCACCTCCCGCAGTTGCGCTCACCGATGAATCTCAGTCGCATTGATCCGTCCAAGAACCTGCGCTGTTTGTTTTATCTGCGCGGGTGGTTGCGGCTGCTTTTGCCTGATTCGGGGCGGCTGAAGCATCTCCGCCAGCGATATCGGCTGACGACGGCTGCCGAGCGGTTGGAGATTCAGACGCGCGGGGATTACTATTTGAAATCGGATGAGCCGTTCGATCTGGCGAGATCGGCGGTGGAGATGACATTGTCGGGTTATCGGTCCAATCCGGTGCATCGGCGGAAGAGCAGCTATTTTCATGACCTCTACGAGAATCTCCGTTTCTATCCGGATTCGGTTCGGTTCGCCTATCGGTTTGGCGACAACTACTCGACGCCGGAGGTGCCGACCTTTGTGAAAGCGCGCAGTCTAACGGAAGACAGCTCGAATGCAGTGCTGATGAAACTGAACAAGGTCCGGCACTATGTGTTTGCGGATGATGCGATGGATTTCGGCGACAAGCTTGACCGGTTGGTCTGGCGGGGAAATGCCAAGCGTGAGCACCGGAGGGAGTTTGTGCGGAGATTCCACCGGCATCCGTTCTGTGATGTGGGGCAGACGAATGATTGCGGCGATACGGCGGTTCACCGGAAATCGTTCATGAAGATCGAGGACCAGTTGCGTTACAAGTTCATCCTATCGATCGAAGGGAATGATGTGGCGACCAACCTGAAGTGGATCTTTTCCTCGCAGTCGGTGTGTTTCATGACGCGGCCGACGCGTGAGAGCTGGTTCATGGAGGGGAGTCTGGTGCCGGATCATCACTATGTGTTGCTGCGGGACGACTACTCGGATTTCGATGAGAAGTTGCGGTTCTATCTGGCGCGGCCGGAGAAGTGTCGGGAAATCATCCGGAATGCGAATGCGCACGTGGCGCGGTTTCAGAACGAGGACATCGAGGCGCTGGTCTCGCTTTATGTGATCGACAAATACCTGGCTCTTTCCGGGCAGCGGGGTGGGTTGGGGTTTTTCGAGGCGGAGGATTTCGTTCCTGCGGAGGAGCGTGGGGGCCCGGCGCAGGCGGAAATCCGTCACCGCTTCGCGTGATCGGTGGTGCGGTGCAAAACCCGGTGACGTGCTTCTCTTGCCAGAGTCCCGGAAACGGGCTATCCCGTCGTCATCAAACGCAAGTCCTTCAGTTTCCTGCTCGCCCGGCGCTATCTCAACCCGCGCCGCGCGGTGCTTTCATCGTTCACGCTGATTTCGCTGATCGGGGTGTTGTTGGGTGTTCTGGTGCTGGTGGTGGTGATGGCGGTTTATGCCGGGCTGGAGAGGGATGTGAAGGGGCGGTTGCTGGGATTCACGCCGCACATCCTGATGCGGGAGAATGGGGCGACTGGGGGATTGGTGGAATGGGCCGATGCGGTGGAGACGGCGAAGGGCTTGCCGCAGGTGCAGTCCGCGACGGCGTTTGTCTCGGACAATGTGATCATCGATGTGGGTTCGTGGCAGCGGCCGGTGCTTTTCCGTGGGGTGGATGCGACCGATCCCTCGCAGGTGAGTGGCATTGCGGCGATGTTGGATAAGGAGAATCATCCGGGTTCCACAGCTGATCTGGGGTTGGATGATCGGGTGGTGATTTCCTCGCTGATCGCGGAGCAATTCGGCGTGGCGGTGGGGGACAAGATCCGGCTGTATTCGACGCGGAATTTCGAGGCGGTGATGGATGCCTACAAGTCGACGGAAAATCCGCCGATCCGGTTGCGGTATGAGGCGGATTGGAAGGCCATCCGCACCGATCTGGTGGCGGGGTGGAAGGTGGCGGGAGATGGGCAACACGAGTTCGCCATCGAGCCGCTGATCAAGATTTACAACGGGCTGGAGGTTTTTCTAACGGACGATCTGCGTGCGCCGGAGTTGGAGATGTTGGAGAATCTTCTGATCGCGCTGGAGCAGAGCGAGAAGGATGAGGAGAAGGCGGTCTATCGGTTCACTGGGGAGGCGAAGGCCAAGATTGATGAGGCGTTCGCGGCGCTTGATGCGGCGGATACCGAGAAGCTGGATGCGGAGACGCTGAAGGGGTTGAAGAACATCGTGCTGCCGAAGGATGCGGAGATTGCCGGGGTTTACCTGGCGTCGCAGATGGCGGTGACGCCGGATTTGTTTGTGCCGCTGCCGCTGGCGCAGGATTTGGCGGGGTTGGGCGATGCGGTGCAGGGGATTGCGATCCGGCTTGATGATCCGTATTCGGCGGAGCAGGTGGCGGCGGCGGGGAGGGTGGCGCTGGGGGCGAACTGGGATCTGGTGACGTGGGGCGACCAGTATCAGGCGTTTTTCGCGCTGATCAACCAGCAGCGGGTGATGATGTATTTCGCGCTTTCGTTCATCGTGCTGGTGTCGGCGTTCTCGATGATGGCGGTGATGTTCACTGTGACGATCCAGAAGCGGCGAGAGATCGGGGTGATGAAGGCGCTGGGTGCCGCGCCGGGGCAGATCGTGCGGGTGTTTCTCTATCAGGGGATGATCCTCGGGGTGCTGGGGGCTTTGTTAGGGGTGGGGCTGGGCCGGTTGGTGATTCATTTCCGCGGGCCGATCCAAGGGGTTTTCCGGGAGATGGGTTTTGATCCGTTTTCCTCGTCGTTCACGGGATTCGGCATTCTTCCGGCGCACAATAATCCGGTCGAGCAGGCGGTGATCGGTGTGATGGCATTCGTGCTTTGCTCGCTGGCCGCGCTGGTGCCGGCATTTTTCGCAGCCCGCAGCGATGCGGCGAAATCGCTGCGCAACCTATGACTTTCTGACTTTTCATGGACATCTGGATCATCCGCGACGGCGAGAAACAAGGGCCTTATCCCGACTACGAGGTGCGGGAGAAAATCCGCCGTGGCGAGTGGACGAAGGAAACCCCGGCGTGGCATGAGGGGCGCGCTGAATGGACGCAGCTTGGGGAGATTCCGTTGTTTTCCGAGGATTTCGACTATTTGCCGCTCGATCTATCAGGGCCGACGCCGGAAGAGGAGGAGGAGGCCTATCAGGCGGAGCGGAGGGCTGTGCGTCCACCGTTGCTGCCGCAGAAACCTGCGTTCATGCGGCGGTTCTGGGCGCGGTGGTTGGATCTGCATTTGTATGGTGCGGCGTGGTGGTGGGGGATGTGGGCGGCGGGTCGCGACATTGGTGCGGCACTGACGGATTTGTGGACGTTGTTGCCGATGTTCGTGCCGTGGTTCGCGCTGGAGGCGATTTTGATTTCCAAGTTCGGGACAACGCCTGGGAAGTGGTTGTTAGGGATGGGGGTTCGGCAGGCGGATGGATCGTTGCTGACGTTGGGGCAGGCGGTCAGAAGGGGGCTTCGAGTGTTGATTGCGGGGGTGGGTTTTGGATTCAGTCCGCTATCGATTTTCTGTCAGGGAATCAGCCTGTTCACAGCGCGGAAGCTAGGTAAGCCGCTTTGGGATCATTTGGGCGAGCATGTTGTGACGGTGGATCGGCTGCGTCCGGTGCGGGTGGTTTCGTTGGTTTTGTTGTATGTGACCGCGCTGAATTTGCAGATGGCGATTCGATTTCCGTATGAGGTGGAGCTGACCGGTGAAGCCTTTCCGTTCCTGAAGGAGCAGATGGAGAAGAATCCGCCGTGGCACATGCCGAAACGTTGAAGAGCTGAAACCGAATTTGTTATCTCATGAGTTCCGTGGTCACCAACATTTCCACTTATTGTTTCACTCCGTTGGACGGGTTGAAGGATTTGCGCATCGAGTTGATGGATTCCTGCAAGGTGTGGAATCTGAAGGGGACGATTCTGCTAAGCACGGAGGGGATCAATCTTTTCGTTGCAGGGGATGCGGCGGACATCGAGCGGCTGATGGAGCGGCTGCACCGGATTCCTGGGCTTGAGGGGTTGACTCCGAAGATCAGTTTGAGCGATGCGCAGCCGTTCAAGCGGATGTTGGTGCGGATCAAACGGGAGATCATTGCGTTCGGTGTGGAATCGGTGCGGCCGGCGGAATACACGTCGCCGAAGATCAAGGCGACGGAGCTGAAGCGGTGGCTGGATGAGGGGCGGCCGGTGACGTTGCTGGATACGCGGAATGATTATGAGGTGAAGCTTGGCACGTTCAAGGGGGCGCTGGTGCCGGATATCCACACGTTCCGGGAGTTTCCCGATGCGGTTCGAAAGCTGCCGCCCGCGCTGAAGGAGGCGCCGGTGGTGATGTTTTGTACGGGTGGCATCCGTTGTGAGAAGGCGGGGCCGTTCATGGAGCAGGAGGGGTTCCGCGAGATCTATCAGCTTGATGGGGGGATTCTGAAGTATTTCGAGGAGTGCGGTGGGGATCATTATGAGGGCGAGTGCTTTGTTTTCGATCAGCGGGTGGGTGTGGATCCGGCGTTGAGCGAGACGGATACGGCGGTGTGTTTCGCGTGCCAGGCGCCGTTGGATTTGGAGGCGCAGCAGGATTCGAGATATGTCATCGGGGTTTCGTGTCCGCATTGTTACAAGAGTGATGCGCAGCGGGCTGCGGAGCAGTTGGAGGCGAGGAGGCGGCGATTGAAGGAGGTTGCCGATCCGTTGCCGGGTGCGATGCCCTATCAGAATCGTCGGCCGATCAATGTGCCTGCGGCGCATGACGGGCGGGGGTTGTTAGATGTGTTGGTGGATCTTTTCCCGCAGATCGAGCCGGAGGAATGGCGGTCGAGGGTGGCGGAGGGGCGGTTCCTGAGTCTAACGGGCGAGGTGTTAGCTGCGGATCATCCGGTGCGCGGAGGTGAGCGGGCGATGCAGATTTTCCCGGAGGCCGCGGAGCCGCCGGTGAATGGTGCGGTGGAGATTCTGCATGAGGATGAGGCGGTGGTGGTGCTGCTGAAGCCTGCGCCGCTGCCGATGCATCCGAGCGGGCGGTTCAACCGGAACACGCTGCAACATTTGCTGCTGCTGACCTATCAGCCGGAGGTGTTGCGGCCGGTGCATCGGTTGGATGCGAATACGACGGGGGTAGTGGTTTTCGCGCGGAACCGGCAGTATTGTCGGATGATCCAGGAGCAGTTTCTTGCGGGGACGGTGGAGAAGACGTATCTGGTGCGGGTGCAGGGGCATCCGGTGGAGGATTCGTTTTTATGCGAGACGCGGATCTCCGCCGAGCCGGGTCCGTTAGGGACGCATGTGACGGATGTGGAGTCCGGGCAGGATGCGCGGACGCGTTTCACGGTGATTTCCCGCGATGGGGATGGTAGTGCCTTGTTGGAGGCGCGGTTGCTGACCGGGCGCACGAACCAGATCCGGGTGCATTTGTGGGAGATGGGTCATCCGGTTTTCGGGGATCCGGCTTATCTGACGGAGAAGCGTTTGGGTGATACGCAGACGCTGGATCCGGCGGATGCGCCGCTGTGTTTGCATGCGTGGAGATTGGGGTTTGATCATCCGTTGAGTGGGAAGCGGTTGGTTTTTGAAACGGCGCGGCCTGAGTGGGCGGGTGTTTAGGATGAGAGGTGGGGGCTTGGAATGGGCTGTTTTTGGCGGACAGGCCGGCTGACGAGGAGTCCGTTCCGCTTGCGAGGGTTATTCGTGGAGGGTGACGAAGCGGTGGCCGCGGGGGGGGATGGTTAGGGTGAGGTTGAGGTGTTGGGTTTCGTCGATTTCGAGGGTTTTTGGGGGCTGGTTGGGGAGGGTGACCTGGCAGCGGTTGCGGAGGCCGGTGTAGTGGGTGGGGACGCGTATGTTGCGGGTGATTTCGACGTTGAGGGGGTTGTAGATGCAGAGCATGCCTTTTTCCTCGCCGGCGGGGTTGGCGTGGAGGATGCCATCCCAATCGCGGGCGTTGGGGCGGCGGAGGTGGATGATTTCGCCGTTGTCGAGGACGTCGCGGTGTTTTTTGTAGAAGGAGACCCATTTTTTGACGACGGCTTTGGTTTCCTCGGAGTCGAAGAGGCGTGGGCCACGGAAGCAGGCCTGGACGCCGTATCCGAGGAGGTTGGCGAAGCGGGCTTCGTAGTGGGGGAGGTGGTCGCGGAGTGGCTCGATGGTGGCTGCGGCGCCGCCGCCGTGGTATTGGGAGAGGGGGACGAACATCCAGCCCATGCTTTGGGTGCGGCTCCAGGTGCCGTCGTAGATGTTCTGTCGTTCGATGATTTCCTGTTCGGCGCGGGGGAGGCTCCAGTTGGTTTCGCGGTAGCCCATGCCGGCCTTGTTGGCACCTGTTAGGAAATACCAATCGGGGATGTTGAGGTAGACGCCTTCTGCGCGGAGGGCTTGGTATTGTTGGGTGATGGCTCGCCACATGACCCATTGGGAGTCTTCCTTGCCGCGGTGGAAGGGGTGGTCGGTGGCGCAGCAGATGTCGCCGGGGTAGGAGCCGTCGTTTTCGAAGACGGAGAAGCCAGCGTAGCGGGAGAATTCGACGATGTTAGATAAGTAATCGCGGCCCCACCGGGTGCCGAGGCAGGGCATGGTGCCGTAGCGTGCGGGGCTGCCCTGGGTGTTGTCTTTGGGGTTGGCTGCGCCGCGTGAGGCGAGGAGGGAGTAGCCGCCGAGGGCGATGCCTTTGGAGCGGCCGTAGTCGGCGAGTTGTTTGTAGCGATCCCAGTAGGCTTTGTCGCGGCTTTCGAAGTTGAAGCCGGAGCCGAAGGACATGATGACCATTTCGAAGCCGACTTCTGCGGCTTGGTCGATGGCTTCGCGGATGGTGTCCGGATCGCTTTGGATTTTGTGGAACATGAGCGGGTTTTCATGGGTCCACGGGGCGATGGTGCGGTACATTTTGCGGCGTGCGAGGGTGCGGCGTTCGCGTTCGCTGGAGTCCAGCAGGAGTTCGAAGACGCGGAAGGAGGTGAATGGGGTGGTGGTGGAGATTTCCTGGTCCGGGCCGAGGGGTGGGGCGCATTGGAGGAGGCAGGGGGTCTGGCGATCGTAGTGGACCTGGGTTGGGTATTCGGGGTCGGCGGTGAATTTGACGCAGGGGCTGGCGTATTCGGGAGTCATGTCGCCGAAGGCCATGTCGGTCTCGACCCAGAGGGGGAATTTCTCGCTGGTGGGTGCGGTGTTTACGGAGCTTTCGACTTCGGCGAGTTTGAGTTCGTGTGCGGTGAAGGAGTTGAGTCTAACGGGTTTTTCGTGGCTTTGGGTGATGGTGAGCCATTTGGCGAAGAGGGGGATGCCGTCGTAGAGTTCGTAGTGGATGGCGATTTTGGGGAGGTCTCCGCGGGGGATGGATGGGGTTGGGGTCTCTTTGCCGAGGAAGGTGATTTCGCGGATGTGGCAGCGGATGAGGGTGGTGTTTTTGTCGGCTGCTTCGTAATCGCCGCCTTTGCCATCGCGGCCGACTTTGCCGATGCGGATTTTGGCGGGGGTTTGTTTGAAGGGGACTGTGGCGAGGGTGATGAAGTTGTTTTGGTTTTGGCTGGCCTCGAAGCGGACTTCGCCATCGGTGAGGATGGCGCGGAGGCGGACGGGGAGGGCGCGGTCGAGTTTTCCTGTTAGGCCGGCGGTGGTGTCGTAGACTTGTTGGTGGGGGCGGATGATGCAGTGGGCGGTGGTGCCGTCCGGGGCGACGAGGGCGAGGCCGGGGCCCCAGGCGTTGGAGAGGGCGTCATCGCCGGCGTCGAGTTCGAGTTCGACGGATCTGGCGTCTTTGGGCCATGGTCGTTCTGCGAAGACGGAGGAGTCGGGGAGGGCCATGATTTCGCCGGATTTACCCTCGTTGTTGAAGGAGGAGCGGGGGTGGAGTTTGCTTGCGGTGATGGTCCAGTGGGCGGCGGGCGGGGCGAAGGCGCCGAAGGTTTCCTTTTCGATGAGTTCTCCCGTTAGAGTGGAGGAGGGGGCGGCGGGTGGATCGAAGTGGATGACGAGGTGTTTTCCGGGAGGTGGCCATGGGTGGTCTTTGGCCATCCATTCGGGGCGTTTTTTCCAAGGGAACGGGGTGTCGACTGGGAGTTCTTCCCAGCGTGAGAACTGATAGGAGCCGGGGATGGGTTTGAGGTCGTCGATCCATTCTTCCTTGAGGAAGTTCTGGATGGGTTGTCCGGTGAGGCCACCGACGGGGTAGTCGGTGCCGTTGAGGGTGACGCGGGCTTCGGGTGCTGGGGCGCGGAGGAGGTGCTCGCCGGTGGTGAGGTTTTCGAGGGAGATGGTGGCGGCGTTGGGGAGGAGGCGGAGGACGCGGCGTGCGAGTCCGTTTTCGAGGGTGAGTTCGCCGCGTTTTTTGTCTTCGGTGATGCGGGCCTTGAAGGGGGTGGGGTTGACCATCCAATCGGCGGATTGGGGGACTGGCGGGGT
>SYAP01000251.1 GCA_005787565.1 Verrucomicrobiaceae bacterium | reverse complement strand
GTCCCCCAAGTCGGATTCGCCGCAGGCATCCGTCGCTCTAACAAAGCATGCGGAGCATCCCCACAGCGCGCCCGGTGATAGCTCGCCGGCTCATGCCAGTGCCGCACCTTCCGAAACGGCATCTCCGGCAGATCAATCCCATCGCCTCCTTCGGAATACCACTCGCGCCAACCCACCTTACAACCTAACAGATGAAGCCGCCCGAACGCCCGCATCATGCTCAGACTCTCATCCTCCTTCCGCTCGATCGAATGCAACGTCTCACCATGCGCCTGCTGCTCCTTCAAACAATCCGCCACCGATGCGCACAACACCGGATGCGCCGAAACCTCTAGGAAAACCCGGTGCCCAAGCCCAATCAACCCGCACACCGCCTTTGCAAACCAAACCGGCTGCCGCACATTCCGCCACCAGTAATCCGCATCAAACAACGCCGCATCTGCCGCATCACCCGTCACCGTCGAAAAAATCGGCAACACCGCCGACTTCCGCCGCACCTTGCCCAACCGCTCCATCAGCGGCTCCCGAGCCTCGGCCATGTGATGACTGTGAAACGCATATCCCACCTTCAGGAAGCGGTTGAAAACACCCTTGGCTGTTAAAGCATCCGCCAGCGACTCCAGCGGCGCGGCATCTCCCGACAACGTCACCGATCCCGGGCTGTTCACCGCCGCCAGATGCACCTTCCCGCGATGCGGCGCGATCGCCGCCTTCGCTTCCTCCGCCGTCAGCGCCGCCGCCAACATCCGCCCCCGCTTCCGCGTCGCGTCCATGCACGCACCCCGCCAGAAAATCACCCGGCACGCCTCATCCAGATCCAGAATCCCAGCCACATGCGCCGCAGCCACCTCACCCACACTGTGCCCCACCACCGCCGCAGGATGAACCCCGCGCGACCTCCACAACGCCGCCAACGCCGCCTGAACCGCGAAAATCGCTGGCTGCGCGATCGCCGTCTCCTGAATCCGCGACTCCACCTCATCACGCCCCAGCTCCTCTAACAAGGACCAGCCCCCCCACGGCCGCATGATCGCATCACACCGCTCGATCACCTCCCGAAACACCGGCTCTCGATCTAACAAATGCCTGCCCATCGCATGCCACTGCGGCCCCTGCCCGGAAAACACGAACACCGGCTGCGGATGCTCACCCTCCAGCGGATTCCCCTCCACCACCCGCGGATCGGAGTTCCCCGCCGCCAACACCTCCAGCGCCTCGCACAAATCCTCACGCGTCCGCCCGCACGCCGCCGCACGATGCAGGAAATGCGTCCGACGCGTCGCAGCCGTCAAACACACATCCGCCAACCGCGTCCGCCCATCACCTAACAGATCACGGAACTGACCCGCGATCTCACGCACCGCCTCCGGCGATCCACCCGAAATCGGCAACACATACCCCTGCGCCAGCAACTCCTCCTTCACCACCGCCACTCGCTGCTTCGCCGGCTTCACCTGCGGCACCGCCTGCAGGATCGCATGCGCGTTCGCCCCGCCGAACCCGAACGAATTCACCCCGACATAGGGCAACCGCGCCCCACCCGGCAGCTCCTCATCCTCCGTCACCACCCGCAACTTCAACCGCTCGAAGTCGATATTCGGATTCGGCTTCTTGAAATGCAGCGTCGCCGGCACTCGGCGATGATAGAGTGTTAGAGCCGCCTTGATGATCCCCGCCGCACCCGCGCCAGCCTCAAGGTGACCGATGTTCCCTTTCACCGAACCGATCGGACAAACCGTCTTCCGCCCAACCCCCAACGCCATACCCAACGCATGCGCCTCGATCGGATCGCCAATTGGCGTCCCCGTCCCGTGCGCCTCCATATACGCGATCATCGATGGCGAAATACCCGCCCGCTCCATCGCCTCCGTCGTCAACCGCTGCTGCGACAGCGCGTTCGGCACCGTGATCCCGTTCGTCTTCCCATCCTGATTCGCACTGGTCGCCGCGATCGTAGCATAAATCCGGTTCCCATCCCGCAGCGCCGCCGAAAGTGGCTTCAATAGCACCATCCCCGCACCCTCACCCCGCACAAACCCATCCGCCCGCGAATCGAACGGCTTGCATCGCCCAGTCGGCGAAAGCATCCCCATCTTGCAAAACGCCAAATACGGCAGCGGCCCCAAAATCGAATTCACCCCGCCAGCCAACGCCATCTCCGAGTCCCCGTTCCGCAAACTCTGGCAAGCCAGATGCACCGCCACCAACGCCGACGAACACGCCGTATCCACCGCCACACTCGGCCCCTTCAAATTCAAAACGTACGACACCCGGTTCGCCACAATGCTGTGCACCGACCCCGTCGCCATGTAAATGTCACTCTTCGTGTCCGACTCCAACGAAGACTGCATCAAGTGATAATCCAGCGTCGAAACACCCGTGAACACCCCTACCGACCGCCCGTGCTTCAAATCCACAACCTCCCTCGCATCCTCCAACGCCCGCCACGAAGTCTCCAAAATCAACCGCTGCTGCGGATCCACAAAATCCGCCTCACGCGGTGAAATCCCGAAAAACGACGCATCAAACAAATCGAAATCATCCACCATCGCACTCCACTTCGTATACGTCCGCCCCTCCACTCCCGCCTTCGGATGGAAATACGTCTTCAGGTTGAACCTCTCCTGCGGAATCACCCGCACCGTATCCTTTCGCTCGCACAGCGTGTTCCAGAACGCTTCAGGTGAGTTGGAATGTCCGGGAAATCGGCAGCCGATGCCGATGATGGCGATAGGTTCTGGGGGCATGGGAAAAAGAAAGCGCTGGTCGGGCCATCACGGCCTCGGATTCGCGGCCCTTGCTACCCAGCACACCGCATGCCTGCAAGCGGCAACCCCTCACACCCCACGGAAACTTCACCTCGATCCCAACGCCTCAATCCGATCACACGCCACCTCCAACGACCGATCCTCCGCAATTCTTGCTGCACAAGCCCGCGCCCCCTCCCTCAGCACCGGATCCTCGATCACCGCCGCCAACGCCTTCTTCAAAGCCCGATCCGTCGTCCACGCCGTATAACACCACCGACCAGCCCCAAGCCGCGCCACCCGCTCACCGTTGTCCGGATGATCCATCACCTGCCCGACGATCAATTGCGGCACGCCGAAACGCAACGCCATCGCCATCACCCCCACCCCGCCCCGGTGCACCAGCGCCACACACTTCGGCAACACAGGATCCAGCCACAGCGGCGCGGACACACAAACATCACCCTCCACCCGCGGCGGACCCTCATGGGTAAAATCCGCACACAACACCCGCCGCCCCAACTCCCGAGACAACCGCACCAACCGCTCCATCAACCCATCCTTCACCCGCACCGCCGACCCCATCGTCACCAGAACCGGCGGCGGCCCCACATCCAGAAACCAATCCACCACCGCATCCGCCTCACGCATCTGCGGCAAAAACAAAAACCCCGCATGCCTCATCTGCCCCGGCCAATACGACTCCCGCCCACCATACCACTCCGGATAGGTCAGCAAAATCTCCGCGCACTTCCGCACCTCCCCACGCATCAACCCGGCCATCGGAGCCAGTCCCGCCTCCTTCCGCAACACCTCCAACGCCGGAATCAAAACCGGTCCCGCAAACTGCTTCTCCAACCGCGCCACCCCATTCTTCCGCATCGACTCCGGCAACGCACGCACCAACCGGTTCACCAACGGACTACCCAAAGCCGGAGGACTCTCATACCCGCAAATCTCATACGGCATCAACCCCACCGCACAATCCCTCAAACCCAACTTCTCAGCCGCAACCCGCGCCGCCATCGCCGTCACCCGATACACCAACACCGAATCCGGCCGCGCCACCCGCAAAATCGCCCCATAAACATCCCGCAGCTCATTCGCCGCCACACCCGCCAGCACCCCAATGAACTTCCGCGGATGATTCAATGCCACATCATTCATCGCCTTCGCATACTCCGATGCCGGCCCCGTAATCTCCACCGCGAACCCCAACTTCGCCAACGTCGTCTCGTGATGCCCGTTCACCACAAACACACACTCATGCCCACGCCGCCGCAACTCCACACCCAGACAAATCAATGGCGCCAAATCCCCCAAACTCCCCGACGCATTGAAAACAAAGTGCATGAAAAATCTCTATGCCCCACGCCCGAACCAATCACGCCAAAAAATCAACACTGCCACCCTCTTCACTCTCCCCCGGCTCACCCCACCCTCACGGCCCGAAAGCGACCCGCACAAACAACCGCCCCGCCGGAACCGGAGCAGGAATCCGGAAAACCAATCGATCCCGTGCCGGACTCCCCGGCAACCTCGAAACACTCAAAAACTCCGTTCCACTTGGCACCGACCACAGCTCCAGATCCGTCGACGCCTCAGGCCCCGCCAACCCCACGCTGCCAGCCACACGATCAATCGATATCACCACCGATCCATCCGCCTGCAACACCGTCCCGGGCACTAAACCCGGCTCAGCCGTATTAGGATCACCACCCAGGAAATACTCGACCCTCGTCGTCAAACCATCCCCATCCAAATCCGCATCATCCGCATGCCCGCCATTCGCAGCCTTCCAACCCGCATAATCAATCGAATCATCCCCATCCGGACGACCACCCACACCCACACTCGCCCGCCAACTCCTCGGATCCGAATGATCCGGAAAACTAAACGGATTGATCAACGTCAGCGAATACCCATCACCATCCGCAGCCACCGGCCACGGCGGCAAATCACTGTATGAAAACGATAGAATCACCCCACCATCAGCCCGGTTCAACGTCACCAGCTCACCACTGTTGGACAAATTATCAGGAAATCCCCCAACCACATTCAACCCGCCACCATACGTCGCGGAAAACGCCCCCACATCCTTCGCCACCACAATCCGCTCACCCGGCAACAACCTCGTATCCGCTGGAAAACTGAACGTGATCCCGGCAGTGAAACCCACACCTGTTAGATCAAGCGTCGTCCCGGGAGTCACATTCATCAACTCCACAAACTCCGTAAGCTCCACCTGCCCCGGAGGATTGTAATACAACTCGGAAACCACCAACGTGCCCGCTCCCGGCGCCTGCACCGCCCCACTGTTCGTCACCGTGATGCTGTCGGACCCCACCATCTCCCCATCCAGATTCCACGCCTGCAACACAATCGCATTCGCCCCCGCCGCCAGCGGCACATCCACCTGCCACTGCGTCGCGGAAATCCATTGAACCGCAAGCGGCGTCGTGGAACCCGCAAGCCGGATCTCCCTCACATCCACCCAACCGTTCCCCGCCAAGGTCACCGGGCTCTCCGTCGTCGAAAAATTCAGCCCACCGTTCGTCGTGATCGAAAACGTCACCGGCGCAATGTCTGAACCGATCGCACCAAGGATGTAGTTCGACCGCGCGTTGATATAAGAAAGATGCGCCGCAAAATTCTGCCCCGGCAACAACCCGCCATAATGGCTCGCCCACGGAGCCATATCCGCCTGATTGAAAATCGTCGTGCAGACATGATGCAGATGTCCCAGATAAGCCCGCCGCCTCGCCGGCTGCGAAATGATCTTCTGCAATTCTGAATTCTGGAAAATCGACATCGTCGCGTTGAACGCGAAATCCATATCATGCGGGAAATACAAAACCCTCCCGTCCGAAGGCCGTGCATAAAACTGACCGTTGTGATTCGCATTGTCAAAAAACGAATCCCCGGCCCCGCTCGCACAAGAATGCGCCAACGCCTGCAACCATTGATCCACATCAATCACTTCTTCCAACCCGTCCTCAAACGCCGCACCCGAAAGCCCGAACCGCTTGCTCATCTCCATCACCCGCGAATACTCATCAGCATCCTCATTGTTCTTCGTCAGGAAAGTCCACCGATACCGCTCCTTGTCATTCCCCAAATCCACCAGATCCGTCCCCACCACGTTGTCAGGCTGTGGCAACTTGTATCCGCTCCCATCCGTCGTCGTCGGATAATAAATCAACTCATACTCATACACCGTCCCCTCCGAACCATTCTCAAACTGCGAATCCAAAAACGTATTCCCGAACCTCGCCATCTGAAGAATCGCCGCACTGGTATGCGCCGGATCCGGCGCGATCACCTTCACCAAATCATTATACTCCGCCGGCACTCCGCCCGCGGCATACATCATGTGATCATAGAGAATCTCCTGACACCCCGTGATCTGCCCCTCGGACCGGTCAATCGCGATCGTACTGTGAACCCCACGGAACAAATTACCCTCGTTGAATCCCAGATTGTATCCAACCCGCGCCGGTGCCGGCCGCCCGCGCTGGCTGCTCTTCAGCCGGACCCCGACGTCATGATAAACCTCACGCTCATTGTAAACCACCGTGCACCCGATCCTCCCGTTGCTCATCAGGTTCGTCGTCTGATAAAGCAAAGCCTTGTCGGCAGGAGCCATGATGATCCTCAGATTGTGCAATCCGTTTCCATCCGCCAACCCGTCATCCACCTGATAGAACGCATGCGAATTCGGCCCGTCCGCAGGAAAAAACGATTGCGCCGGTGCAACCGCCGCATCCGTCGCGGAAATATGAAACCTCACCACCGTCCCCGCAGCCTGCCCCGGCAAGGTCGCCGAATACTCCGAATCGCCAGGAGCAAGTGACATCGGAAGCTGAACATATGCCCCACCTCCCACCGAGTAATGCACCGTCAACCCACCCACACCATCAGGATCCCACGCCCGCGCGGAAATCGTCACCGCCTCCCCCGGCGCGGGAACCACCGGTTGATGCCTCAAATCCGTAACCCCAGGCCCAAGATTCCCCACTCCCGTCGAATTCGCCAATCCCGGCGTCCCCAAATCGGTCGGCCGACCCAACACCGTCGTTCTCGCCAACCGGTTGAAGTAAAGCCTCGTATTCAAAAGATTGCTCCCACGCACCCATCGCGAACGGAATGAAATCTCATACGTCCTCCCATTCACGACGGATCGCCCGCCCGTAAACGTCGTCTCCACATGATTGTGCATGTGCTCGGTCGCCCCGGTCGCACGCAACCTCAACACCTGATTCGATGGATTCGCCGGATCCGGCACCACCTGCGCATCCATATGATTCCCCAGAAACCTCCACGCGGCCGTCCCGGATTCGAAATTGCCACCCGCAAGCAATTGAATCGCCGCACCATCCGGATCTTCCGTCACCCGGATGTCATCCAATAACACCTCTCCCGAGTTGAGCATCCCTAACACAAACTCCCGCCACTGCCCGTCAGGACCCACCGAACTCGCGGACGCAACACCACGATACGTGTGCGTCTCCCAAAAATGCCTCGAACTCTCATCACTCGCCGCCCACGACTCCGGCAACGAGTTGTCCGCCCATGGATCCCTCAACTCGATCGTAGCACCTCCCCCATCCGCCGCCCCCGGCCATCGCCCACCATCAAGATAAGCCACCACATCCGCCGGATTGTTGAAAGCATCCCTCAAAACCAATGTCTCCCCACCCCTCGACAAACTCCCGGAATAAGGCCCCACCACAGGATAACCCGCATGCTGAGCGGGATCCTTCGCCACAATCAACCTCGCCCCCGCCGCCATCACCGTCCCCGGCGGAATCACATGGGAAATCCCGGATGAGAAATTCCACCCGCTCACATCCACCGGAACATCACCGCGATTGTACAACTCCACCCACTCAACTTCCGATGGCCGGGCCGGAATCCCCGGCGACCCGGGATCACTCTCGATGACCGCCGAAACATTCATCCCGAATGCGACATCACTGCTCGAAAGCGAAACCTGATGCACCTCCACCGACAATCGGTTCACCCCCTCCACCGCCAAACCGCTCGGCAGTGCAACCGTCACCGGCCCCACCACCGCTGCCGTCCCGATCGCGGAACTCGCCACCGTCGATGGACCAACCACACCCGCAGGCATGTTGTATCGGTGGATTTCGACCCCATTCAGATAGAAAACAGCACCATCATCAATCACCTGATTCCATTGCAACGAATCAAGACTCGCCGCCTGGCCGGCATTCAATACAAAATCAGACTCGAAATAATAGGTCACCACATACGGGGAATTCGAATTCGGATTCGCCAACACTGTCCCGGTCGCCACCGGAAGGGTGTTTTGTGAATAAGAATGAATCCCCGCACCGGACAACCACCCCCCACCCACCGGATGCGCGACCGCAGCCCACCCGCTCCCTAAACTCGCACCCGACGCATGATAACGCCAGGTCGCATTGTAAGGCAAAAGGGTAACCGTCGAACTCGTGGCAGGCACCGCTGGAACCTCAGCCAAATCCGGCGGATGATAACAAATCTCGCTGATCACCACATCATCCGTCAGCGAAAATACATTTTCCACCCCAGGAGTCGCAACCGACGGAAACATCCAACGCCCCGGAAAGGCATCACCTCGACCCCGCAAACGATTGGTCGCCACCCTCGCATCCAGCACACCACCCAACGGCGTCACCAAACCAATCCGATCTCCCGCTAGCGGACGATAGCCCAACTCCACTTCCCCGAAACTGATGAAATCACCCGCCCCTAACGAAACAGCCGGCAAAGGGAAAATCTCATCCGTCAACCCGGACAACTTCAGCTGATGCCCAGCCAAAGAAAGCGCCTCATCCCCGGCATTGTGAATCTCGATGAAAAACGACGGATCACCCGCACCTGCGATCTCATGAATCCTCAAATCCGGCTCCACCCCAGGCTCCGTAGGACTCTCCACCGCCTCCAAAGTCGCGGAAAAGTACCCGCTCGTGTTGGATACAGCGCTGTGAAGCGAAACCGCGATTACATTATCCCCCTGCACCAAAGCATCAGCAGGCATCGAAATCACACCACTCGAAACCGGATTACCCACATCACTCAATGCAGCCGTCCCATGCACTACCGCACCACCCGGCAAATTCTGCCGCGCGATCTCCAACCCGTTCAGATAAAACACCGCCCCATCCGCAACCGTATGCTCCAATCTCAATGCGCTCTTGGAAGCATCACCCGAAAAGCTGAAACCACGCCGCAAATACCGCGTCGGCGTCGCTGCGAACTCCGTTTCCAACTGACTGTCCGGAAAAGCCGTGCTCAATCCATATCTCGCCTCCAGATAAGAACCCACACGGCTGAAATCCTCATCCGAAAGCCCGCTCTGATAGATCAGCAATTCCGCGATATCTCCGTTGAATCCATTGTTCACATTCGTCGCATGCCGACCCACCACAATCGGCTGCGGCGTCAGCGCCCCCCCGCCATCCCCAACACTTCCCTCCATCACCCCGTTCACCCAAATCTCAAACCTCGATGCCGTCACATTCCGCCGCACCGCCACAATCTGAAACTGCGTCGTCGAGATCGTCGTGGTGGAAACCGGCCCTCCCAATCCCGATCCGTCATCATATCGCTTCTGAAACCCATATCTCCCGTTAACCGCCTTCAACGACACAAGCGGATTGCCACTCACCGAAACATCACGATCAAATAGATAGGCTCCGGAACCATCGTTCACTCCACCGTTGGCTTGCGGCCCATTCGCACGGCATACCATGAAATACACAAAACCCGATGTAGCCCCGATCCCCGGCCCGGTACTCGCACGGAACTCATCATTCCCATCAAACCGTACCACCGGCTGACCCGATGGCGTCACATTCGTCCGATACGTCGGATTCCCTCCCGCCGTCGCATGCTGCGTCGTCCCATCCCCCACATGCGTGTCCTGCCAGGTCGCAAACGTCGCTGCATTACCAACACCCGCAATCGCCCCTGCCCGATACCTCACCTTCAACGGATTCAAAACCGTTAGATTCCCTCCCTCCACTCCGCTACCGAGTGGCCCGCCCCCCTCATCCCACGCCGCATCATCGAAACCAACCTGCTTCCAATTTCCCGGCGGTGCCACACCATCATCCAAATATCGCCACAAATCGTCCGCAGCCACCAACTCATGAACCACCGGCACATCCGCCGTCGGATCATTCACCGCCCCCGGCGTCCCTCCAGCCACCTTCGATGCACCCCAACTCCCAGGCTGCTCGGACGCACTCCCATTCCGAAACTTCGCCAACGTCGCACCCAACCCATCCGCCGCCACCGGCCATGGATCATCCTCACCATAAGCTACCCGATCCATCAACCGCCCCGTCGGATTCAGCAAATCCAACCGCTCTCCGCTGTTGGAAAGGTTCCCCGCAAATGGCCCCAGCACCCCGGCACC
>SYAP01000020.1 GCA_005787565.1 Verrucomicrobiaceae bacterium | reverse complement strand
TCGGTCGGTCGGTCGGTTCGGTCGGTGGTGGTGCGGTGGTGGCGGGGGTTTATGGCGGGTCTTTGGACAATGGTGGGGAGAGGATCGGGCTGGTGGATGGGCTGGGTGTGGTGATCCGGAATTTTGTTTATGACGATGTGCCGCCGTGGCCGGTGGCGGCGGATGGCGGGGGAAGCTCGTTGGTTTTGGTCTCGCCGGGGAGTTTGCCGGATCACACGGATGCGTTGAATTGGCGTGCGAGCTTCGGGGTGGGAGGGACGCCGGGAGGGGTGGATACGTTGGCGTTTCCGGCGGATCCGAATGGGGATGCGGATGGGGACGGGGTGAGTGCGATGCTTGAGGTGGCGATGGGGAGCAGTGATGGGGATGCGGGGTCGCGTGCGGTGCCGGGGCTATCGCGGGAGATGATGGATGTGGGTGGGGGCGTGGAGGAGTTTGTAGTGTTTGAGTTCCGGGTGAATCTGGCGGCGGAGTGGGCGCGGTTCCGGATCGAGGCGGCGGAGGATCTGGATGGGTGGGGAGATGCGACGGGGGAGTTCGTGCATCTGGAGACGGTGGGCGAGGGTGGCGGAGTGGAGCGGCGGCGGTATCGGAGTGTGGTGCCGTTAGAGGAGATGGGTGGTGAGCGGCGGTTTTACCGGTTGGCGGTGACGCGGGAAAATTGAAGGTAGATTGGGGGATTTGGGAAGAGGGGGGATTTTTGTGGGGAAGGGACAGTAAGGTCCCTTCTCCTTAAGGGGGGCTGGTTAGCGGACGACTTTTCCGCCGAGGGAGAGGATGCGGGCGTTGGCTTTGGCGGCTTCGGCTTCGGGGATGTTGCCGTCGCGGACGTACATTTGGGAGAGTGCGGTCCAGGCGAGGAGGTCGTTGGGGCGGAGGGTGATGGCTTGGAGTCCGCAGCCGATGGCTTCCTTGAGGTTGCCGGTTTTCATGAGGGCCATGCCGAGGGCGTGCCAGCCGTCGAAGAATGCGGGGTCGAGTTCGACGCAGCGGCGGTAGAGGACGATGGCCTGGTCCATTTCGCCGAGGGCGAGGTGGCCGTTGGCTTCATCGAAGAGGGCGTCGAGGTCTTCGAGGTCGTTGTTAGAGGCCATGGGCTTTCGGGGGTGAAGAGAACCACGGATGAACGCGGATGGACGCAGATGAGGATGATGGAGGGATGACGGATGGGAGAATCTGTGTGGATCAACCGTCTCCGCCCTTGGAGGGCGGTTTTATTTGCGGCCTGGGTATTCGACTTTGGCGGCTTCGGTGCGGGCAGCCATCCAGGCCATGAAGGCGATGGTTTCGTTTTGGCTGACGGTGTTGTTGAGTTCGGAGTCGATGCGTGCGGTGGCGTTTTCTTCTTTGACGACTTCGCGTTTGGCGACGTGGAGGATGAAGATGCGGTCGGACTCGATGATGTTTTCGGCGAGGGAGCCGGGATCGATGTTGCTGGCGGCTTGGAAGAGGCCGGCGGGTTCTTTTTCGGCGTTTGGCTGGTGGGAGGAGGTGATTTTTTCGAGGCTGTGGGTTTCTTCGATGCCGGCGTCTTTGGCGGCGTCGGCGAAGGATTTGCCGGCGGCGAGGGCTTCCTTGATTTTGGTGGCGGCTTCTTCGGCGGCGGTTTTCATGGCCTCGGCGGCTTTTTCGGCGATGTATTGGGCGCGTGCTTCGTCGCGTGCTTCTTCGTAGGTTTTGGGGCGTGATGGGACTTCTTCATCCTGGCGTGCGACGAGCCATTGGTTTTCGCCGATGGCGATGGCCGGGGAGATTTTGGAGTAGGGGTCGGATTTGAGGACTTTGACGCGGAAGAGTTCTTCGGCGGCTTTGCCACCGCGGCTGGAGGCGCGGAGGGCGATGTCGAGGCCGGGAGGTGGGGAGGATTGGGCGAAGAGTTCGGTGGTGACGACTTCCCAGCCGTTCTTTTTGGCGAGTTCTTCGAAGCCGGAGCCTTGTTGGTTTTCGAGGTCGAAGACGAAATCGTCGACGAGGGTGTCGAGTTCGATTTGTTTTTTGCGGCGTTCTTCGGCGAGGGCGGCGGCTTTTTTGGCGCGTTCCTCATCTTTGGCTTTTTGTGCGGCGGCTTTGGCTTCGTCGCTGGCAGCGGCTTCGGCGAGGGTTTCCTTGGGTTCGTCTTCGGCGGCGGTTTCCTCGGGGAGATTGGGTGTGGCGATGATGTAGGTGAACTTGCGGAGGGGCTCGGTGGTGAAGGAGTCCTGGATGGTTTCCCAGTAGGTTTTGATTTCGTCTTCGGTGGGCTCGATTTTGGCTTCGTAGGGGTCGAGCTTGATTTGGGCGAGGTTGACGTCGATCTGCTGGTTGTTGAGGGCGAGGGTTTTGGTGACGATGTCGCGGTCTGCGGCGAGGCCGGTGCCGACGAGGGTGTTGAGTTTTTTGGAGATGAGGACGTCTGATGCGAGGTCGCGGACGTCGCCTTCGGTCATGCCCATGCGGCCGAGGGATTTGTCGATGAAGGTGTTGTATTTGGTTTGGTCGAAGGCGCCGTCCTGGTTGGTGAAGGCGCGCATGGAGCGGATGTAGGAGGAGATTTCCTCGTCGGCGGGGTGGATGCCGAATTTTTCGGCGGCATCGCGGAGGATCATGCGGCCGACGAAGAATTGTTCCGCGGCTTCGTTTTCGGATCTTGCGCCGGAGGAGAGGCCCATGAGGAATTGATAGAGTCCGAAGTCGCCGAGTTGGGCGAGGCTTTGGGTGAGGTTGAGGCCGGAAGCGCCGAGGCGTGAGACTTCTTTGTCGGAGTATCCGCGACCGTCGATTTTGACGTAGGTGCCACTGCCTGGGGAGGAGCGCATGCTGCTGGTGTCGAGGAAGAAGAAGCTGATGAAGACGATGACGAAGACGACAATCATCAGGCCGGTGTATTTACGGATGTTCTCGATCATGCAGGTAGAGGGGTGATGCCGGATGGCGGGTGGGGAGTAAAGGGGCGGGGCGCGCTGGATTCAATGGTAATTCTTAGGGGTTTTCCGGGGAGGGTGTAGGCCAGGTGGGGAGGGAGGCGAGGATGCCGTGCCAGAGTTTGGCGGGGTTGGGGTGTGGTTGGCCGGGGTCGTGGCGTTGGGTGAGGTTCTTGAAGGCGGCGGTGGGGCTTTCCGGACCGGTTTTTGGGCCGAAGTTGAGGATGATGAGGGCTTCGCCTTCGCCGCGGAGGAGGATGGAGGTGCCGGAGGTTTCGACGTCGGATTCGAAGGGGAGGATCCAGGCGCGGGCTTCGGTTTCGGGGTTTTGGGTGAGGGAGCGGGTGAGTTGGCGGCGGTCTTCGATGAGGGTTGGGGTGTTTGCTGGGGTGGTGAGGGTGGCGCGGAAGGAGAGTGCGCCGGGGTGGTCTGCGAGGAGGTGGAGGTAGGCTGCGCCGGAGGTGGGATCGGTGACGAGGGTGCGGGTGATGGTGGTGGTGCCGGTGCGGAAGGTGGAGACGGTGCGGCCGGAGGCGAGGTGGAGGGTGGTGGTGCGCCATTCGGGGGCGGTGCCGAGCCATTCGAGGTGGAGCTGGGTGGCGGTGTCGGGTTTTCCGCGGAAGGTGGCGACGGTTTGGCGGAGGGATTTGAGGGCTTCTTGTTCGGTGAGGGAGTGGAGGGAGGCGGGTTGGAGGAAGGGGCCGTTGGTGATGGGGGGGTGGAGATCGGCGTGGAGGTGGCCGCGGAGGTGGGTGTGGGCGGGTTGGTCGAGGAGGAGCCAGGCGAGGCGGGGGTTGCCGTTGGGAATGGCGTGGGTCCAATCGGTGGATTGGGGGAGGGTGAGGGTTTTGGGTGGGGTGAGGGACCAGGCGGGGGTGGTGAGGAGGATGAGGATGCGAACGTTGAACGTTGAACGTCGGACCTTGAAGGTTGAAGGGAAGAGGGGCATTGGTGCCTTGGTTCAGTTTTGAGGGATTAGCGGATGCTTTGTGGTTGGAGGAATGGCTTGTGTAAGACGTTTCATTAGATCTGATTGCGAATGCGGGATACGTTCCGATCTGGATCAGTTCTAGGCTCGAAAGGGCGAGAAGTTGATCTACCGGCGTTTCTGTGACCTAGTGCCGGACTCTCCGAGTGCCCAAATCAGGACGAGTATCCAACCGATGATGGTCCAGCCGAAGACGAGATTGGCGACGAAGATGGCAACTGATCTAGGGGTAGAGGCGGCGATGAAAAAGGGGATGAAATAAAGCAGGGCAAGGAGGACGAAGAGGAGATAGGGTAGGACGGCGGCGAGAATATGGATCGTGAATTCTGCGGCCGCTGCGAAAGCACCGGATAGGGAGAGGAAGATGATGCTGATTATGAAGATGGTGCTGCCGATGACATACCAGCCCCATTTGGGGATGGCTGGCGATTCGTGTTTCCGGTTCATGTGGGAGAGATGAAGCGGTTAATTGGGAGGAGGGAAAGGGGAAAGTGCCGAAGGTTCCGGACTCGTTGTCTCTCGCTGACAAGGTGGAGTAGTCAAAGGCTTGGGGAATACCGAGAATTGCGGCTAAGATATGGAATTTTGATCAGCTGTTCCCTGACATTCATGGCCCAAACTCCTTTAATCTTGTGTTTGATACGGCGTTTGGTTTTGGTGCTCATGTCCGCTTCACAGTGGATGAGGATGTGAGAATCCTCCCAACAGGCGGTCGGCATCGACCGCAACGATGGTGCCAAACCGATTAAAAGGTCGGGGAGGAGGAGGTGTATGTCCAAGCCGCCTGCCTTCGGGGAGTTCGGCTAAAGTCCATCGCGGTCGTCCTGTTGCGACTCTCTCAACTCCCCGTCCACTTGGAAGGATAACTTCCTTCGCATTCCATATCATGAAGACCCTATTCACTCTCTTCCTCTTTCTCTGTACGGCGATTGCTAATGCAGATACAGGCACGTCGCCTGTTGACGATGCCTCTCGACCACCACCTGATCCATCCAAAATCCGCTTCGTTCCACCACCACTGCCCGCTCCAGCTCCCGCCATGCGCGTGCAAGCCAGCACTCTATCCGATTTCGGCACCCATCAAATCGAGATTCTCCTCGGCACCGCCTCCGATCTTCCGGACATCCCACCGCCACCCGTTGCATCACCACCCTCTGCTGATAGAAAGCCCCGAACTTTCAAACCCAGATATTTGCTGCACATCACCATGACGGTCTATGACAAGCAAATCTCCCATTTGAAATGGCAGGACCCCGTTTCCAAGGAAAAATTTGAAGCCTGGTGCCAGTGGGACGCATCCCTCGTTGGCCCCATGCACCAAATCAAAACATCATCTGCCGATTACCTGTGGAGCTGCTTCCCGCGAATGATTGACACAACTCGTGCCAGTCGCATTGGAAGACCCATGGCCATTCCCGAGCATCCTGCGTTACTGGAAAACCAACATCTCATCACCCAAGGCGACCCCGCCCAACCCGGCGGTGATGAAATCATGCAATGCCTATCCGCCTACTATCTTAAACACCAGACCACTCTCCGCGAACTGCGCGTCGCCCAAGAAACCTATAACAACCACGCTCGTGCGTGGCGGCAGGCAAATCCACCCAAACCAGAAAACCACACCATCTGGCTCAAGCCCCACCGCGGCAGCCGCTATCTTGATGCAGCCAAACGGGAGGGCCAACAATGAAATCACCATCTCCAGCCCTTATCTTCGCGGCATGTCTTCTCATGCCTCTGCCATTAGGAAGCCAGATCATCGACCCGCAAGTCGACGTCATCGAAGTCGCCCCCGGCGACCGATTCCTCCGCTGGCAAGCCCAGGCCGGATACACCTACTTCATTCAAGCCTCGGATCCCAACACCCATCTGGAAAACTGGATCTGGGCACCGTGCATCGAGAACAGCAGCACTCCGACCGAGATCAGTTATGAAATCGGAACCACCGCTGAAAAAGCGTTCTTCCGCCTTCATTACACCGACCAATCACCACCCTCCGGAACAAGCCTCGAAGACTGGGATGCCGATGGTGATGGTCTATCAAACGAATACGAACTATCCATTCAAACCAATCCCCTCAACCCCGACACCTCCGGCGACGGCATCTCTGATGGTTGGGCAGTCGCCCACGGCCTCAACCCGCTGCTGGATAATTCCGCCGGACTCTTTCAATCCACCACCACGACCAACCTCGCCGCCTATCAGGCCGGAGTTCAGGCAAATTCCGGTGCCACACTCGATGACCATGATGCCGACGACCTTAACAACGAAGAGGATGTCGATCCCAACGATACCGATCTGAACTGGCAACGCGCAGGCAACGCGGCCTATGTCCTCGTTGACCTTGAAGTTCCCTCCACCGCCGGACAGGCCCGCGACATCAACGACAAGGGCGAGGTGTTGTTCGATACCGGCATCTGGTCTGCAGGACAATTCATCCCCATCGAAGCCCTGCCGTTTCAAAGCATTCGCCCCGGGCCAGGGGAGGACAACGACTCAGACTACGAAGTGGAAGCCAATTTTTGGACTTCCTTCAACGACACACAACAACTCACCGGATACGCCACCCTCAATTACTCAAACGGTCCCTTCACCGGACCTATTGGAACTGTGCTGCAGTGGACTCCGGGTGCGCTCTACTCCCGTCACGCCCCCAGCGCATTGCCATTTTATGACTACAACGACGGTGACGCATCACCCGTGGGCCTATCAGATAGCGGAGTCGTATTCAGCCGGTTCACCTACGTCACAGGAGCTAGCCCCACTCATACCTCAATCGCCCGCATCCTCGTTACCGCTGCCAATGGCACGCATCAAAGCCTTTTGAGCGGACAAGACGGATGGCATCCGGTCGGAAGCCAAGGCTACTCCGATGTAAGCGGAAACGGGTGGTTGATCTCGAATACCGCCAGCACCCTTAACGGCGCTGCCGATTACCGCCTCGCCCTTTGGGATCCATCCCAAACACTCATCTCCCTACCCTCTGCTGCCAATGGATTCTTCTCGCCCCTCCACCTTGCCGATTTGGACGAAGATCAAATCCTCATTGCCGCAGGCACTCAAAGCGGAATCAATAGCGATGTATTTATTGGTGAAAACGGCAACACCAAACACCTCCCCAGCCTCTCCGGCAAAAAGATCCGCCTCTTCGCAGGAGACGGCACCGGCATCACCAGCGACGGAAAACTCTGGCGCAACGGCGAACTCATCCCCATGCGCGACCTCTGCCAACAGTGGGCCGA
>SYAP01000250.1 GCA_005787565.1 Verrucomicrobiaceae bacterium | reverse complement strand
GGAAAAACTTCACCTTCTCGCTCATGTTCCCGATGGCGTCGAATTGTGCGAGGATGTCGGTGGCGGGCTTCGATGCTGGCGGGGCGGTTGCCTTAGCGGGCGCGGTTGCCTTCAATGGGGAAGGGGAGGCGGTGGATTGCTTGCGGGCGTTTTCGAGGATGAGAGAGCGGGCGAAGTCTAGCAGACTCCGGGCTTGTTGCTGTTTGTAAATGGCCGGGTGGGTGCCTGTCTCAATGAACTTCACAAACTCCTTTCCCACTGGCGACAAGGCGGCGGTGGGGGTTGCGGAGTTGGTAGGGTTTGCGCTTTCGAGTTTCGCCAGCGTGGAGGATGGCAAGGTGGATTTTCTGCCCGTCGATTGCTCATAAGCATGGGTCATGCTGTCGAGCAGGGAAACGCCCGCTGGGCGAGGATGCGCTTGGCAAAGGATGGCGGTGGGGATGTTTGCGGATGGCGTTGTCATAAGATTGCTTGAATGCGTTGGAAGATAATCTGGCGGGTGGCGGGGTCTGATAGAATGCGGCGAAGTCGGCAGGCGCGGGAGTGTTCGAGCAGATACAGGAAAAGCTGGTCCGGGTTGGTAAAGGCGGCGGTGTCGAGGTTGTGGCGTTGCCTCAGCTTATGCATCGACTGGCGGCTGGTCTGATAGGCTCGGGCGATGGCGGAAAGGCTCATTTGCTGTTTCGAGCGTGTCAAATTTTCAGCGGGTGGGGATACGTCCATTCCGGCGATTATGCCCCGGCGGAAACCGTCTGCTAGTGGATTCGCTTTCATTGATCAAATTTGATAGGGGATTGGTATTGCGAAAGATTGGTGAGTGTCTCACGGAACACGCGGGAAAGGATTTTCTTGATGTCTGCCGCATCACGTCCGGCAAGCTGTGGTGGAAGCTCGTTCACCAAGCGGTCGATTGAGCTTCTAACAATTCCGCCAATTCTCACGCCATCCGCATGGACGATTGCAGCATCGACAAAGCGGCCCTTTTCAACTTCATGGGCAAAGCGGATGCGTTCCGTCTGAGCTTGGATCTTGGCCAGTCTGGCCCCGGCGATGTCGGGCGAGGTGGAGCGGTTGGCCATAGCGTCCACGCGGGCTTGAACGGCGTCTGCGTTGGCCAAATCCAAGCCTTCATCCTTCCACCTGCGAACGGTATCTCTCCCGACTCTATGCTCCCGCGCTATGCCTGAGATGGTCGGTGTTGTTGAGGGATCAATTTTTGCCTTGGTCATAAAAAAGGATCGGGGTGGGGCGGAACCCCGGTCAAAACCCCCGAAAAAGAGATTCCTTGCCGGGGGGGGTGGTGCCGCCCATTGCCCTGTCTTTTGCGCGACGTTGGCCGCTGTGCCGCGTTTGCTCATCGTCGGTGCCTCCATGCCCCGGCGAGGGTGTCGGCGGCGTGAGGGCCTTTCTTTGATTCCACACGCTGCGGGCGCGTTCACTGTATTTGATGCGAGCCGTTAGGGTTTTGCCGTCGAGGTTGTCCAGCTTCCCAAAATCTCTCAGCTTGGTTTCGTTGAGGGAGATGAGTGAGCGGGTGCAGCCGATCTCGTCCGCGAGAGCTTGAATAGATTTGTCCCCGATGCCTTCAAAGTGTAGAGCACGGCCAAGGGCGGCGACACGGGCGCACACCGTCTTCCATGTTAGCGCCGGGTTCATTCTGTCCCTGTTCGGCATAACCAGGCGCAAGAACACAAGCAGGGCCCCAACCGGGACCGATCCCACCTCGGAAACATCGAGGGCCTCATCTTGCGTTTCGTCCTCCGGTTCGATGATGTCGATGGGGTGTTCATAAGTTATCGCGTTTTCGAGCATCACTAGGGCGATGGGGTCAAATCTGCGGTTTCACCCGCCTTGCCTTGGCTTCACCCTTGGCGACCTTCACGGCGCTGTCTGCGGTGGCGATGTCGCACGGGATGAGGTGAAGAATCCAGCGGGCCGGATCGTCTGGGTGTGATTGCTTGCCTGCGACAATGAAGCACCCTTCCCCGGTGGCGTTGAGATGAGCGGATGCGCTCGGGCCTAGTAAGATGCGGAGGGTTTCGGGTGATGCTTCGGGATTCATCGCAAGGGGAAATTGATTGAGTTGAGAGAATCGGAATTCTCAATGGGAAGCGGGGTCACAAGGGGAAAGAAGAATGCATATTTAGATATATGCATTTCTTTCCCTTTGCTCCCTACCAAGGGGAAGAAACAAAGGAAACCAAGGGGAAACTTCATCTTTCCCCTTGTGGAAGTTTGAACCATTTCACCGCTTTTCCGCCGTTCGGGTTGGGTTCAAAGTAGGATTCGATTTGCTCATCATCCTTTGCATCGTCGATGGCTTTGAATGCGGTTTTGTCGCTGCATCCTGTTTTCCGGCAAATCCATTGCATAAGTGCTTGGCGCTCCATGTCCCCCGTTCTTAGTGGGGAAAGAACATCTTCCAGCTTCACTTTTTTCTCCCTTCCCTTTGTGGATTTCCCTTTGACCTCACCAAGCATTTCCTCGGCTTCGTCCGATTCAACGGGAAGCCATGCGGGGCGGGTTGGGTCGTTGGTCCGGCGGACAAAGTAGGAGTTGGTGAATCTGCCGTCGCTGTCCTTCCATCCGGTTGTCTGCCGCTTGGATACCCGAAGCACAAACAAGCCATCCGCCGGGGTTGGTCGCAATGTCAGGATGGTGCGCGGAATGTTCGCCATTTCACCGCCTCCAATCGCGGAATAGGTGTCGTCTGTGTTGTCCCACCCATCCTTTGCCATCTTGCCTGTATGGTGGGCAATCAGGGAGGCGCATCCATGCTCTTGCAGGATAGGCATAAGACCCGCCCGGAGAAACTCGGAAGCCATCGCAACAATCTCCCCGCCAACGTAGGAAAGCAGGGGGTTGATGATTACAAGGTCAACCGGATCGGATTTGATTAACCCCGCAAGATGGGAGTGGAAGCGCGGGCCGACATATTCACGGGCAAATTCCGTTCGGAGGTTGCGGTTGAGCGGTTCAAGGTCGCATGCTGATAGTTTGCGGCTCGTTAGAGCTTCGGAGTTTTCAAGCAATCCTTCGCGGATTTGTCCGATTGTCGTCTCATCGTCCTCCCCACTGAAAAGCAGAATGCGAAGGGGGCGGGGCGGCCTGATTCCAAGATACGGCAACCCGATACCCCATGCCATCGCCGCTTGAACGGTTGCAACGGATTTTCCCGCGCCTGCCGTAGAGATGAAGGTGGCAATGTCGCCTTTGCGAATCCATCCATCACCAAGAATGACGCTTTCCAGCGGAATTTCGGTTGGGAAGTTATTCACGCCCCGGACGATATGGGATTGGTCCTTTCCGGTTTTCACTGCGGAAGTAATGCCAGCCAGCTTTTCATTCGCTTTGCTGATTGTCTCGTCTGATTCTTCCGGTGAATCATAAATGGCTTCGATACCTTGGGTGAGAACTTCGAGTCCACGGCGGGCGCGGTGCTTTTGAAATATCATCTCCAAATGCGCCGCAAAGTGGGAGGGTGATGGCGAATAATTGTAAATGTCTGTTAGCGCGGCAGGCCCTCCAACCCGATCTAACTGCCCCCGGTCATGGAGCCGCTGGGTGAGAGAAACCAATTCGATTTCCTGCCCCGCCTCGGATAGTTCTAGCAGGAAAGCATAGAGTGTGGAATGCGCGGGGAGGTAGAAGTGATCCTTCGTGATGCCAAGGGAGATGGCTTTCGGGAGATATTCCAATGGTTCTTGAAGGATCGAGGAAAGCACCGACTTTTCGGGGCCAAGCGCGAAGGGGAGGGCGCGGATATTATCTTGCTGTTCGCTCATCCTTCCCCCCTTTCTAACGAGTCGAGCAAGCCAAGGACTCTTGAAACCTCCCGATCCTTCCGCCTGCTAGGTGGGTCGCCGTTGTATGGATCGACTTGGATCATATCGTCGAGTTCTGCTTCGATCTCATCCCATGCGGCGTTTCGATCCGTTAGGGAATCACGGAAAGCCTTGCGAGCTTCTACGCTAACGGGTTTCATGCTTCCACCCCTTCCCGGTTGGATGCTGCCGCGAGTGCTGCTAGAGTTTCGGCGCGGTCAAATCGAATCACGCGGCCAATGCAAATCTTGGCGGTGATGATTCCCCGGCGGTGCCATGTGTTGACGGTCTGCGGGGTGGTTTTCAAAACCCGCGCAAGGTCGCGTGGGGTGTCCAATTGTGTTTCCAGCATTTCCGCTGGTTGGGGTAATTGCTGCATAGCAACTCCCAAGATTTCCATTTTCTGAGGCGTGGAAATGTACCTCCCCAAGACTCAGCCCCGTTTTTGGGGAATTACAAACCCCGCTCTTCCGCTGCCCGTGTCAGTGCTTTTGTGGTTGTCTGGAATCCCATCGCGGTTAGTTCGTGCGCTCGGCTCTCAACCGTCACGCCCCGCTTGTCCCAGCCATGCCAGCGCAACCACGCGTTGACATTTCGGAGCATGGTCTTGTCCTGTGGCTTCGCGCATTGTTTGGGATGGCAAAACAAAGGTGAGGGAACGTCGGCTGTGAAGTTGACCCCCCGTCCATCGGGAAACGAACGTGTGGCGGATTCCACGCCCCGCCATGCCTCCGCAAGCGCCGTTTGAGCGGTTCGTCTTGTTAGGCCAGCTTTTTCAAGCGGGATGGCTTCCCACAAGTGGCAGTCGTCGCGCAACGGATAGTGAATGACGCAAGGGGTCGAGAGGAGGATGGCAACCGGATGCAAAACCCATGTGGGAGGGCTTTCGGGGCCTCGGCAAAACCTCTTTGAGCAAATCAGGATGCGCCACGGCTTCCCTTCGTGGATGGTTTGCCAGACGGACGGGGAAAATTCCTCGGGCTCAATCTTCATGCTGCCCCCTTCACGGTTTTGAGCTTGGCCTTGGCAACCTTTCCGCCGGGGCGGAGTGACCAGATTTTAAGTGCCTCCCGCTTCGTCATTTTGCCGATATAGTGACGGCGCAACATCTCCACCCCTTCCGTGTGGCCATGCTCAAAAATGAGCTGTTCAAGCGTTTTCCCGAGTGCAAGCGCGGCGCTGGCGGAGGTGTGGCGGATTGCGTTCTGTGGCCATTCCGGGGCATCTTCCGGGGGCGCTTCTGACATGGGCGGAGTGATGGGAAGGTGTGGCACAAGGGCTGACCAAACTTTCCACCCGGCGAGCCTGCGCACGGCGTCATATTTTCGGCTCCAGTTAGGAGGAATCACGATTTTTTGGATTGGGTATTTTTTGAGCCATGGGGCAAGCGGTTCTGGTATTTCGATGAATCGGCGGCGGTTGTTTTTCCGATCATTCACGGCGGGTATGTTGATCCCTTCCGCCGTGATGTCGGCGGGGACAAGCCTTTCCACCTCGGCTTGCCTCATCCCCGTGAAAATTGAAATAGCGAACGGGATGACAGCATCGGGGAAATATGTTTCGGCGGCAGTTAGAAGGCGGGAGACTTCCTCGGCATTAAGTGTGCCGATTTCGCCGGATATGGCTTCTTGGCGTTCGACGTGTTGCAGCGTGTCGGCCTTGCACCATTCACGCGGTGGTTTTGCAGACCAACGCCAAAAGGTGATATAGAGGCGGCGCTTGGCGTTGAAGGCGTGCGGTCCGCTGGTTCGTTCGGTGAGGTGCTTGGCGATTTCCTCGCCTTTGATTGTGCTTAGCTGCCGACCGGAGAAGTCTGCGGCCAAGTGCGCCGCCATGTGTTTGATTGCCTGAGTTTGCTTTGCGCTCTTGGATTCCTTGGCCAGCTTGAAAGCCTCTAGTGCCGTCTCCATCGTCACGCTTGCCGCTGTTTCCGCTTCCATGTCAGCGATGCGTTGCGCGGCCTCTAGGATGGTGATTCCCCACGGTTTGAGGATGTTCGCGGCAATGACCGCCGTTTCAGCAAGCGCCGGGGAAATGGCGCGGGCCTGCAATCCAAATTCCTCCTTTTCCGCTTTGATTCTGTCAGCGTAATCTTCCGCCTTGGTTTTGGTTGGGAAGAATAGTTGTTGGCGTTTCCCGGTCCCCGATAGCTTGGCGGGGATGCTCAGGCGATACCCTTTGCCGCTCGGGTTCTTGGCAGGTTTTAATTGAATCGGCTTGGCCATGTCCCGTGCTAACCTAACTAACCGTAAAAGCAAGCTAAATGGGGAAAATGTGGAAAGATGGGAAAATACGGCGTCTGATTGTCAATGAATTGCGAAAGACTAACCGCTTTGGGAGCAGGAAGTCGTCAGTTCGAATCTGGCCGCCCCGACCACTTTTTTTGATGTGTGGATGGTTGTGTGGATTGGGTGATGGCGGGAGGTTTGTCAGGCAGGTTTTTTATCAATGGAAGTCGTGTGATCGTGCGGCGAGGTTGGGGTTGATGTTTGCGAGCGGGGTGATGTGTGTGACGTAAACGGTGGGTTGATCGCCTTCGGATCGCTGGAGGCGTCCTTCGGCGTAGAGGAAGGGTTCGGTGGTGATGATTCTGCGGAAGTGGTGGAAGGTTTCCTTTTTGACGAAGAGGTTGGCGATTCCGGTTTCGTCTTCGAGGGAGATGAAGCAGTGGCCTTTGGCGGTTCCGGGGCGTTGGCGGCAGATGGCCATTCCGGCGAGGGAGACGGGGCAGCCATGGGGGAGGTTTTGGAGGTCTTTGGCGCGGAGGATGTTTCGTTGGCCGAATTTTTCCCGCCACAGGCGCATGGGGTGAGGGCCGATGGAGGCACCTTGGGTGGCGTGGTCCGCAGACAGGCGCTCGGCCATTTCCATGGGTGGCATGACTCCGTGAGTTGCGGGTTGGCGTGATGTTAGGAGGTCGTCGAACAAAGGTAGCTCGACCTGCCAGAGGGCTTCCCGGCGATGTTCGACGAGTGGTAGTTCGTTCAATGCTCCGGATTGGGCGAGCAGGCGCTTTTCCTTCAAGGTGGGGCGGACGCGTGAGAGGAAGTCCTCGAGAGAGGAAAATGGCCGGATTTCGCGTTCTCTAACCATCTTGGCGGCTGTCGCGGTGGTGAGTCCTTTCAATCGGAGCAGTCCGAGACGCAGGGTGCGGTCATCGATGACGTGGGTGATTTCATGGCTGGCGATGCAGGAGACCGGGAGGATGCGGATGCCGTGGCGTTTGGCGTCCTGCATGAGGGTGTTGACGGAGTAGAATCCCATCGGCTGGCTGTTGATGAGGCCGGTGTAGAACTCGGCAGGGTGATGCACCTTGAGCCAGCAGGATGCGTAGGCGATGAGGGCGAAGGAAATGGCGTGGCTTTCCGGGAAGCCATAGAGGGCGAAGGAGCCGATGGAGTCGATGATCTTGTTCTGGACATCGGTGGTGATGCCCCGTTGCCGCATGCGATGTCTTAGTTTGGCGGTGACGTGCTCCATGCGGCTGTCATTGCGTTTGAAGGCCATGGCTTTGCGGAGTTCGTCCGCTTCGGTGCCGGTGAAGCCTGCCACATCCATGGCCATTCTGAGCACTTGCTCCTGGAAGAGCGGGACGCCGAGGGTGCGCTTGAGGGTTTCCTCGCAGGCCGGGTGGATGTAGTCGATTTTCTCGTGGCCGTTGCGGCGGTTGAGGTAGGGGTGGACGAGGTCGCCGACAATCGGGCCGGGGCGAATGATGGCGACTTCGATGGCGAGGTCGTAGAACGTCGCGGGTCGCATGATGGGGAGCGTGGCCATTTGGGCGCGTGATTCGACCTGGAAGGTGCCGATGGTATCGGCGCGGCAGAGCATTTCAAAAACGGCGGGATCGTCTTTCGGGATGAGGGCGAGGTCGACCGGGGTGCCGCGGCGTGAGCGGATTTCGAGGGCGTGTTCGATGGCGGCGAGCATGCCGAGGCCTAACAGGTCGATCTTCACGATGCCCATGTCCTCGCAGTCGTCCTTGTCCCATTGCACGATGTTGCGGCCGGGCATGGTGGCGGGTTGGAGCGGGACGCTTGAGTCGAGGCCGTGGTCGCAGACGATCATTCCGCCCGAGTGTTGGCCGAGATGCCTGGGCATTCCCAAGGCCGCGTGATAGAGGTGTGAAAGTGCGGGCAGTCTCGGATGGGAGGGGGGGAGGATGCTGGAGATGCGATCCTCGAACTCGCTTTCGGGGGTGTTTGTTTCATCCTTTTCGGAGTCCTCGCCGTGAAAAGCGGATGGGGTGTCGGAGAAGCGTTCGGCGACGGAAGGTGGAAATCCCAAGACCTTGCTCATTTCGCGCAATGCGAGCTTGCTGCGGTAGGTGATGACGTTGGCGGTCATGGCGGCTCCGCGTTGTCCGTATTTCCTGAAGACGTGCTGGATGACTTCCTCCCTGCGTTCGCCGGAGGGGAAGTCGATGTCGATGTCCGGCCAGCTTTTGCGATTTTCCGATAGAAAGCGCTCGAACAGGAGGCCGCCGCCGACGGGATCGACGGCGGTGATTCCCAAGGCATAACAGACGACGGAATTGGCGGCGGAGCCTCTTCCCTGGCAGAGGATGTTCCGGCCGCGGGCGAACTCGACGAGGTCGTGGACGATGAGGAAATAGCCGGAGAAGCCGAGCTTGTGGATCAGGGCGATTTCATGTTCCAATTGGTGGCGGACTTTTTTACTACAAACGCCGTAGCGGCGCGATGCACCGGCGTATGCCAGCCGCCGCAGCAAGGTGGTTTGTTCGGTGAGTGAAAGCGGGTTGCCCCTGCCGTCCGGGAAGTCGGGAAAGCGGTAGTCGAGGTTTTCCAAGGTGAAGCCGATCCGGTCGGCGATGCGGCGGGTGTTTGCGAGTGCTTGGGGCAGATCGGCGAAGAGGGTGGCCATTTCGCGTGGTGATTTCAGGTGGCGTTCGGAGTTCCGTGCCAGCCATTTTCCGGCGCCATCGAGCGGGACGTGATGCCGCAGGCAGGTGAAGGCATCGGCGAGGCGGCGGTCGCCGCGTCTGGCGTATCGCGGCGCGTTGCTGGCGACGATGGGAAGTTTGAGGTGCTCCGCGAGATCGATGAGATGGCGGTTGAGGCGTCCGTCGTCCCGGAGGCCTTGCCTGATGAGTTGGATGTGGAGGTTTTTGCGGCCGAATTGATCGATCAGGTGCTGTGCGGCGGAGAGGGCGGCGGGTTTGTCGTTTGCGAGGAGGTGTCGGGAAACGGGGCCGTCGCGGTCTCCTGTTAGGGCGATGAGGTGTCCTGCCGTCGAGTGCAAGGTGCCGTGGTTTTGGGGGAGCAGGTGGCGGTCGGTCAGGTGGCTGCTCATCATGCGGTAGCCGTCGCGGGTTGCGCAGAGCACGGGAAAGCGTGAGCCGTCCGGTTGGTCCAGCATGCAGCCGACGATGGCGCGGATTCCGCATTCCTTGGCGGCATGGTGTGCGCGGGCCGATGCGTAGAAGCCGGCCTGATCGGTGATGGCGATGGCGTCGCATCCGAGTTCGGCGGCGCGTCGCACCATGGTTTCCGGTTGGCTTGCTCCGAGGAGGAAGGAGAAGGCGGAGCAGGCGTGGAGTTCTGTGAATCCGGGGCTCATCGTTTACTGATAGATTCCGTCCAGTTGCCATTGATCGGGAGTCTGGAAGACGAGCCGCAACAAGTGGCGGCTGGCGAGTTGGATGTCCCATTCGAGCCGTTGCCAGGATTCCTCGGGGTGCCACCAGTCGCCGGATGCGGGGAAGGGTCCACGGCGGTCGATGATTTCGCCGGGATACGGACCGTTGAGTAGTGCCATGGGCCAGGGTTTTCCATGGCGTTTCTCGTTTGCCACCGAGATTTGGCGTGGTGGTCTGAAGCGGTGGAGGGGGATGGAGGATTCCGCGCGGGTGGTTTCAACGGGGGTTGATCGGGCCGGGCCCATTGCGGGGAGCAGGGTGAAGGCATCGACTTCGAACGATTTGCCATGGGCGGGGATTCCGACGCGGCCGGTGCCCAACAGCGCGTCGAGTTTGGCGAGTGTTTCCGCGAAGCGTTCGGGTTGGGGCATTTGTCTGCCAAACCATTCGCGCTGGGCGGATGCGGCGAATGTGGTGCCGGCATCGAGGTGGAGGCGTGCGACGGGCGAATCGAGTTTCAAGGACTCCAACCACATCTGCAGTGGTGAGAGCATGCCCTCGACCTGTGATTGGGGTTCCGGCAGCCGGACACTGCGTTCCAGGGAGTGCCCGGATTCGAGGTCGAGCCGGAGTTGGAGGAGGCTGGCGGCGAGATGCCTGGATGCTAAACGCCCAGCGAGTGTATGAAGCATTCGTTTGATGGCGAAAATGAGTGGGTCGAGGGAGTGGATGGCGTCATCACAATCATGGGATTGGGCTAAGGATTCGGGCGGGCGGTGGAGTTGAAGCAATCGGCAGGATTTTCCGTGGAGGATGTCGTGCCAGAGGCCGGCTTCGGCTCCCAAGCGTTCGGCGAGGGCTTGGCGTGGGAATGCCATGAAGTCGCGGAGGTGGCTGATTCCCCAAAGTTCGAGGACGGCGATCGGGTTTTTTCCGCCGCCGAGTGAGGTGAGGATTTCCAAAGGCAGAGGGGCGAGATCGGAAGGGTGGATGGCGCGGCCTCTGGTGGCGTCGTGCCTTGCGGCGAGATGGGAAAGGTCGGGGGTTGCCGCGAGTGCGTGCCAGATTTCCGCGCCATCGATTTCGAGGGAATCGAGCAGGTCGGTGAGGTCACCGAGCGGCGTGGCGCGGGTGGCTCGGGTGGCGCGGGTGGTGAGGTCGATGGTCACGGCATCGTGGGAGGTGAGTTCGAGGTCGGGGCCGATGGAGTCTCCGAGTTGGATCAATTCATCGCGCAGGTTGGATTCGGAAAGCGGATCGCGTGGGATGACTTGGAGATCGGGGCAGCGGATGAGTGAGCGGTTGAGGGGCCAGCCGGTTTGGAGGCCAGCCATTTTTGCGAGCGGGTTGATTGCGAGTATGGGAAGTTTTTCCTGCGGTTCGCCTGCGCGCCGGATCGCCAACACCGCGCATGGGTGGTTCCGCGCTGCGGGGTTTGCCCGCAGGGCGGCGATGACTGGGAGATCGGGGATGTGGAGGGTGGCGAACATCGGGCTCGGGGCTTCAGGTGGCGCGCCGCAGTGATTGGGAAACGGGGTGGAGTCTTTCTAACAGATCGCTCCGGGGGATGTCGAAATGTTGTAGTGTTAGATCGGCGGAGAGCGTCATGCGGAGGCTGGCGCAGGGGACGAGTGGTGATGGTGCGAGGATGACGACGCGGCAGCCGTTTTGTTCCGCGGTTTGCTTGATACGCCACCATGCCGAAGCGGGGATGGCCGAGAGTTCGCGCCGGTCGAGGCCTGTGGCATCCAGCAGGATGAACGGGAGATTTCCATCGTGGATGAGCAGGTCGGCGGCTTTGGCCATTTCCAGAGCTGAGCGGCAGCGGACCCAGAGGAGCTTGGAGCAAGCCGCGTCCTCGAACGAATCCGGATCAAAGCCGTCCGCTCCATCGATCAGGACGAGTTCGGGATGGGGGCTTGCCTCTTGGGGGTCGCCCAGAAGGCCGGCGATGAGCAGCAAGATTCCGGCTGCGGCTCCTGCGGGGATGATTTCCGAAATGGCTCCGACGGGGAACGTTTCCGCGCAAAACAGCTTGTCCTGAAGCGGAAGCACGGTTGGTTCGGCCCGCAAGGCGTGAGCTTGAGGGAATTTTTCGCGCAACTGTTGCTTCAGGATCTCGACCGCCGACGCGCTCATGCGCGGAACTTAGCGTGGTCTTTTTGAATGTTCAATCGAACAGTTTTTCCGGAGGGCGCCGTGCTATGGTTGATGGTGCCCGGTTTTTTGGGAGGATCGGGAAATCAGTTCGCGAAGTCAGGTTGGGACGGGGATGAGATTGGGGGGATGAGAGGTTGCTGGGAACGCTGGCGGGTGGAGTTGCTTGGCTTTCTGCTGCAGGGCAAAAGCATCCGATTGCATCCAAAAACATGCGGCTCGCTCGCGAGAGAAGAAGGAGGGCTGCGTCCCAAGAATTTGTTTGAAAGTGGAGCGTAGCGGATTCGAACCGCTGACCCCTTGCAT
>SYAP01000249.1 GCA_005787565.1 Verrucomicrobiaceae bacterium | reverse complement strand
GCATCGCCCCACCCATGCAGCGCCTTATCCTCATCCTCTCCTGCGCTCTAACAGCCGTCGTCTGCTTCGCCGCAGGCTTCATCTTCGGCACCCGCGCCCCTCACTTCCCCCGCGTCTCGCTCAACGACCCTCCCGCACCCGTCACCCAAAAAACCCCGCAAAACCCCATCACCCCCGCGGAGCCCAAACCCGCCACTGTACCCGATCCCACCCCCGTCATCCCCCCGCTCAACACACCACCAACACCCAAACCCGATCCCACCCCTCCCCCCCCGGCCCCCACACCACCCGCCACCGAGGAATCCGCCACCGCCGTCGCCGAAGCCACCCTCAAAGCCTTCCTCGATGCTCCCGACTGGTCCTCTCGCGCCTCCCACGTCCTCTATCCGGAAACCGTTAGATCACTCATGGAAGCCCACGCCGCCACCGGCAACGACGGCCCCACCCCCTTCCAATCCATCGACCGCAAACACTCCAGCATCATCGAGGAAACCGGCGACCGCCTCTTCATTTTCGAAGTCGTCACCGACTCCATCCCGGACGGCATCCCCGTCGCAGTCATGGAAACCAAACAAGGCTGGCGCGTCGACTGGCTCTGGTTCATCGAATTCCGCGACAGCCTCTTCAAAAAATTCACCGAAGGCCCCATCGACCAACCCGCCACTCACCGCCTCATCGTCGGCACCGCCACCGCCACCGAAGGCGAGGTCGAAAACGAATTCTTCGCAAGCTATGACATCGAGCCCCCCGTCGGCGGAACCAGACGCCAGGCCTACGTCAAAAAAGACTCCAACGCCCACGAAGCCCTCAAACAAGCCACCGCCTCCGGCCGCTACTGCGCCCCCACCCTCGAAGTCGTGAAACGCTCCGCCCCAGAGGGCCGCACCTACCTCGAAATCCTCCGCGTCATCGCCGGAAACTGGGGCCCCATCCCCCCCTGAAATCCATCACGCCGGCATCATCCCCACCTCATCCCGCGCCCCCAGCGCCTCACCCGCCGCCGCCAATGCCGCCATCCTGGCCATGAAATCCGCATACCGGACCAGCTCCATCCGCCCGTCCTCATGCTCCAGAATCGCCGTCAAACTCTCCACCCAATCTCCCGAATTGAGATAATGAATCTCCCCCACCCACTTGTCCTCCGGCGTGTGGATGTGCCCGCAAATGATCCCGTCACATCTCCGGTGCCGCGCCAGATCCTGTAACAACTCCTCATAGCGGTCCACAAAACTCACCGCCGATTTCACCTTCGCTTTGATCTTCTTGCTCAGCGAGAAATACTCCTTCCCCCGCCACGCCCGCCACTTGTTGTAAACGCGGTTCACCTTCAGCAGGAAATCATACCCCACCGCTCCCAGCGATGCCAGCCAGCGGTGATTCGTCGACACACTGTCGAACCCGTCCCCGTGCACCACCAGATACCGCGTCCCATCCGCGCTCACATGGATATGCTCCTTCGCCACCCGCATCCGACCGAACGCCATCGGCAGGAACCGCTCCAGAATATCATCATGGTTTCCACGCAGATAAACCACCTCCGTCTGATCCTTCTCCATCATCTTCACCACCTTCCGGATCACCCGGCTGTGCCGCCCCCGCCACCTCCCGCCACGCCGCAACGCCCAACCATCAATGATATCTCCATTCAAAATCAGTTTGTCACATTTCAAATGCTTCAAAAACTCCACCACCTCCAAAGCCTTGCTATCCTCCGTCCCCAAATGAATGTCGGATAGAATCACCGTCCGGCATCTCACCTTCGGCCGTCCGCCACGCTTCCACCGCACCGCATCCACCACCCGCGCCGGCGCCGCCTCCGCAATCCCCCTGAGCCGCGCCTCAAACTCACCCACCACCCCATCCCATCCCAAAGCCTCTGCCGTCTCCCGCGCCGCCTGCCGCATCCCCTCATCACGACACACCACCAACGCCTCACGACAGGCCTCGACATATCTCTCCCCATCCCCCTTCGCCACCTTCAACCCGTTCACCCCATGCTCCACATGCCTCGCCGCCGCCGCATAATCATAACTCACCGTCACCAACCCGCTCGCCAAACCCTCTAACAAAACATTGCCGAACGTCTCCGTCTCACTCGGAAACAACAACACATCCGCCGAGGCATAATGCCGCGCCAGATCCTCACCCGTCCGCATCCCCGCGAAATGCACCGCCCGATGCCGCTCCTCTAACCTCCCCCGCAACGGACCATCCCCCACCACCACACACTGCAAATCCGGAACCACCTGCCGCATCCGCTCGAACGCCATCATCGCCAGATCCAGATTCTTCTCCGCCGCCACCCGCCCCACCACCATCGCCACCGGCGCACCCGGCCGCGCACCCCAACCCGCCCGCAACGCCTCACACCGCTTCCCCGGAGAAAACAACTCCGCATCCACCCCACGCCCTAACAAATGAACCTCGCGGAACCCCTCCCCCCGCAACCGCTCCACCAACTCCGGCGATGGAGCCAACGTGCAATCCGCCCACCGGTGAAACCGCCGCAGATAGGCCATCGCCGCCGGCTGCAATCCCCCCAACCGATACTGCTCCATATACTCATGGAAATTCGTATGAAACCCCGTCGCAACCGGAATCCCCAACGCCTTCGCCGCCTTCAACGCCGATTTCCCCAACGGACTCTCCGTCGCCACATAAATCGCATCCGGCCGCTTCTTCAGCCACCGCTTCCGCAACTTGAACGGCCCCGGCAATCCCACCCGCACCTCCCGATACCCCGGCAACGCCACCGACGATGCCAAAGTCTCACCCTTCCCCGCCCCACTCCCCGTCCGGATCACATGCACCCGGTGCCCACGCCCCCGCAACCCCTCACACAACCGACCCAAAGTCATCGCCACCCCATTCACATCCGGCGCGAAAGTATCCGTCACGATGTCGATCTTCATAATGTTAGGAACCCCTGAATCGATCCCGCCCTCAACAAACCCCACCCACCCCAAACACTCCCGCCCTTTCCCGTTCCGTTTCCGTCACAATCCCAAGCCTCCGTCCTCCAACCCTCCCCCCATTCCACGCTCTCCCACCGCACCGGAACCCTTGCCAATCTCCCTCCAAGAACATAGTTTGTCTCCATGACTGCTAGGGATATGATGATCAACAAAATCAAAACCGCACCGGACTCGCTGGTCAGCAAGGCATACGACTTCATCCTCTTCCCGAAACAGCAGCGAGAATTACAACCGGAAGCCGCAAAACCTCAAGCAACCACCGCAAATTCCGATTACGTTGCGCGTCGACTAAAAATGTTTGGCAACCGGTTCGTCTCCGACTCCCACCCACTTCTCGAAAAACTGCGAGCAGACCAATTCTGATGAATTACTGTGATACAGGCGTCCTACTGAAACTCTACCTCCCGGAGCCTCGCGCCGAAGAGGCGGTGCCCAATCGATAAGCACGTTCCGGCCTTTGTCGAACACCCTGAAAAACCGCCCTCTTCATGAAAACACCAATCATCGCCCTGTTCTATCTCCTTGCCCCGCTTGCCCTTGCCGACGATTTCAACGAAGGACTCGACGCCGAGAACGTAGTCGAGCGGGAAGCGATCAAGATCGATCAGCTAAAACAAGTCATCATCGAATCATTCACTTGCACCGATCTGCGTTCTGATGAGGCATTGTTCATGCTCTGTCAGATGGTTGCCGAAAAAACCAATCTGGAGCTGAAAATCATCATCACGGAAAGAAGGAACCCTGAATCTCTGACTCGCCGAATGAGCCACCATCGCACGAAGCTCGACCTGTCTATCAAAGACACCGACGCATACTCCATTCTTCACCAGATTCTCACTTTATCCCATTGGCACCTCGATTCCGGCGACTTGCGAAAAGGGGTATTCAACGTGAAAACAATGGCCAAGCCTCAGGTGGACTAGAAATGAATCATCTCTGAATGAATGGAGGAAAAGCCTCACTCACCCTCCCGCAATCGGAAGTCATGCACAACCCTAACATCCCCTTTTCGCAACGCCACAATCCCCGAATCAAAATCAGCGGCCAGAAACGGACTCTCCATGGCCTTGCCGGGCCGCAGATCCAGCGGCTTTCCATCAATCTTCGGAAGCCCCTTGAAATCGGTGGGAAATTGAAACGCTCCCCCATAAAGCGAACCATAATGAACAACGGATTTCTCTACTCGTGGAACCAACCCCAGAATCTTCTTCTCAAAAGCCTCGTCACTCGCATTCGCCGTCCTCTGCGCCACCTCGATGATCACCGGTGAGAACTCGCTCTTCAACTCAAGCCATCTGCCATTCAGCCGCTTGTCCGCATCATTCACCCAACGATATCCCCCCTGCACCACCCGGATCGCACACAAGGCACCCGGATAATGCGCGAAAACAATGCCATTCTTCTCATAACTCCTGCGCAATCCCCCGCTCCCGATCCACACCCGCATCGCCCCCGCATACTTGCTCCTTCCCGGCGGAAGTTTCTGGGCAATCATCGATCCCTTGCTCTGCGCCGCCCAAATCGCATGGTAGTTCGCACGATGCTCACCCGCGGAACATTGCACCACCACACGAGCATCCGGATGACCTTGAAACACAGCACCCAACCATCGATTCTGACTGCTGATCATCGTCCAATCCCTTTCGCTCCGCGCTTCGCAATGAAACGCACCGAGGATGAACGAAGGCGTGCAATAGGAATAACGGACAAGTCCACCCGATCGTTGATCCAACCGGTAATCCGGCGGCCCTCGCCGTCCGTCCTTGGCCAACCCAAGCCGGCTTTGGATGATCTCATAACTCCCACGCCCGGCCTGATCCACCATCAGTTGGAGAACGATCGGATGCGGACGATAGGAGTTCTGCAAAAGCGTCAGCAAGTTCCCTTCGATCGGAGCCTCCTCTCCCAAGCCAGTATAGAAATACCGCATCTGATAGAGAGGCGAATTGGATCCCTTTCCTCCGGTGAGGCTCTCCTCACCCTGATAGATCCGCGCCTTCGCCCCGCCCCGGATACCATCAAGTTGCTCCTGCGCCCAATCCGCCCAAAAAACATCCAGCAGTTGCGCCGACAACTGTCGCAATCGCGGATCACCGGAAAACTCATGGAAATTGTAAACTCCTTTGATCGTCGTCAGATTGTAACTCTCATGAGCGAATTCCACAAAAAGCCCCTTGCGTGCCCGCTGCGAGATCCAATGCTTCGCATAACGCGTCCACGCGGAAAAATGCGTCGAAGCGGGATGCCCGTCTTCATACGTTCGTTTCGCATAAGCAGGATGCTTCATCAGAAACTTCGAGGCATGCCAATTCATGTAGAACTTCTGGATATGATGATTCTCCGATCCCCACACATCCCACGTCGCGCTCTTCTCCACCTCGGCATCCGCGATCTTGGATTGGTTGCTGCTGTAAATCCACAACATCCTTAAAATGCGCTCCTCACTCGCCGAAGTGAGTTCACCCCGCATGATCCTGCCCTCCGAACCAAAGTTCTCCATGATCGAGAAAAGCAAATCACCAGCCCAATAAAAGCTATCCCCATCACGCATGAAGGCGAGGTGATCCTTATACAGATTGCAAAACGATACCACCGCCTCGTTCGCTTCGTCCGCACGTTCGCCCAGCAGAAACAATCGATAGGCGTAATTCAGATAGATGAAGCTCTGGGGCCGAACATAGAGTTTGTTCGGGCTCACATACGGCTTTTCCATCGGCTTGCCTGCAAACCCGGACAGCGCCTCCCGATAGCGACTCTCAAACCCCGCCGAACCCTTGCCCGAATCCGCATCAGAAGAACCCGCCTCAGAAACCTCCTCACCTCCCAAAAAGCCGGAAGCAACGAACAGCAACAACGCAAAGCGGATCAGGAATTGGGACATGGCAAGCGCTCAAAGAAAAACCAAATGACAACATGCCCTATCAACCGCATGCAGTCATCACGACACCCTCAAGAAAGCGCTTTGCCCGGTGCTGTCAATCGATTGGAAACAACACCGAGCCGATCGGCTTCTGTTAACAGGAGACACAAATCATTACTTGCCCCCATCCCCCCGGCAGAAAACACCCCGCCAAACCCACCACAACCTCCTGAAAATCAACCCCCGACCTCCAAATCCCACAATCATCCACCCTCCCCTCCCTGCAGGCTTGCCCCGCCCGATTTCCCTTCCTAGTTTCGCCGCCCGATGTCCGTCAAAATCCGCTTCACCTCCGCCTCCGCCTCCGGATTGGTCCTCGCCAAAGTCGGCCACCCCCAACGCGACGAACCGCTCGAAACCTCCCGCGAAGTCTTCCGCGTCGCCGACGAAGACCAGGAAACACTCACCGCCCTCTTCCTCAAGCCCTTCAAGAACCTCACTGGATACCGCTTCCACCACCACGCCTCGCTCGATCAACACGAACTCAACGTCTGCTCCCGCGAAATCTTCGCATCCCCCGAGAACCTCCTCGAAAAAGGTATCGCCATCGCCAAACGACTCTACTCCAAGTCAAACCACCCCAACATCAAATCCGGCGACCTCTGCATCTCGCTCATCCAGGACATCGATGTCGATGGCCAGATGACCCACGGCCTCTGCATCCTCAAATCCGAAAGCGTCGTCCCCTTCCTCAGCATCTCCACCCGCGATGGCGACCTCCACCTCCACACCGAGCAAGGCATCAACCCCGACAAGATCGACAAAGGCTGCCTCATCCTCAACCACTTCTCTAACAAAGGATACTACGCCCTCACCTTCGACCGCTCCGGCACCGACTCCCGCTTTTGGGTCCGCGATTTCCTCGGCCTCCTCCCCGTCACCGATCCATCCTTTCTAACAAAAAACTACACCAACCTCGCCGTCGAATTCCTCGAAAAGGAAAAGAAGGAAAGGAAATCCGCACCCGCGGCCCCCGGCGACGACACCCCGCCATGGGAAAGCTCCAGCGCCACCCGCGACGCCCTCGACTACTTCGCCGAGAAGGAAACCTTCAGCCTCCAGGAATTCGAGGAGTCCGTCCTCAAAACTCCCGACGCCCGCAAACGCTTCGCCGAACACAAGGCAAAGATCGAGGAGGAAACCGGCCACCCCCTCGAAGACAGCTTCGAAATCTCCAAAAAGGACGTCTCCTCCGCCAAACGCCGCGCCAGCCAATCGTTCATGAAACTCGACACCGGCGTCGAAATCCGCCTCCGCCCCAACGCCATCGCCAAGTCCTCACAGATCCTCGAACACGGCTTCGATGAGTCGAAAAAAATGAAATTCATCAAGGTCTTCTTCAACGAGGACCTCGCCGATTGACCCCGGATTCCCCCGCATTCGCAGTTGCGCCGCGCCGCATCCCGCGTACCGCCATCGCATGATGCAACCCGACCTCGCTTCCCACAGCTTCCGGGCATTCCAAGGCTCTATCTCCGCCGATGCCCTCGCCATGCCCGTGCACTGGTACTACGACCGCGCCGCACTCCGCCGCGATTACGGCCTCGTCGATCACTTCATCGCTCCCAAATACCCCCACCCCGGCAGCATCCTCTGGCGCTCCACCTATCAGCCACCTAACGAAAAAGGCGACATCCTCCGCGAGCAGGCCGAATACTGGGGAAAACCCGGCATCCACTACCACCAGTTTCTATCAGCAGGCGAGAACACCCTCAACTTCCGCCTTGCCCGCGAACTCCACCGCCACGTCACCGAACGCGGCAGCTACGATCCGGACGCATGGCTCCAACTCTACATCGACCGCATGCTCGAACCCGGCTGGCATCGCGACACCTACGTCGAGGAATACCACCGCGCCTTCTTCACCCGCTACGCCCAAGGCAAAACCCCACGCAAATGCGGCATCAGCGATGAACACATCGGCGGCCTCGCCACCGTCCCCGCCCTCATCGCCGCCCTCGATGGAACACCGCCCGCGGAAATCCGCTCCACCGTCAAACTCCACGTCGGCCTCACCCACTCGCACCCCAATGTTCTCCGCGCCGCAGACACTCTCACCCGCCTCATCCTCGCCCTAACAGACGGAACACCCCTCCGCGAGGCCATCCGCCGCGAGGCCGGCGACTGGATCTCCGGAAACAAGGCGGACTCATGGATCGACCAACCCGACGACCACGTCATCGGCTCACGCTTCAGCCCCGCCTGCTACATCGCCGAGGCCATGCCCGCCGCACTCTACCTCGCATGGAAATATCATGACGACTTCTCCGCTGGCATCACTGCCAACGCCATGTGCGGCGGCGACAACTGCCACCGCGGCGCCGTCACCGGAGCCCTGTTAGGCGCAGCTTGCGGCATCCCGGACCACCTCCTCGTAAAATAAATAAATCATTCATTGCAACGCGTCGCCACACAGGCCTATTGACGGTTCGGACGTTTCAACGGAAGTTGCCTTGCCCGCATTTCGTTTGATCCGTAACGCCAGGGTTGGAAGGACTGTTAGAATCACCTGGCGTTATTAGAATTGAATCAAATGGACATCTACGTGGGCAACCTGCCCTACACTGCTACTGAAGGAGACGTTTCCGCTCTCTTTGCCGCTTACGGCCCGGTCGAACGGGTGAAAATCATCACCGACCGCGAAACCGGACAATCCAAAGGCTTCGCCTTTGTGACCCTCGGTGATCAAGCCCAGTTGAACGCGGCCATCGAAGCCCTCAACGACTTTGACTACAACGGCCGTCCGCTCCGCGTGAACGCCTCCGAACCCAAAGAGTCCCGTCCTAGCGGCGGTGGCGGCGGTTATGGTGGCGGCGGCGGCGGTGGGGGTCGATGGG
>SYAP01000248.1 GCA_005787565.1 Verrucomicrobiaceae bacterium | reverse complement strand
TCGAATCTCATCGCCCGCTCCATTCTCCTCTTTTCTCCTTTGTCCTTGGCGGCCACTCCGGTCGCCTTTTTCTTTGGCCATGTTCGTCTGGTCAAAACTCTCCGCCGCCCAATGGATCGATGCTTGGGAAGAGCGCTTCGCAGGAAACCCGAACCTCGTCATCGAATACGTCAAAGGCGGCCGCTCCGTCCGCCTCACCCTCTTCTGCGAGTCGGAAAAAGCCGCCCTCGCCATCAAGGAACAATTCGGCGGCAGCATCCGCAAACTCAACCGCGAGGAATGGAACAAACCCGTCGAAGCCCCACGCCCGCTCAAAGTCCGCGACGTCTTCCTCCTCACCGCGGAAACCCAAACCAAAGCCCTAACAGCCCTCCAGAAGGCAAACCCAACCCGCCAACTCATCTCCATTCCCCCGGAAATGGCCTTCGGCACTGGCGACCACGCCACCACCTCCACCTGCCTCCGACTGCTCGTCGATATCGCCCGCGAACGAAAAGGCACCCGCTGGACCGTCGCAGACCTCGGAACCGGCACCGGCGTCCTCGCCATCGCCGCCCACAAACTCGATTCCGGCCCCATCTACGCCTGCGACTTCGACCCCTTCGCCGTCAAAGTCGCCATCCAGAACACCCAACGCAACGCCACCCCGGACATCGACGTCCGAGAACAGGACGTCCTCAAGTGGAAACCCCGCAAAACCGGATACGACGTCGTCATGGCAAACCTCTTCTCCACCGTCCTCATCGAGGCATGGCCCGTCATCGCCAAATCCCTCGCACCCAAAGGAGACCTCCTCGTCTCCGGCATCCTCGCCTCACAAGCGTGGGACGTCTTCAAAGCCGCCGCATCCCACGGCCTCGGCTTCACCAAAGTCATCCGCAAAGGAAAATGGATCACCGCCCGCGGCGGCCATTTCAACGATCTAACACCCCCTGCCTGATAGCCCATGAAATCCACCCGGAAGCGTCTGTTAGCCCTGGCCCTCCCCGCCATCGCCATCATCGCCTTCCTCCTGGTCCAAAAAATCCGCACCCAGCATTTCAACGCCATCACCACCCAAGCACGCGGAAACCTCCGCTCCATGGGGCACGCTCTGCTGGAATTCCAAACAGAGCACGGCCGCTTCCCAGACGACTCCTCCGCCGCCATCCTCCGCGCGGAATACAAAGCCGAACTCCCCTCAAAAGGCCAAACCTCAAACGACTTCCTCTGCCAGCTCATCACAGCCCAAATAGTCCCTGGGGAAACCATCTTCCACGCCGCCATCCCCGGCACCCAAAAACCGGACAACATCTATCAGAACGGAAAAGCCCTTGAAAAAGGCGAATGCGGCTTCTCCTACATCGTCGGCCTCGATGGCAACGACCTCGAAAAACACCCGCATTGCCCCATCGTCCTCACCCCCTTGATCCCCGGCACCACCCGCTTCGATCCCAAACCCTTCAACGGCCAGGCCATCATCCTCCGCCTCGACAACTCCGTCGCCATCCTCCCCATCCAACCCAACGGCGACGTCATCGACCCCTCCGGCAACCCCATCCTCTCCCCGAACAATTCCTTCTGGAACGGTGAAGCCCCCCAAATCGCCTGGCCCGATTAATCCACCTCCAATCTCCACAAATTCGTTAGATCTCTCTCACCTAACAAATAACCACATCGCGCGAGGAACAAACCAGCCCGAAACCGAGAAACAAAACACAACCCACGAAATCTTCCCTCAAATGGCTCCGGCGGTTGGGATCGAACCAACGACCTAGTGATTAACAGTCACCCGCTCTGCCGCTGAGCTACGCCGGATTTGAAATCCCCGTCTGGCGGGGCGGGCGGAGGTTGCGATCCGACGGGAGTTCCATGCAAGGCAAAAAAGCCAACAAAAGGAAGATTTCCCACAAAACCCGCAACACCCCTCCCCCCACACCGTCCGATCCCACCCCGCAGAAGCCATCCACCCCATCTGGCCCCTTCGCCGTCGAAAGTTGTCGCCACAGACTTGATCCCGGCGTCTTGAAAACCCAATCATTCCTACAGAAACCTCCCATCGCCGACCTCTCCCGATGCCTCTCGAACCCAACAAACCACTCTCCGCCCTCGTCGCCGAAGCCGATGCCGCCCTCCGGCTCAACTTCCAAACCGAACCCACCACCCGCTCCGCCGCTCCCGGCCGCGTCAACCTCATCGGCGAACACATCGACTACTGCGATGGCTTTGTCCTCCCCTTCGCCATCGACCGATACATCGTCATCTCCGCCGCCCCGAACCACCTCCGCGAAGCCCGCATCGGCACCACCACCCAGGAAACCGTCAGCCTCCCCTTGGACCAACCCCAGGAACCCTCCACCCCCACCTGGGCAAACTACCTCCGCGGCGTCATCCGCGGCTTCCAGGACTGCGGCATCCACATCCCCGGCTTCGATGCCCACATCGTCTCCTCCGTCCCCCTCGGCGCAGGCCTCTCCTCCTCCGCCGCCCTAGAATGCGCCATGGCAAAACTCCTGGAAGGCCTCACCCAAACCTCCCTCGACACCCGCGACCTCGCACTCCTCTGCCAAAAAGCCGAACACGACTTCGCACACGTCCCCTGCGGCATCATGGACCAGTTCGCCTCCGCCTTCGGCAAAACCGATCGCCTCGTCCTCATCGACTGCCGCTCCGAGATACCGGAACTCGTCCCCTTCGAAAACCCCGACCTCACCGTCATCATCGCCAACACCATGGTCAACCACCAGCTCTCCGATGGAGGCTACGCCGTCCGCCGCCGCCACACCGAAGAAGCACTCGCCACCATCGGAAAACCCTCATGGCGCGAAGTCACCCTCGATGACGTCACCTCCCGCTGGGACCTGTTAGGCGACCCCGTCAACCGCCGCGCCCGCCACGTCGTCGGCGAAATCGAACGCACCATCTCCGCCGCCGCCGCCCTCTCCCGCAATGATTTCGAAGCCCTCGGCCCCCTCATGGCCGCCAGCCACGACTCCCTCCGCGACGACTTCGAAGTCTCCTGCCACGAACTCGACCTCATGGTCACCATCGCCCGCTCCATCGGCCGCTCCGGCGGCGTCATCGGTGCACGCATGACCGGCGGCGGCTTCGGCGGGTCCACCGTCACCCTCTGCGAGTCCGCCAAAGCCCAATCCATCGCCGCAACCCTCGCCGAAACCTATCAGAAATCCACCGGCATCACCCCGCAGATCTTCGCCTCCCGCCCCGCCAACGGAGCCCACCTCATCCCCTGACTCCACCCGTGGCCCTGGCATCCTGCCAGGAGCCCCAAACCCAAAAACCAAAAACCCTCAAAAGAAACCTAACATTCCGTTAGTTTCCCCTATCAGATCCCAAACCTCAAGAAGCCATCACCATCTCCCGCGCCGTATAAGCCATCCCGATCGCCGCGGAGGCATCCCCGCCGATCGCCCACTCAAACTGCGTCGTCTCCACCTTTGAATCCAGCGGACTCCGCCGATACACCGGCCATGCCCGATCATCAAAGCCCTCTAACACCCAGCTCATGTAATCATCACGGAACGTCGTCTCCGCCAATCCGCCACCGATCACCACCAGGCCCGGATCAAACACCCGCACCAAATCCGCCAGCGCATACCCCAAGATGAACCCCTGGCGCTTGAAAATCGAAACCGCCAGCGCATCCCCCTCCGCCGCGAAATCCCGCAAACGGAACGCCTTCTCCTCCACCGGTGCATCCGAAACCGCCAGCGGATGCGTCGCCCACTGCGGCTTCTGCAACTCGAACGCCAGCCGCCTGCGCAGCGCCACCAGCGAAACCCACGCCTCCACACATCCCTTCAACCCGCACGAACAACGCGGAAGCTGCCCGTCATCCTCAAGAAACGGCACGCTGATGTGCCCCACCTCAAGCGCCAAACCATTCGCACCCTCATAAGTCCGCCCACCCGGCAAAACCAATCCCCCACCCAACCCCGTCCCCGGCGCCACAAACAACAGGCTGCCCAAATGCTTCCGCCGCACCGCATACTCACCCACCGCCGCCGCATTCCCGTCATTCGTCATGAAAACCGGCACCCCACACCGCTCCGCCAGCTTCCCGCGGATATCCGTCCCCACCCAGTCATCACCCAAATTCGCCTTCCCCCAGATCACCCCTTCACTGCTCGGCGCAGGCACATCCAGCCCGATCCCAGCAATCGCAGACCGCGGAATCCCCGCGCCCTCCGCCAACTTGTCCAGAGCCTCATCCAACTGCCCGAACGTCGTCAAATAACCCTCCTTCACCCGGCTCCGCACCTCCACCAACGGCCCCACCTGCTCCGCCCGCTCATCCACTAGGACCGACTTCACCGTGGTTCCGCCAATGTCCAAGCCTGCAAAAAAAGAAGTGCCTTCCGCCATAAGATCAGTGTTTCTGGGTGTGGAGTTCAATGCGGCGGTCCATCCTTGAAATCCTCAAAGCACCGCCTGCCAAAAGCCTGCCCTCACCCTCCCCATCACGTCAACGCCGCAATCATCCACATGCAACCCTACCTCTCCCTCGAAGCCGAACTCCACGACCACTTCTGGGCCGCGGAAGACGACGCCTCCGAAGTCCCCCTCATCACCGAATTCCTCCGCACCCACCCCGGACGCACCCTCGAAATCGGCTGCGGCTCCGGCCGACTCACCCTCCCACTCCTCCAAGCCGGATTCGAAATCGAAGGCCTCGAACTCTCCGCCGACATGCTCGAAATCTTCCGCACCCGCGCCAGCCACCTCCCCACCCAACCCACACTCCACCTCGCCGACATGTCCAATTGGCAACCCACCTCCCCCTACAACTCCCTCCTTGCCCCCGCCTTCACCCTCCAACTCTCCGCCGATCCCCTCGCCACCCTCCGCCACTGGCACACCTGGCTCATCCCCGGCGGCGCGCTCTACCTCACCCTCTTCATCCCCTTCGCCGAAATGGACGGCCACCTCCCAGCCAAACGCTGGTATGCCGACCACCAGGCCACCCTCCCGGACGGACGCCGCGCCCGCCTCGAAACCCGCCACTCCATCGACCTCCGCCACAAAATCCTCCACCGCCAACACCGCTACCGCGTCAACGGCACCCATCCCCAACAATACCGCTCCGCCCAAACCCTCCGCTGGTTCATGGCAGACGAAATCCCCACCCTCCTCACCCAAGCCGGCTTCCAAATCACCAAAGCCTTCCCAGACTTCCAACCCCACCTCCCCCTCCCACAAAACCCAAACCTCCAAACCGAAACCTACGACGGCATCCTCACCTTCCACGCCCTCCAAAACCCCACCTAACCACCCAAATTCTCCCTCTACTTGCGATCCTTACAAAACCACCCCACCCTCCCCCCATGCTCCGCTTCTCCCTCTTCGGCATCCCCGTAGTCGTCCAACCCTTCTTCTGGCTCGTCGCAGCCATGCTCGGCGGCGCAAACCACGCCGATAGCCGCGACGGCCTCATCCGCCTCATCCTCTTCATCGCCGTCGCCTTCGTCTCCATCCTCGTCCACGAACTCGGCCACGCCATCGCCGGACGCCGCACCGGCGGCGGCCATGCCACCATCGAACTCAACGCCTTCGGCGGCCTCGCCACCCACCACGGCGGCCGCTTCACCCGCAACGGCCACCTCGCCCGCATCGCCTGGGGACCCGGTGCCGGATTCCTCCTCTTCATCGCCACCTACCTCGCCCTCGTCCTCATCCTCAGCCCCCAGGACGCCAAAGCCATGGCCCAAATCACCCTCTTCAACACCGGCACCTTCTCCGACACCCTCCACCTCCTCGCCTTCATCCGCGAACAACCATACTGGTTCGAAATCGCCAGCTCACTCCTCTGGGTCAACTTCTGGTGGACCCTCATCAACCTCCTCCCCGTCATGCCCCTCGATGGCGGACAAATCGCCGGCACCTTCATCCAAAATCGTCACAAACTCCACCTCATCGGCCTCATCACCGCCGCCGCCATGGTCGCCACCTCCCTCTTCCTCGACCAAACCCTCACCGCCGCCGTATTCGGCTTCCTCGCATGGCAAAACTACCAGCAAATGCGCCAATTCCGCTGGCAGGCCTGATCCTCACCACAGCACCAGCCGCAACCCCGCCAACACCGAAAAACCCACCACCATCCACTCAAACACCGCCTGCGGCACCCGGCGCACCAACCACCTCCCAGCCAACAAACCCAACACCACCCCCGGCAACAACTTCGCGTTGTCCCACAAACTCTCCTCCGTAATCAACGCCAGCCGCGCGTTCAACGGAACCTTGATCACGTTGATCAAAAGAAAAAAACGCGCCCCGATCCCGATCAACTCCATCTTCGGAATCTGCCGCGCCAACAAATACAACTGGATCACCGGCCCCGCCGCATTCGCCAACATCGTCGAAAACCCACCCAAAACCCCCGCACCCAACCCGAACCCTCTCGACTCCGCAAACCCCTCAAACCACATCGGCCTCAACCGCCTCATCGCCTGCACCCCCACCATCAACAACACACACCCACCAATCACCCGACGCGCCGTCTGATCCGAAATCATCCCCAACAACATCCATCCCACCCCCAACCCCACCAACGTCGGCAAAAGCAACGGCCACACCGCCCGCCACGACCCATGCCGCAGAAACGCCGGATACGCCATCACGTCCGCCGCAATCAACAACGGCAACGCCAAACCCACCGACGCCTTCGCCCCATAAACCTCCGCCAATAAAACCACCGACACCATCGAAATCCCCGTAAACCCCGCCTTCGCCAACCCAATACACAACGCCGCCACCAAACCCATCGCCAACATCCCGGGATCACACAACATCTCCCCCACAGCCTCCACAAATCCCCCCTCACATCAAGC
>SYAP01000247.1 GCA_005787565.1 Verrucomicrobiaceae bacterium | reverse complement strand
TCCCCCGGGCCACCCACCCCGTTTCACCCGCCCTATCAGTCCTCAGCGACCTCCTCGCCGACGGCCTCCGCTGCCGCTTCTACCTCGAACTCACCGACGCCGGACTCACCACCGACGTCATCGCCTATCCCGAACTCACACGCGACCCATCGCTCTTCCTCATCACCGCCGAACTTGCCGGCGATTCCACCCACGAGGAAGTCGAAACCAAACTCCTCTCCGTCCTATCCGAAGTCCGCCAAAACGGCGTCACCGATAAGGAAACCCAACACGCCATCGCCCGCCTCAACACCCAATCAGCCTTCTCACGCGATGGCTCCACCACCATCTCCGAATCCCTAACCGAAGCCATCGCCGTCGGCGATTGGACCCTCTACCACACCTGGGACGACTCCATCGCCAAAGTCACCCCCGCAGATGTCAAACGCGTCGCAAACCAATACCTCAACACCGACCAATCCACCACCGGCCTCTTCATCCCCACCAATCCTCCCGCCACCGAAGCAACCGCCGAAACCACCGCCGCATCCCCGCCCCCGAAGTCTAAGAAACCCGACAAACCCACTACCACTGCCTCCCCCCTCATCCTCCCCAAAGCCCCTCCCATCGTCACCGATCAGGATACCAAAATCTCCTCTAACATCCGCCGCACCCGCACCGCCGGCATCGACCTCCTCGTCTGCCCCACCGCAACCAAAGACGCCGCCACCATCGTCTGCACCATCCCCCTCGGCCCCGGAAAAAATCCCATCCTCCCCTCCTTCATGGCCGCCATGCTCGAATACGGCACCACCCTCAAGGACGTCGAGGAACTCACCGACATCCTGGACTCCACCGGCGCACACATGGAATTCAGCATCGAGGACGGCGCTCTCACCGCCTTCGCCCGCTGCCTCAAAAAGGACCTCCCCACCGTCATCTCCCTCCTCTCGGAACAACTCCGCCTCCCCCTCTTCCACCGCGAAGACATCCAGTTCCTCCGCGAACAACTCATCAGCGAAACCACATCCGGCACCACCGATACCGATGTCCAGGCCGCCGTCGCCTTCTCCCGCGAGGCCTTCCCGCAAGGCCACCCCAACCGCCAACTCAGCCCCGACGAAGCCCTCGCCGCTATCAAATCCATCCGCCGCAAAGACCTCGTCGACTTCCACAAACAATGGGTCGGCCCCGCCGCCGCAACCCTCGTCATCACCGGCGATGTCGATCCCGCATCCTGCCAAACCCAAGTCGAATCCGCCTTCAAAAACTGGCAAGGCGGCCAAACCCCACCCCCCTCCCCCCCAGCCCCCAAACCCACCTCCCCCACCCAACGCATCGTCACCATCCCCGGCAAGGAAAGCGTCTCCATCATCCTCGGCCAACCCACCGGCCTCACCTATCGCGACCCCGATTCCCTCCCCCTCGCCATCGCCACCGCCGCCCTCGGACAAGGCTTCACCAGCCGCCTCCTCAGCACCGTCCGCGATGTCGAAGGCCTCACCTACGGCATCCAGGCCGGTCTGTTAGGCAACACCGCCACCGATGGCTCATGGCAGATCATCGCATCCTTCGCCCCGGACTCCCTCACCCAAGGCATGTCCTCCATCCGCCGCGAACTCGAAAAATGGCACACCCACGGCCTCACCGCCGATGAACTCGCCTACCACCAAAGCGCCCTCGCCGGAAACCACCGCCTCAACCTCGCCTCCAGCCAAAACCTCGCCCTCGCCCTCTCCACCACCATCCGCCGCGGCCTCAATCCCGAATGGCTCGACCAATACCCCGCCAAAGTCGCCGCCGTCACCCTCGACCAAGTCAACACCTCCATCCGCCGCCTCATCGACCCCGCGAACAGCATCATCATCCAAGCCGGTTCCCTCCCCACCGATAACAAAACACCCAAAAACCCATAACCAACCCCATCCCCACCCCAATCCGCCCCCCGCGGAGCCTCTCGCTCCGACCTCCCCTCCCCACCAACCTTCGCGCCCTCCGCGCCTTCGCGGTTCCCCCCTCTTCGACCTTCGACCTTCGACCTTCGACCTTCGACCTCCGACCTCCGACCTCCGACCTCCGACCTTCGACCATCGACTTCCGACTTCTGACTTCCGCCTCCCGACTCCCGACTCCCGACTCCCGACTCCCGACTCCCGACTTCTCACTCGTCACTTCTCCCCACCCTCAACACCCCGTGGCTCAAAATCCGCGCCCGCAACCCACCCCGGCACCCCGCCTCCAACGCCGCCTCCGTCCCCGGCCCCACCGCCTCGTTCATCCAGTAACACGGCTTGCACGCCTCGCTCCCTTCGAACGTCACCCCCTGAAACCGGAAACGTCGACCCACCCATTCAGTTAGATTCACCCCACGGACTAACAGATTCCTCCGGAACAACGCCGCATCCAGATCCGGCCTCCCCTGCTGCACCCGCAGCTCATCCAGCACATCCGCGTCAAAAAACGTCACCTGCCCTTTGAAATCCGGCTTGAAACCGAAATACCGGTCCCCTCTCAACCCCATCCCCGCCACACACTCCACCTCCTCCAACCGCACCACCCCATGCTCCATCCGCCCCTCCCCATGCCGACCGCGAAAATCATGACCCGGAGAAATCACAATATCTAACAAATCCACCCGCCACTCCGGAACATCATTCGCCAAACCCGTCTCCGCGCTCCGCGCATCCGGTCCCACCCACCCGCTGTCCCCCGCCACATACGTCTCCCGCTTCCACACCGGCAGCTCGAACTTCAACCGCTCCAAAATCGCCCGCGCCCCATCAAACGCCGCACCCCGATGCCCCGCCGCCACCCCCGCCCACACCGCCACCTCACCCACCTCCAAAACCCCCGTCCGATGCACCGCCACCGCACCTAACAACCCATGCCGCTCCGCCTCCTCCCTCAAAATCCTCTCCCCCACCCGCTCCGCAAAAACCCCATACGCCTGATACTCCAACCGCACCACCTCCCGCCCC
>SYAP01000246.1 GCA_005787565.1 Verrucomicrobiaceae bacterium | reverse complement strand
GGGGGGTGGGGGCGGGGTGGTTGCAGGCGAGTTCGAGGACGTGGAAGCGGGCGCCGAGGTGGGCGGGGTGGGTGAGGGTTTGGAATTGTTTGAGGAGGGAGAGGTCGGGCGGGGATGCGGTTTCCTCCATTTCGAGGAGGATGGGGCGGGCTTCGCGGGTGAGCCAGCTACCTTGGGATTGGAAGGTGGTGGGTGGGCAGCCGAGGGAGATGGCGGTTTGGGCGAGTGCGGTGAAGTCGACGTGGGCGGTGAGGTCGATGTGGCCGGGTGTTTCCAGCGGGTTTTCGGCGGCGCGGTGGTTGCTGAAGGTGCGGAGGGTTCCGCGGGTTCTGGCGGGGTCGTAGTATTCGGGTTGGGCGAAGCCGTAGTCGATCCAGATCATGTGGCCGTTGTGGAGGGCTTGGCGGAGGGGTGAGAGGAAGGCGGCGAAGTTGGTGCGGATTTCCGTGAGGTAGCCGTTAGGGAATGATTGGCCGAGGGGGGCGGTGGCTTGGGCGAGGGTGCCGGAGACGGGGGTGGGGTTGATGTGCCAGGTGAGGTTGTCGTTCGGATCGAGGGTGACGAGGCGTTCGTGCCAGTGGCCGTTTTGGAATTCGATGAGGTGGCAGGGGAGGGCGTCGAGGACTTCGTTGCCGAAGGCGAAGCCGGGGAGGGGGGGGTCTGATAGAGTGTCCGGGGATGTGAGGATGCGGGCGGTTTGGCCGAAGGGGGCGAGGTTTTTCTGTTGGATGGTGCGGAGGTGGGGGAGGGGCTCGGTGATGACGTAGTCGAGAGAAGCAGCGGCTTGGGGGGATTGGGCGGTGATTTCGCGGAGGATGTCGGTGGCGAGGGTGGCATCGTTGGCCCCGCATTCGATGATGCGCCAGCGGGTGGGTTTGCCGATTTCGTTCCAGCCGCGGAGGAAGCGGCGGGCGAGGATTCTGCCGAAGAGTGGGCCGACGCTGACGCTGGTGAAGAAGTCGCCCTCGCGGCCGACCTGGCGGGTTTGGCGGGCGTAGTAGCCGAGGTCTGGCTGATAGAGGGCGATGGCCATGAAGTCGGTGAAGCCGATGGGGCCTTGGGCGGTGATTTTGGCGCGGAGAAGGTCGTGCAACGTGGGGGTTGCGGTCGGGGCTCCGGTCGAGTAAACCTCCTTGAGGAAACCCACAGGCGGAGACGGCTGCATTTCCATATCAGACATGGCAATCGTTGAGAACAGACCACGGAACAAGGCCCGGAAGAGTCGCTTCTACAAGCGCAAAGGCTTCTGGTTGACGTTGCTTTTGTTGACGATGGTGATGGGTGTTGCGGGTTGGTTGGTGGCGGTGGCTTATGTGAGGCCGTATCGTGAGCGTGCGGATACGTATGATTTGGCGCGGATCAATGATTTGGAGGTTCCGAGTGTGATTTTGGATCGGAACGGGTAGGAGATCGGGCGGATTTTCGTGCAGAACCGGAGCATCATTCCGGTGGATGAGATTCCGGAGCGTTTCATCAATGCGTTGCGGGCGGGTGAGGACTCGCGGTATTATGAGCACAAGGGGGTGGATTACATCGGGATCATGCGTGCGGTGAAGTTGAACCTTGAGGCGCGTGATGTGAACCAGGGTGCGAGTACGATCACGCAGCAGTTGGCACGGAATGCGTATCCATTGAAGCAGGAGGCGGCGAAGCGCAATGAGTCGGGGGTCGAGCGGAAGTTGGTTGAGGCGTTTCTGGCGATCCGGATCGAGAAGCGTTACAGCAAGAAGGAGATTCTGGATTTTTATCTGAACCGGATTTATTTCGGGAGCGGATTTTATGGGATCCGGTCGGCATCGCTGGGATATTTCGGGAAGGAGCCGAAGGATCTAACGGTGGAGGAGTGTGCGTCGATCGTGGCGTTGATCAAGAATCCGACGAATCTTTCGCCATTGAACAATCCTGAGGCGAACCGGAAGGCGAGGAATTATGTGTTGTTGCGGATGAAGGAGGAGGGGTTCATCAGCGCGACGGAGCTGGCGACTTATCAGGCTTTGCCGGTGAATTTGGATCCGAAGCCGTTGCGGAGGAGCACGTCGCATTTGTATGAGCGGGTGGCGGATGCGGTGGGTCGTGCGTTGGGTGAGGATGCTTTGGCGACGGGAGGGTTCAAGGTTCACACGACGATTTTGGCGGAGGCGCAGGAGGCGGCGCAGAAGGCCTTGGAGAAGTCGTTGGATCAGGCGGAGCGGCGTGTGGATTACACGGGGCCGAAGCGAGCGGATTACCGGCGGGATTCGGCGGAGGCGCCGGCGTTTTTGCAGGGTGCGGTGTTGATGATTGATCATGAGACGGGCGATGTTCTGGCGCATGTGGGAGGTCGGGATTATGCGAATGTGCCGTATGATTTCATCGAGCTGGGTCGCAGGCCGTTAGGGACGGCGTTTTTTCCATTCTTGTATGCGGCGGGGTTGGCTGGCGGGCACACGCCGGTGGTGATGTTGGAGGATGAACCGATGGACAACCGAGCAGTGATGGTGGGTGGGCGCGAGGGGATTCTGGGGGAGTGGGGGATGGAGGTGGCGTCTCCGGTTTATGAGGGTGAGGTGACGGTGCGCAGGGCGTTCGAGGCATCGAAGATCGCGGCGACGGTTCGGTTTGGGGGGATGGTGGGGTTGGACCGGATTGTGGAGGCGGGTGTGGCGTTTGGTTTTCCGATGCAGCAGGCGGAGTTGTTGCCGCGGTTGTGTGTGGGTTGGGAGTCTGCCAGCATGCGGCAGGCGGTGCGGGCGATTTCGACGTTTCCGCGAGGTGGGGTTCCGGCACCGCAGGCGATGGGATATTTGGATCGGATTGAGAGTTCGGCGGGGAATGTGGTTTACCGGAGGGACCGTTCGAAGGTTGTGGAACCGCAGCGGGTTTTGGATGATGCGACGGCCTATCAGGTGCACAGCATGATGGCGGGTTCGATGGTGAGAGGGTCGGGTGCGGGGTTGTTGGAGGGATTGGATGAGAAGCCGTTTGCGGGTGCGGGTAAGGGTGGGACGACGCATGATTTCGCGGACACGTGGTTTTTGGGTTACAACTCGCGTGTGAGTTGCGGGGTGTGGACGGGGTATTTGCAGAGTTCCGGGGAGGGGATTTATCCGGGGGCGTTCAGCCGGGATCTGGCGTTGCCGGTGTGGCAGGCGACGATGAATGCGGCGGCACCATCGTTTGGTGGGGAGGAGATTGCGAAGCCAGACACGGTGGTGGAGGTTCCGGTGTGTTCGGTTTCCGGGCAGAGGGCGACGGATTTCTGTCAGGAGATGGAGGAGGATCCAAGCAGCGGGGTGAGCCGGTCGAAGAGCACGGCGATTGCGGAGTTTTTCCGGAGGGGGACGGAGGGTTTGCCGTTTTGTGCGAAGCATTCGGGTGCGATCAGTGATTCGGTATCGCCGGAGATGGCGTTGTCGAATTTGCCGGCGCTGGACATGTCGCCGGTGTTGCCGCAGGGGCCGGTGTTGATTGGGGAGGATCCGTATCACACGGAGTTGCCGAGTTTTTCGCAGAATTTGGGGACGGGCGGGTTGATGAGGCGGCGGACGAATGTGTTAGATAGTCTGGATCTTGGGGATGGGGATGAGGGGATCCTTTTGCCGCGGCCGAAGCGGTTGGTGATTATTGAGGAGTGATGGTTTAGTGGATGATGTGTGTTTTCAGGGGTCCTACGCGATCGCGTAAGGTGCCTTGTTTGATTGACTTAAGGGGCTTGGTGAGACCATATTTTCTGGTTTCCACCTTCAGGATGATGGCTGTAATGACCGAGCGACCGATTCTCAACGAGTCCCATTTCCACCGCATGGCGTGCGGGGATTTGCCGGGATTTTTCGCACTGGCCGAGGAGTTTTTCGATGATGTGCGGGAGCAGGTGAAGGGGTGGGTTGCGTTGCAGGAGGCGGGGGACCACGCGCAGTTGCGGGAGGAGTTTCACCGGTGCAAGGGTGGTGCGGCGATTTTCGGGCTTGAGCGGCTGGTGAGTCTGTTAGGCTCGTGGGAGCGGGGTGAGGAGTCGATGGAGATCGATCTGGCGAAGTTTCGCGGTGAGATGAAGGTGGCGATGGAGGCGGTGCGGGCGTTGGATCGCTGAGGTGGAGCGGCGGGGTGTGATTTCAGGTTTCAGGGAGCGAGACGGTCCCAGTTTTGCCAGAAGGCGTGGGTTTGGGATGGGTTTGGGAGGATTTCGAGGAGTTGGGTTTTGGGGAGGTCCGGGTTGAAGGCGTCGAGGTCGTCGACGGTGCGGATCTGGAGGTGGTCCATGTTCCAGATTTGGGCGATGCCGGAGAGGTTTGCCTGGTGTGGGTTGGCGAGCCACTCGGTGGTTTTCGGCTGCATGGAGTTGAGGCGTGGGAGGCGATCGAAGATGCGTCCGCCGTGGTTGTTGATGACGGCGAGGACGCGGCCAGTGGATTCGATTTGCGGGAGGATGAAGGGGGCGGCGAGGTCGTAGAGGGTGGTGAGGTCACCTAACAGGGCCCAGGCGTGGGTGGTTTCAGCGGATTCGCCGAGCCAGGTGCTGATTTGGCCGTCGATGCCGTTGGCGCCGCGGTTGGCGCGGACTTGGGTGAGGGGTCGGTCGTTTTGGGCGAAGAGATTCCACTCGCGGATGGGAAGGCTGTTGCCGAGGGTGAGGCTGTTGCCGAGGGAGATGTATTGGGAGATGGAGCGGATGAGGCCGGGTTCGCTATCCGGGTAGGTTTCGAGGAGTTCTTCGATGACGGCGAGGCGGCGGGCGCGGAGGGGGAAGTGGTCGAGGGCGTCGCCGATTTCATCGATGTCGCCGAGGGCGGGGAGGACACGGTCGAGCGGGCCTGGGGTGACGTTTGATGGGCGGGCGAGACCGGGGAGGCCGTTGCGGCAGACGGACCATACGTCGATGTTTGGGAGGGATTCGAGGTCGCGCCAGAAGCGGCCGCTGGGCACGCCGCCGAGGCGGAGGATTTTCCCGGGAGGGTGGGTGCGGAGGAGTCGGTCGCCATCGGGGAGGGCGAGTGCTTGGAGGGCTTCGCGGAGGCCGCTGGTGGCATCGGCGAGGACGGGGGCGCGGAGGGCTTGGCAGAAGTGGAAGACTTCCTCGCGTTCGAGGGGTTCGAGGTCGCCGATGAGGACGACGAGTCCCTGATAGGCATCGCGGCGGAGCCAGCGGGCGAGGGCGGCGACGTCGATGCGGACGGGGGTGGGGCGTGGGGGGGCGGGGGTGAGGGAGTGGAAGCGGTCTTCGGCGGGATCGAAGGATTCGTCGAGTTCGACGTTCCAATGGATGGGTGAGCGGCCATTCCATGAGGCGAGGCCGGCGGTGTGGGCGTGGGTGGCGAGGAGTGAGGTTTGGTCGATGGACTGGGGGGAGCCGGTGCCTCGGTATGATGGGGGGCGGTCCGCAGTGATGCAGACGAGGGGTTTTTCCTGATAGAAGGCCTCGATGACGGCGGGGAGGAGTTCTGCGACGGCGGTGCCGCTGGTGGTGACGACGGCGCAGGGGTTGCCGTGGGATTGGATTCTGCCGAGGGCGAAGTAGGCGGCGGAGCGTTCCTCGAAGTGGTTCCAGACGCGGATGTGGCCGGCGGAGTGGGCGCGGGCGAGGGCTTCGAGGAGTGGGGCGTTTCGTGCACCGGCGCAGACGACGAATTCGGTGATGCCTGCTTCGAGGCAGGATTCGACTGTTGATACGGCTGTTTGCCAAACGCTCATGGAGGGGTGCTAGCGGATGGGTGCGGGTTTGTCCAAGGCATCCGCATTTGATAAAGGATCGACGTTTGTGGGAGATGTGGGTATTTCCGTTGTGTGCTTCCCTGGTTTTCCGACAAGCGTTTTCCGTTGTATCTCGCGCCGATGGCGGGGGTGACGGATGTGATTTTCCGGAAGTTGTGCAAGGAGCTGGGGGCGGATGTGATGGTGACGGAGTTTGTGTCGGCGGAGGGGATCATGCAGGCGGATCATCGGACACGGAAGTATACGGATTTCAGCGATGAGCAGCGGCCGGTGGGGGTGCAGTTGTTTGGGGCGGATGGGGAGCGGATGGGGGAGGCAGCGCGGAAGATCATTGATTGGAAGCGGCCGGATTTCATCGATATCAATTTCGGGTGTCCGGTGAACAAGGTGGTTTCGAGGAATGGAGGGTCGTCGTTGTTGAAGGATTGTCCGGTTTTGGCTGCGGTGGCATCCGGGGTGGCGAAGGCGGTGGGGGATCAGGTTCCGGTGACGGCGAAGATCCGGATTGGTTGGGATCAGAAGACGGTCAATGCGGTGGAGGTGGCGCGGATTTTGGAGGATTGTGGGATGGAGGCGATCGCGGTGCATGGGCGGACGCGGGCGCAGGGGTATGGTGGGGAGGCGGATTGGGAGGTGATCGATGCGGTGGCGCGTGCGGTTTCGATTCCGGTGATCGGGAATGGGGATCTAACGAGCGGAGAGGATGTGATGCGGCGGAAGGCTGAGACGGCGGTGTCCGGGGTGATGATCGGGCGTGCGGCGATGCAGCATCCGTGGGTTTTCCGTGAGGCGAAGCATTTTCTGGAGACGGGCGAGCGTTTGCCGGAGGTGACTTCGGAGGAGCGTTGGGCGTTGGTTTTGAGGCATTGCCGGTTGGCGGTGGAGGGCGGGCGGTATGGGGATGAGCGGCAGACGTTGACGGCGATGCGGTCGCGTTTGATGGCGTATTGCAAGGGGTTTCCGGGTGCGAGGGAGATCCGGCAGCGGTTGTGTCAGGTGACGAGTGTGAGTGAGGTGGAGGATCTGGCGGCGGGGTCTTTGGCGATGGAGGAATCGGTGGTGGCTTGAGGGGGTCATTTCGGAAAAGTTCATTATTTGTGCTTCCGGCCTTGTCGAATGGCGAAAGGGGGATCAGGATAGCAGCGATCAATCACGCTCCGAGAGCCATGGCCAGCGAACAACCGTTTCACACGCTTTTTGAATCCTTCGGGCGCCTGCCGTCCTCGCACGCAGATCCGGTGAACCGCCGGGCATACGAATGGATGGTAGAGGAATTGGTGGTTCCGCTGGAGCATGAGGGGCGGTGTATTTTGTTGAGAGCGCCGCGGGCGGGGCATGGGAAGACGCATTTGCTTTCGAGGATCCAGCATCATTTGGCGGGTTCGCATGAGTTTGTGCCGGTGCATACGGCGGCGGGGGCGAGGATTGATGCGGCGTCGGTGATGGATGATGTGTTGCGGCGGTTGTCGCGGCCGTTGCCTGCGGCTGGTGGGCTATGCGTGTTGGATTTGGTAACGCGGCGATTGTTTGCGACGGCTTTGCAGCCGTTGGTGAATTCGGGAGAGGTGCCGTGTCAGGATCGGGAAGGGGCGCTTGCCGCATTGCGGAACCGACCGGTGGAGACGTTTGATTTTCATCACCCGAATGCGGTGACGGCGCATTGGGCGCGGGAGAACTTCGAGGTGCTTGGGCCTAGGTTGACGATTGAGTTGGCGCAGCGGACGGGCTTGTCGGGGCGTGAGGTGGGTTTTTGGGTTGAGGCGCTTTTCCGGTTTGCGGCGACGCCGTTGGATCATCCGGGTCGGGTTGGTGGATTGGCGGGGTCGGTTTTCGGGGTGACGGCTGGGGATGGACAGTCGATGGAGCGGTTGTCGGCGTTGCTGGCGATGATGACTCAGTTGATGCGTGTGGTGTTGGTTGCGGATGATCTTGAGGTTTTTTCTGCGGATGAGGGAGCTGCTTTGAGGTTGGCGGCATTTTTGGGAACTTTGCGGCAGTCGGTTGAGCGGTTGGATGTGATCCTGTCGTTGAATCAGGACATTTGGAGCAGTGCGTTTGTTCCGCGGTTGAGCGGCGGGTTGGCGGATCGGCTTTCGGAGGTGGTTGTGGAGCTTGAGCCGTTGACGCGGGAAGAGATGGTGGCGTTGTTAGAGTCGCGGTTGCCTGGGTTTGGCGAGCGGGTGATGGAGCACATTGATGTGGAGGAGGTTGGGACGCATGCCCGAGGTTTGATGAGGGCTGCGGCGACGGCGTGGCAGTTGGCTGCGCGGGGTGAGTTGCCGACTCCGAAGGCGGTTGCTCCCGCGCCTGTGGTGGTGCCAACGGTGGCAGCGGCGTTTGCGGCGGCTGTTGCCGAGCCAGTAGTGGCCGCGCCGGTGATTTCGGAGCCACCTCCGATTGTGCCGTCGCCATTGGTTTCTGATGCAGTGGTGGTTGCAGCCGCGCCTGAGCCTTTGGCTTGGCCTTCGCCGGTGGTGGAGCCGCCGGTGTTTGCTGTTGCGCCGGAGTCTCCGGTTGCTGTGGTTCAAGCGGTGGAAGAGCCTGTGGTTGAGAAGGTTGAGATGGCGGTGGAGATTTCGCCGGAGCCGCCAGTGATTCGTGAGGAAGCGGCTGTTTTGAGTGCTGCGCCTCCGGAGTTTCGGGTTGAGCCGCCGGTTTTGAGTGCTGTGCCGCCGGTTTTTGCGGCTGAGCCTCCTGTTTTTGCGGCTGAGCCGCCGCCGATCCGGCCGCAGCCGCCGGTTCTTGTGGCGGAGCCGGTTTCTTTGGGTGCGGATGCCCCTGTTTTAGGGAGTTCGCCATTCAGTGCTGCGCCACAAGTGGTGGAGCGGGATTGGGTGCCGCCGGCTGAGGAGCCGCCGATGTTTTTCCCGGCAGTTGAAGCACCGGTTGAGGCGGCCGCGCCGCCGGTTGTGACGGTGGTTGAGCCTGAGCCAAGTCCTTTCCGGTTTTCCGAGCCTGCCGCGCCTGCTGCGCCTGCTGCGCCTGCTGCGCCTGCTGCGCCTGTTGAGGCGCCTGCCTTTCAATCGCCGTTTCAGGCAGCGCCCGGACCGCCTGCACATGTGTTTCAAGCCGTGCCGCCAGCGGCCGAGGTGTGGCAGGCGGCGACGGCACCGAGTTCGCCGTATGGAGCACCTGTTGCGGAGGTTTCGGTTCCTGAGTCTGCACCGGCAGCGGCGGTGACGCCTCCGCCGGTGACGGTGTCCGAGCCTGCGGCTCCGGATACGGATCGGGTGGATGATTTGCTGAGGCAGTTCCGGGAGCGGTATGGTCGGGGGGGCTTGTGAAAAATTTCACAAACCCCTTGCGAATGGGGAGCGATGGGCGCTTATTCGGGCGGCGAAATCCGCATGAGTACGACTACCACTGAAATCGAGGCCCCGGACACTCTCAGCCGCGCCGCAAGGGCTGCTGATCATTATCAGGCCGAAACGGATGACCTGATGGGCGAGCGGATGGTGCTGAACATGGGGCCGTCCCATCCGGCGACTCACGGGGTTCTTCGACTGATTCTTGAGCTGGACGGAGAGATCATCGTGAAGGCGGATCCTGATGTGGGTTTCTTGCATCGTGGGGATGAGAAGATTGCGGAGAACATGCATTACAACCAGTTTGTGCCGTATACGGACCGGCTGGATTATTTGGCACCGCTTGCGAACAATGTGGCCTATGCTTGTGCGGTTGAGAAACTGATGGGCTGGGAGCTTCCGCCGCGCGGACAGGCGTTGCGTGTGTTGTGTTGCGAATTGGCCCGGATTTCCGCTCACATGCTCGGGGTTGGGGTTTGTGCGATGGATGTGGGTGCGATGACGGTTTTCCTCTACACGTTCACCGAGCGTGAGAAGATTTACAATCTATGCGAGCAGCTCACGGGCGCGCGTTTCACCACTTCTTATACCCGGGTGGGAGGTCAGCTTCGAGATATGCCGTCAGGGTTTGAAGTGTCGGTTCGGACTTTCCTAGATGAGTGCACTATCGCGATCGATGAAATCGGCAAGTTGCTCGACAAGAACAAGATCTTCCTGGACCGGATGGTCGACGTGGGGATCATTACGCGTGAGTCGGCGATCGCTTGGGGGATGACCGGTCCGAATCTTCGTGCGGCGGGTGTTTCGCGGGATTTGCGTAAGGATCGTCCTTATCTTGGATATCAGAATTATGATTTCGATGTGCCGGTTGCCGATGAGAGTGACTGTTATGCGAGATATCAGGTGAGGATGGAGGAGATGCGCCAGTCGATCCGGATTTGCCGTCAAGTTCTAGATACGATGCCTGCGGGGCCGGTGAATTTGGCCGACAGCAAGAGCATGCTTCCGGAGAAGGAGCGGGTGTTGATGTCGATGGAGGAGTTGATTCATCACTTCATTGTTGCGACCCAAGGGATTGATGCGCCAGCAGGAGAGATTTATTTCGGTGCGGAGAATCCGAAGGGAGAACTCGGTTTTTACATCCACTCAAAGGGTGGCGGTGTTCCGAACCGGTTGAAAATCCGCAGCCCCTCGTTCTGCAATCTTTCGATTGTTTCGCGGTTGCTTCCTGGGCACATGGTTTCGGATATTCCGGCCATTCTTGGTTCGCTCGATTTTGTCATGGGCGAGTGCGACCGTTGATGTTAAAAGATTCCCGTCATGAAATTTCCAATCACACTGCTTATTTTCGGGGCGTGCGCGATTTCCGCGTTTGCCGGGTTTGAAAACTGGACCAGCAAGGACGGCCGCAAGGCCGAGCTTGAACTGGTGTCCGTGAGCGAAGCCGACGGCGAAAAGGTTGGGACGTTCCGGATGCGGAACGGGAAAACGGTGACCCTCAAGTCTTCCGACCTGACCGATGCGGACGCAGAGCGGTTGGCTGAGTTCAAGCCTGAGGTTGAGGCCGAGGAGGAAGACGTGGAAGCGGCCGGGCCTTCGGTGTTTGACAAGGTTCTGGACGGCAATCTGGTGAAACTTGAAGGAAAATCCTTCAAAAGGCATACCCCAGCTGCCGAGCCGAAGAAGTATTACATCTTCTATTACACCGCATCGTGGTGTGGTCCGTGCCAAGCTTACACGCCGTCGCTAGTCGAGTTTTATAAGAAGAACAAGAACGATAACTTCGAGATCGTGCTGATTACGAGTGATCAAGATGAGGGAGACATGAAAGATTACGCGATTGGCAAAAAGATGGAGTGGCCACATTTGAAAATGTCCCGCGTCGAAAAGTTTGAGAAGGAATTCAACCATGGTGTCAGCGGTATTCCATCGGTGATCACCTGTGATCTCGAAGGCAAGATCGTCAGCCGCACCGAATCGATCGCCGAATTGGAAAAACTCGTCAAATAAGCGCCCTGCGATGTCCGCCTCCATCCTTGAAGAAAACACCGCCTCGCACGAAACGCCGGGGACTCCGTTTCATCCACCATTTGCGATCACTCCTGCTCTTGAAGCCGAAGCGGACGAGCGTATTTCGCATTATCCAGGAAATTTGAGATCCGCCACGTTGCCGTTGTTACACATTGTGCAGCATCATTTTGGCTACATCTCGGCAGCGGCGATTGACTGGGTGGCGGCGAAGCTTGATCTGGAGCCAATCAAGGTTCTGGAGGTTGTGACCTTTTATCCGGGGTTCCGCCAGTCGGCTCCCGGGAAATTCCATATTCGGGTGTGCCGCACCTTGTCCTGCGCGATGGGTGGGTCGCATGAATTGATGGAGCGGCTTTGCGAACTCACTGGGATTGATCGTTCGGCGAGTGATTCCCATCATCATCCGATTTCGGTTTCGCCTTGCGGCAAATACTCCGTGGAGTTTGCGGAGTGCCTTGCTTCTTGCGGGACGGCTCCGGTTTGCATGGTGAATGATGATTTTCACGAGGCGGTTGTTCCGGATAAAGCGGAGGAGCTTTTGGGCAAGTATCCGGGATGAAACCACTGCCGTTCGGGTGAGCTAGTGCATCATTTTTTCATGATATCCGATTTCAAACGATTCATTCCATACGGACTCCAGCCAGACAGGATTCCAAACTTCTCAACGCCAATCGCATGATCACTTATACCAAGCCTCCCCATCCCCGCGAACACCGGCTCATTTTCAAGAACGTCGACCGTGTGGGTTGGGATCCATCGATTGAATGTTATCTTCGGGATGGTGGATACGACCAGCTGAAGAAGGCGCTGAAGATGGTTCCGAAGGACATCACTGAAGAGGTGAAGAAATCCGGTCTTCGCGGTCGTGGCGGAGCGGGTTTTCCGACCGGCATGAAATGGACATTCATCCCGCCAAACAATACGAAGCCGGTCTATCTGATTTGCAATGGTGACGAGTCTGAGCCTGGGACTTTCAAAGATCGCTACATCCTTCATCAAGATCCCCATCAGTTGATTGAAGGCATGGTCATCGCGGCTTTTGCGGTGGGTGCGAAGACGGCTTACATTTACATCCGCGAGGAGTTTCCGGCGGCCGCTCAGATTGTCGAGAAGGCGATTGAAGAGGCGCGTGCGCAGAATTTCGTCGGCGCGAACATTCTCGGTTCCGGGTTCGACTTGGAGATTTACGTCCATCGGGGAGCGGGTGCCTACATTTGCGGTGAGGAGACCGGGCTAATCGAATCGCTTGAGGGGAAACGTCCCTATCCGCGGATCAAGCCGCCGTATTTCCCGGCTGCGCTGGGGCTCTACATGTGTCCGACGATCGTCAACAACGTCGAGTCGCTCTGTCATGTGAAGCACATTATTGAAATGGGCGGCGACGAGTATGCGAAGCTTGGTGTGGCGCGCAATACCGGCACGCGGATCGTGTGTGTTTCGGGTGATGTGAAGAATCCGGGTTATTTCGAGATCCAGGTCGGCAAGGTGACGATGCGCGAGTTGTTGTATGATCTCTGCGGCGGACCGAAAGATGGCCGTGAGTTCAAAGCGGTGATTCCGGGTGGTTCGTCATCGAAGATCCTGCGTTGTGATGAGACTTTCAAATTGCGCAATCCGGATGGCAGCGAGCGAGAGCTTGGATTTTGGGATATTCCGCTCGATTTCGACACGCTTGCGGCCTGTGGATCGATGGCGGGATCGGGTGGTGTGATCGTGATGGACAACACGCGCAAGATGTCCTGGGTGCTGAACAATTTGAACGCGTTTTACGCTCACGAGTCTTGTGGTCAATGTACTCCCTGCCGAGAGGGATCGACATGGATGCGGAAGATTTCCGACCGTCTTGTGTCGGGCGAAGCGACTCCCGAAGATGTGGCGACGTTGGAGAGCGTGGCCTATCAGATTGATGGCCGCACGATTTGTGCGTTTGGTGAGGCATCATCCTGGCCGGTTGAGGCGATCATCGGCAAGTTCCGCGAGGAATTGTTGGCTGACACCCGGCCCGGTCTTGCGGAGAAGCCGCGAAATCCGGAGGCCGAGGCCCAGCGACGTTTCCTCCAGCCCGTTTGATTTTCCCGATCTTGCCCGGCGCGAACACCCAAAGACCCGACGCCCATGACCTCAGATTTCCTTGTCATCGGCGCGGGTATCGCCGGACTTTCCTTCGCGTTGCGGGCAGCCAAGCATGGCAAAGTGACCGTGCTGGCGAAGGGGCGGCTTGATGAATCCAACACGGCTTGGGCGCAGGGAGGCATCGCGTCGGTGCTTGATCCCGGTGCCTGTGACGAAGGCGATTCGGAGGAAAATCACGTTGCCGACACGCTCGATGCCGGAGCCGGGCTATGCAACGAGCAGGCGGTACGCATCATCGTTGGTGATGGGGCCGAGACCATCGATGATCTAACGGATTATGGTGTGGAGTTCGATCAGGAGAGTGGGCATTTTTTGTTAGGAAAGGAGGGCGGGCACTCGCATCGGCGTATCCTTCACGCGAAGGACACCACCGGTAGGGAAATCGCGCGGGCTTTGATTGAGAGCGCGCGCCGCACGCCAAACCTGATGTTATTGGAGGACCATTTCGTCATCGATCTGATCACCAGTGCAAAGCTTGGTGCGGTATCGGATGACCGGGTGCTTGGGGCTTACGTGCTGAACACCCAGACCCAGGAGGTCCATGTGTTCCGATCTGATCGGGTGGTGCTTGCCGCAGGTGGGTGTGGAAAGGTTTATCTCTACACGACCAACCCGGATTCGGCGACGGGAGATGGAGTTGCGCTCGGGTGGCGTGCGGGTGCGAGCATCGCGAACATGGAGTTCATCCAGTTTCATCCGACGTGTTTTTACAATCCAGGTGCGACCGGGCCGGAGGCGCGTTCGTTTTTGGTGAGCGAAGCGGTCCGAGGGGAGGGGGGGGTTCTGATCAACCAGAAGGGTGAGGATTTCACACGCCGGATCGACCCGCGTGGTTCGCTTGCGCCGAGGGATATTGTTGCCCGTGCGATTGACCGTGAGATCAAGCGCACGGGGGCATCGTGTGTATTTCTTGATGTGACACACAAGCCAGCAGGTTTCATGCGCGAGCGGTTTCCCTACATCCATGAAACGCTGCTGCGGTTTGGATTGGATTGTGAAACCCAGCCGATTCCCGTGGTCCCGGCGGCCCATTATCAGTGCGGTGGTGTGGTGACGGATGTGAATGGGAAGACCACGATCCGCGGTTTGTTTGCAATCGGCGAGTGTGCGCACACCGGGTTGCATGGCGCGAACCGTCTGGCTTCCAATTCACTGCTCGAAGGCAACGTGATGGCGCGTCGTGCACTGGACGAAATGCTGCGGCTTTATGGTCCTGACAAGCCGGCGCTGCCTGCGCCAGCGATTCCCGAGTGGGAGCATGGGGACACCGCCGAGCCGGACGAGCTGGTGGTGATCTATCACAACTGGGATGAACTTCGCCGTTTGATGTGGGATTACGTTTCCATTGTCCGGACGGACAACCGGTTGCGCCGTGCCGCCGCGCGATTGAGGAATCTCAAAAAGGAAGTGCGTGAGTTCTACTGGGGGCACCGGGTCAATCAGGACATTCTTGAACTCCGGAATCTGGTGGCGGTGGCGGGGCTGATCGTGGAGTGTGCGATTGGTCGGAAGGAATCCCGCGGATTGCATTTCACGCTGGATCATCCGGAAACCGATGAGCGACTGAGACACGACACGGTGCTTCGGAAATTCTGATGGCTTGGAAGCGGATTTGTTATTTCCTTCAGAATTCCAAAAAATCCGGAAAACATGGAAGGTTTGGCAAAATTGATATTATGTTTTTGTAATCGCCTCATAATCAATGATCTGAAATTTTGACTAGAGGGTTTCGGCGAATCCATTTCAGGAATCTTGTCATCGGGGTAGGGTGGGTGATTCTTGGGGCCTCCCCCCATGAGAACGAAAACATTACTGCTTTGTGCAGTGGCTGTGGCTACTGCATTCTCCCCGGCAAAGTCAGAAGCCCAGAGCATCACAGCGACGCTGGATGTGGTAGATCCCGGTCTCTCCGTGAATGGCACCGTCGACGGTTCTTTCTATCAGGATTGGGCATCCGGCGTGCTGGATTTCACCACCTTCCAGGCCTTTTGTGTGGAACCGCTCCAAGGTATCAACTATGGTGAGACGGTGGTCTATCAGATACAGAATCCGGCGACCCTGAACAACTCCGACAGCGTTGCGCGTTTGGTTGGTGGCTATCTTGCTTCCGGCCGCACGAATGAGGATGCCGCAGCCGTACAATGGGCGATTTGGGAAGTGATTCTTGATTCGAATCCTACCGAGTCCCTCACTTCAGGTGTGGTCAACATTTCCCCGAGCGGATCGGCAACAGCAGCGCTTGCGCAGACCTATCTGGCGAATATCGGCACCTACACTCCGGCCACGCTCACCTACCTGAAAAACTCGACCCGTCAGGACGTCGTGACTTGGCAGGCGATTCCCGAACCGGGAACGATGGGGCTCGCCGCATTCTCCGCGCTCCTACTTCTGCGTCGCCGCCGCTGAGAGAAATTTTGAGATTACGACGCTCCGTGTGGATTTTTCACTAAACCACGGATTGCTCCAGTAACATTAATGGGGTATATTCCGCTCGTGAAAATCCGTCCCAAAAACTCCGCCTGTTCGAAAACCCGGTCAGGCTTCACCTTGGTGGAGCTGCTCGTAGTGATCGCCATCGTCGCCGTTCTCGTTGCCCTATCGTTCGTGGGGATCGGGAAATTCATTGAGAACGGCCGCAAGGTGCAGGCTTTGGCCCAGTTCAAGGATTTGGAGATCGGGATGAAGATGTTCGAGACGGATTACAACCGTCCGCCGATCCCTACATCGAAACGGAATGTTGGGGTGGATACGGTTTACGGTGATCCCGGCGGGCTTTATTCGAATGGGTTCCTGATGGCGGTTTTGATCGGTGAAGAGAAAGAATTTCCGTATGAGGGGGAAACCTTTTCTGTGAAAGAGGTCAATCCGCGTGGAGAGACGTTCCTTGAGCTTCAGTTCAGTCCGGACAAGAAAAATGGCGTCGGAAAGGATGGCATTTTGTATGATCCATGGGGACGGGAATTGATGATTGCGGTGAACACTCCGCCGTTTGAGCGGGAATTTTCCGATGGAACCAAAGATAGCCGACTCCACACTTGGGGTTTAGCAGAGTATACGGATCGCAAGCCTCGTAATGAGACGTTTGTGTTCTGGTCTTACGGGAAGGATGGCAAAAAGGGCAAGAACGGGCAGTCGCCGGGTTCAATCGTTCCCTATGCTGGTTCCGACGACGTCATCTCGTGGTGATTTGATTTCCGGGGCTTGCTACGTTCCGGCGCGCTGGCTAACTCTTTTGGCATGCAAGTTTTACGTGCCGGAGTGGCAGGCGCAGGCGTGATGGGCCGCAACCATGCGCGGGTCTATTCGTTGTTGGAAAGCGCGAAGCTGACCGCGATTTATGACGCGGATCTTCAGCGTGCGGCGGCGGTGGCGGAGGAGTTTGGCGCGCGTCCTGTTTCCACCCTCGAAGAGTTGGCGGAGGCGTGTGATGTGGCCAGTGTGGCCGTGCCGACTGTTGCGCACCGCGATGTGGGGTGCCAACTGATGGAGCTGGGTGTTCATGTTTTGATGGAGAAGCCGATCGCTCCGACGGTGGAGGATGCGCGAGTGTTGGTCGAAACTTCCAACCGCACCGGAAAGGTTCTCCAAGTAGGGCACATCGAGCGTTTCAATCCGGTCATGCGGGAGTTGGAGAAAAAGCTCACCCGTCCGCGTTTCATCGAGGCGCACCGGCTCTCGCCATTTCCTAACAGAAGTGTCGATATCGGCGTGGTTCTTGATTTGATGATTCACGATCTGGAGATCATCCTGCACCTCGTCCGCTCGCCTGTGGTGAGCATTGATGCGGTGGGAGTGCCTGTTTTAACGATCAATGAGGACATCGCCAACGCGCGGCTGCGGTTTGAGAACGGCTGTGTGGCAAACGTTACTGCCAGCCGGATCAGTCCCGAGCGGATGCGGAAACTGCGGGTGTTTCAGGAGGATTGCTATCTCTCGCTGGACTATCAGGAGCAGGGCGGCCACGTCCACTGGAAGGAAGGCATGGAAATCATGCGTGCCGCCGTGGAAGTGGAGCCGGGTGAGCCATTGAAACTGGAACTGGATGCCTTCGTGCGCAGTGCCTCGCAGGGGTCGGCACCGACGGTGAGCGGGCAACAGGGGACCGAGGCCCTGCGGATCGCCCTGGAAATCACCCGGATGATCCGCGAGGGGTTCTGAGCATCAGGCGCAGGCCATGCGGTGGCCGATTTCCCGGACGAGGCCGGAGCAGGCGTCTTCCAGCAAGCGCAGCACGTGGTCGAATCCGCGTTGGCCGCCGTAGTAGGGGTCCGGCACGCGCGCGTCCTCGTGGTGTTTGCAGTAGCTGACCATCGGGCGGATTTTCTCGTGAAATTGCCGTGATTTGTCGAGCCGGCGGACATCGGCGAGGTTCTCCTCGTCCATGGTGACGATCAGATCGAAGCGATCAAGGTCCTCGTGTTTGATGCCGCGGGCGCGTCCGGCGATTTCATAGCCGGCGCGGCGCAGGGTTTCCGCCATGCGGGAGTCCGGGGGAGAGCCACGGTGGAAATCGGTGGTGCCGGCGGAATCGGTCTCCACCAATTCTGTTAGATTGGCGTCGTGGATCTGTTTTCGGAAGATGATTTCGGCTGCAGGGGAACGGCAAATGTTGCCCATACAGACAAACAACACACGGAATGGCTTGCGGGGGGAGTTCATTGGGGGGAGAAACTTTGGGCATGCTCTTCACGCTTCGCATTCTGGCAACGGCAATCCTCGCTTTGAGCCCCTACGCTTTCGCGGGGGATCGGCCGAACGTGATCGTCGTGATGACCGATGATCAGGGCTGGGGGGATCTTTCGGCGTCGGGCAATCCGCATTTGAAAACCCCGCATCTGGACCGGCTCCGCGCGGAGGGCATGGATTTCGAGAACTTCATTGCCAGCCCGACGTGTTCGCCAACACGCGCGGCGTTGTTGAGCGGATTGCACGAATTCCGCTGTGGGATCAGTCATACGAATGTCGGCCGCAGTTGGATCCGCCCGGATGTTCCGTTGATGCCGGAGATTTTGGGGAAGGCCGGCTATCAGACCGCGATCATCGGCAAATGGCATCTTGGCGAATCGCTGCCCTGCCGCCCGGAAGACCGGGGGTTTCAATCGGTTTTCATCCATGGTGGTGGTGGCATCGGCCAAACGCCGGACCGCTGGGGAAATGATTATGTCGATCCCTGGGTCCGGACGAGGGAAGGTTGGCGTGCGACGAAAGGATACTGCACTCATGTATTCTTTGAGGAAGCCGGGCGTTGGATCAAAGAGCGGGCGGAGGACAAGAAGCCTTTCTATCTGCATCTTGCGACCAATGCTCCGCACGATCCTTATATCGCCCCTGCGGGGACTGCGCGGCGTTTCATCGAGGCGGGTGTGTCCGAGCCTGTTGCCTCGTTTTATGCGATGATCGAGGACATCGACGCTGCGGTCGGGCGTTTGTTAGATCAACTCGACACGCTTGGCCTCGCCGAGAACACCATCGTGATTTTTCTCGGCGACAACGGTTCCTCGCTCGCCCATTGGACGGGTGGCATGAAGGGGCGGAAGTGCACCACGCATGAAGGAGGTGTGCGGGCTCCGTGTTTCATCCGTTGGCCCGGCAAGATCGCTGCGGGGCGTGTCACGAAAGAGCCGGTCACGCCGCTGGATCTGTTGCCGACGATTGCCAAGCTCACCGGCACGCCGATGCCGGACGGGTGGAAGGGTGACGGGCTGGATCTCTCCGCCGTGCTGTTAGGAGAGGGTGTGGTGCCTTCCGACCGGATGATTTTCTCGCATGTCGGCCGGTGGCGTGGCGATGAAATGCCGGAGCGTCATCGGTCTAACAACTTTTCCGTGCGTGAGGGTCGCTGGCTGTTGCAGGGACTCGAGTTGTTCGATCTGGAAACCGATCCGGGCCAGAAGACCAATGTGTTCGAGAAATTTCCTGATGATGCCTCGCGGCTACTGACGGGATACGGCCAGTGGTGGGATTCGGTCCTGCCGATGGTTCGGGAGCCGGTCCGTCCATGGGTGGGCGATGCGCGCCAGCCGGTTGTCTTGCTCAGCGCACATGACTGGTGGCCCAGCAGGGAAACGGACGGCGCGATTTCCGATGGCCTTGCCCATCAGCGGTCGATCCTGAACCGGCTCAACGCCCTTTCGGCCGGCAAGCCTGCGGTCGCACAAACGTCCGGCCATTGGAAACTCCACGCCGCGCGTGAAGGGAACTACCGCGTCACTCTTTCCATGTTGCCGCCGGAAGCCCCGGCCGCGCAGCGCGACAAGCTCGGCCAGCTCAAAGCCGGCACCGTCCACCTGCGTGCGGGACGCAGGGAGGTTCAGACGTCGCTGCTCAAGACCGCCACTTCCGTTTCGCTCCACCTCGATCTCAACGAAGGCGATTTCGAAATGGAAGGGTGGTTCACCGGCCAATTGCCCGGGCAGGGGATTCTTGGAGCCTTTTACGCGACCGTCGAGAGGGTGGGGGAGCGGCGCGTTCCCGACATCGAATTTGAAATTCAGCGTCAGCCGAAAAAATAATCGCAACAATCCACGCGACAGGAGGTTTTACCAAAGGTAATCACGTCACCATGAAAAATCCCTGGATCCTTCCCGCCGCCGCACTTGCCATTGGAGCCGCTGGCGGTTTCATCACTGGAAAAAACAACAGTCCTGCAGGCAGCGATGCTGCGGAAACGTCGGAAACATCCACCCGCAGCCGCTCCTCCAGCCGCGCCGAACTTGATAGCGACGCCAACCGCCGCAGTGCTTCGCGCAGCAAGGGAATCGAAGATATTTACCGCACGCCCGGCCAAAACAACCGCATTCAGGCGCTTCTTGATTTCTACGCCGGGCTCACCCCCGAGCAACTTGAGGCCGAAGCCGCCAAGCTTGAGAGCCTGCCGTTCAACGAGCGCCTGATGGCCTCCATTCTCCTATTTGGCCGCTGGGCTGAGGTCGATCCCACCGCTGCGATGGCCTATTCAAACACGATGGGCTTTGCCGGCGGATTCGTCCGCCCCACCATCCTTCAGAGCTGGGCCAGCTCTGATCCCGCCAATGCTGCGAAGTATTATGCGGAAAACCCCGGCGAATTCGCCATGATGGGCATGATGGGTGGCGGCCGCGGCCCCGGTGGCGGACAGAGTGCCGCCGGCATCATCGCCGCCGAATGGGCTCGACAGGATCCCTCCGCAGCGCTCGCTTGGGCGTCTTCCCTCGAAGGTCGTGAAAAAGGCAGCGCCATGGAAAGCGTCGTGCGCGAAGTGGCAAACACCGACCCGCGCCGTGCCGCCGAAATGGCCTCGACCATGGACGAGGACAGCCGCGACGACGCCTACGCGGCCATCGCCGAGCGCTGGGCCACCACCAATTTCTCCGAAGCCGAAACCTGGATCAAAACCCTCTCCGGCGAAGAGCAATCCGAAGCCATGGGTGCCGCACTTTCCGCTTTGGCTCGTGAAAATCCGGCGCTTGCCCAAGAAAAAATCGCCTCCATGCCCGAGGGGCGTGACCGCGACCGTGCCATGGCAAGCATCGCATCCCAGCTTTCCCGCAACGACCCGCAGGCCGCCGCCACTTGGCTTGCCAGCCAAACCATCACCGATGGCGAGGCTCAGCGCGATGCCATGCGCGATGTGATGTCAAACTGGACCAATCAGGATTCCGCCGGTGCGCTTGCTTTCGTGCAATCTCAACCGGCGGGTGAGGCCCGCGATTCCGCCACCACCGCTTACATCTGGAACGCCCGAAATGACGATCCCGCCACCCTGATCCAGCTCGCTGAGTCGATCAGCGACGAAGGAAGTCGCGCCCGCACCGTTGGCATGACCGCGATGCGCTGGATGCAACAGGACGCCGAAGGTGCCCGCGCTTATATCGAGTCCTCCACGGTGATCCCTGAGGACATGAAGGAGCGCTTGACCAACGGTCGCGGCTTTGGCCGTGGTCCCGGCGGTGGTGGTCCTGGCGGCGGTGGAGGTCGCTGATTTCACTGCTTTCTCACCCTTGGCCCCGCGCCCGGATCTTGCATTGCATCCCGGGTTCAGCGGGGCTAATTTGTTTTCATGAACGGGAAAGCCACCACCACCCTGTTTGCCTTGTTAGGAATGGCCATCAGTCCGCTTCTCGCCGCGCCCGAGACCGAGACTTGGTATGACAGCAAGGGAAAAGCCATCCAGCTCCCGAAATCACCACCCGCTGAGACCGCGTTCGTGCCCCAGTGGAAACTCCGCGAAGCCGATCGCTCCTCCGGCCCGCATCGGCGATATCGGCCTAACAGCGGCGACTGGTGGAACGGTTGGTCCGATGCCGGATACGTCGGCTATGGATACGGATACCGCTATTACGGCGGATATGTTCGGCCGACCTATTACACGCCAGCCCGCAGCCACACGGCGGTTTGGTATCGGAATGGCAATTGGGGTGTCAGCATCCAACGCCCAGGTTTCTCGGTCCGCTGGTCCCGTTAGAACATCCGGCGATCAGAGGCTTCTGCGGAAATGCGGCCACGAGTCTTTCAGATAGAGCGAGAAGGGAATCCACCAGATGATGTCATTCGTCAGGCAAAGAATGATCGTCGCAGGAGGCCAGGTGCTCTGCCAGATCAGCACGAACAGCCCGATGGGCCCGAGGATTTTCCCGGTTAGTCCGACCGCCGCCAGCAGCCAACCGCGCTCTGGCACGCGGGCGATTTCGAAATAGAGGATGCCGTAAAGCCCGACCACCATCCCAAGGCTGGCAAAAATCGGGGCATGGTTCAGCGGTGGCATTTCCGCAAAGCGGAACAGCCACTGCGGGTCCCACGCCGCGTAAAGTCCCCACAAGATGTTATAAATCCCCGCCGCGATGAAGAGCCAACGGTGAAACCTCCGTCGCTGCACCAGCGGTGTGAGGGTGTTGGAAGGAAGGGGTTCGGTGTGATTCATGCAGGCTTTGGAAAATGACAATCAGCGCCGGGATTTTCCGGCGGGAGGCATCCGGAGGGAAGTGGAAATCGCGGATCCAGGGAAATCAGGTGTGTTGGATGAATGACTTCTCCGCGGAGTTGCATTATCGGCAGAATCGATATGAAGGCAGGGCAGAGACCCACGACGAGTCCGTATTGATGGACTGAGAATATCAAGAGTGTGACTTTTTGAAGCCACCACGCCGCCGATGATTCGAATCGAGAACTCCAAGAAAATCCGGCACCACTGGTATTTGTGGGCTGGATGGTTGAGTCTCGTGCTCGCCTGCTACTCCTTGTGGGATCGCGAGTGGGAACGGGGACTCATGTTTTTTGTGCATTCATTGGCATTCTTCGTCTTCCACCGGGAATTGCGCAGTCGTCGCATCGAGGAGGTTGTGATTGGAGGAGAAACCATCGACTTGATTCGGGGCGGTGAGCGTTCGAGCTCGATTCTGGTCCAATCCTTGGAGGAATGTCGGATGAACGACTTCTCTGCGGAGTTGCGTTATCAGGAAGACGGAAAACTTCGGACCTGTCTCATCCGGGACTCGGAGTTTGATGATCAAGCCTGGTGCCGCTTGCACGCGGAGCTGAAGACACTTCCTCTGCCATGAAATCCCTCCTGTTCTCGACTTTTTGTGCGTTGCTGCTTTGCGGATGTGAAAAGCGTGAGGTGACCACGGCTGAGGTGGTGACGGTGGAGGTGCTTGCGGAAACGGTTCCGATTTTGTCGTCCGTGCCGTCGGTGGCTGATTTGAAAGCGGCGAGGGTTGTCGCCTATCGGTTCGCCTTGCCGAATGATGGGCCTGCGGATTTGCCGATGGAGTCCGGATTTTCCCTCATCACGGATGGTGAGCTCGATCTGGCAACTCTCGAAAAACTGAAAATCGCCGAGGCGACGTTGACGTCCGGGCAAGTGCTCCGGTTGGTCGATGCGGTGTATGGTCCCCACAACAAATTCGGCCCCGCCGCCTGCTACACCCCCCATCACCTCTTTCTCTTCCACGATTCCGCTGGCACGCTGATCCAGGCCATCGAAGTGTGTTTTGGCTGCATCAATCTCCATGCCCAACCAGACGTCGGCGAGTCGCAGTGGGCGCGTCACGATTTCCGCGAACTCGCGAGACTCTGCGACGAGGTCGGGATCGGGATGAGCTCCGGAACCGCTGAAGAACAGATCCGCATCTGGGACGAAAGGGACAAGCACTGAGCTTTTGTCCGAGACCTGCCCTGCGCTTTTCGTTGATGATTGTATGAATGTTCCATTACCAGGTGCGGAACAATTGATCCGCGGTGTGTCCTCTTCCCGAGCCGGACGGTGATGGATTGTTGATGCGGCCGGATCTATCTTTTTTTAGTCATTGGAAAGAATTCCAATGGTAATGCTGTCTTTGATATCATCTCCCTCGTTGAACCAGCGGATCGGTGGTCCGCGCCAGTAGATGCATTGGGCGATGCCGATCATTTCACCATCGAATGGAAGTTACCCACATGGCCTTTGTTTTGCAGATCCTGATTGCCGAGTCTTCGAATCACGCGATGGAGTCGCGATCGGAGGTGGTCGCGGTGCCTGGCTTGGGATTGGTGGGAGATCGTTATTTTGGGGGGAGGGGAACCTTCTCACCGCAGCCTCAGAAGCCTGATTTCGAGCTGACTTTGATCGAGTCCGAAAAGATCGAGACGTTTGCACGTGAGTCGAAACTGGAGTTTACGGCGATTCACGCGCGTCGAAACATCGTTACCTGTGGTGTGGATTTGAATGCGTTGGTGTGGAAGGATTTCATGATTGGATCTGTTAGGGTCCGGGGGGTGAGGTTGTGTGAGCCGTGTTCCTATCTAGCGAAGATCTCCTATCCTGAGACGCTCCGGGGATTGGTTCACAAGGGCGGCTTGCGGGCACGGATTTTGTCGGAGGGGGTGATTCGGGTTGATGATCCAATCGAGATCATCGAAGAACAAGCCGAGCTTTAGTCATGCTGGGGATGAGGGATTTTGAGTTGTGATGAATCAGCTCTCTAACGAATTTAGCTTGCCGCATCCGGTCAGGCCAGGACGAATCGAAACCGGGCTGACAAGGCGCATGTTTGGTGGGGACTCTGGCTTGCTGGGAGGATTGACAGGTCATGATTGATCCAGACGGTTTTCGGGCAATATGCTCGATTCAAGATTCAGGCCATTTTAACAATTCCTCAGGTTCCAGCTCCATGGGCTGGTGCTTGATGTCAGTTCTTCTACCCGAAACGGAACTTGTCTTCCGAAGGCCTAGAGTGAATTCTTCCAGCGTAAATTCGCTGGATAGAACCTGGCGGGTTCGAGAGAATTCAGCTTTCAGGCAGAAAAATGGCAACAAGAACTCCAACCTATCCGTTTTTTCCGAAATCCAATTCCAATTTACTGCCCGGAATGATTTGGGACATTCCACTCAGGGATGGAACCTATTCGTGTGGGCGCATTCTATCGGTCGGGGGGGAAGGAAGAAGAAGCCGCTTTTTCATTTGGGGTGGGCTGCTTGCATGGCATGATTCCACCAAGCCAACCGTTCACTCGATTGCGGGCGCTGAGGTGTTGTGGCAAGGGAATTTCGATATTCGATCCCTCGCGCCATCCCTTTCGATGATGCTTGGCCATTTGCCACTTGAAGTGGACGGCCTTGTGATTCCGCCAATCCTCACCAGCGTTTTGAACGGGGAGGTGATGATCGGATATGAAGAGACCCGGAAGGCGACCGATGAAGAGTTCCGGACACTTCCGGTGAAGAATCTTTGGGAGGATCAAGGTAGCTTCAGGAAGCTGGCGGAAGCCGTTTTCCTCGATGGGAAGTCAGATCGAATCCTGCGTCGCGCCGATCACAACAGTCTTTTGGACGCACTGGGGATGAAGAGGCCGGCGGATCTTCAACAGGTCGAGGCGAAGGTGGCGAAGGAGTGGTACGAAGGACGGCGATCCAAGTCGGCTGGAGCTCGTCGGAAGAAATCCTGAGAAGAGGATCGACCTCGGAATCAGTCTTGTCACCGATTGCATTCGCGATGATCATCCTGCCATCAACCCAATTTCGGATCCTCTTTTTCGGGCAATTGCAGGACGACTCAATGCTCTGAAAAATTATGCAATTTTCCGTCAAATCCCCAAGTTCCCTTTTTTGGAAAACTGATTTTACCGAAGCTCGGATCATGAGTGATGTGCAATGCGGGCGGATTTCCGGAGATTGGTTGGTTTGTCCTCTTGGCAAGGCGACGCATGCTGTGACGATCGCTGAATTCATCGAGAATCCTTCAATTCTCATTGAATCAGACGAAATTGAAGGTGAACTGAGTTCTGACCAGGAGAACCTTCCGCAAGGGCCGATGTCTGTGGCGGCTCTGGGGTGGTGGGTGTTTTTTGGTGCATTAACCGCCCACTTTGTCCTTGGGGCCATTCTGATTGATGGTGCAGGGAGGCTTGATAGCACGTTAGGGGCACTGTTTGCCGCATCCCTGCTAAAGGGGACTGATGCATTGGTGATCGCTGGTGCGATCACGGCTCTTCTTGGACATGCGTATCACAAGGTTGCGAAGAAATGAATGATTTATCAGCAGTCATCTCGGGTTGGGATGCTACTTGGCTCTTTCTGTTGAAAGCATTCATCGTTACCTGCCTTTTCGTGAGTCCGCTGGCAGATTTGCTCACGGAAAGCTATTGGTTGCTGGTAGCCAAGATTGGGATTGTTCTTGCTGTTGTTCTTTTATGGAAACCGCTGATCCGATTGATTTTGTTAGTGCCTTCTTTGCGTTGGCGGTTGTATCCTTCATGCGGAATTTCTAATGGTTTCTTAGCCAAGGATCGAAGGGCTGAGTGCCGCACTAACGAGATCTCTGAAATTAGTTTGATCCGAATCGATTCCCCAGGTGCTTTGGTCTGGACGGCCAATCGCCTGTCGTTCACTTTTCCGCCGGTGGCAAGATCAGAGCCGGAATCTCATGCAAGAATCCAGATGGACGGTATCCGAAGAGCATTTGGCGGAGCGCACCACCCGACTCCGCATTCATCGAAAGCGTGTTTTGTCCTGTGCTGACGTGATTTCACTTCTGGCGGACGATGCGGAATTCCGTTCGTGGTTTTCCACGACCATTGCAGCCAGTGCTTATCCGGCGTTTTTTTGGGAGGCAGCTCCAGTCACCATTCAGACTTTGGACAGGCCCTTCGAATGTGTCCTTGTCGAGAGTGTGGCGTTAACCCGGTTGAATCCTGATCCTGCGCCATTTTCATCCCATTTTGAGGCTCATCGTGGCGAGCATGCAGTTGTTTTCCCCAACCTTGGTGGAGATGCATATTTGGTGGTTCCAACTCCCATGGCTGCTCTGAACTGCTACACGCATCTGGCATGTTTCATTCGTGGTGCGCCTGTTGCTCAGATCGATGGCTTCTGGGGGCATGTTGGCAGAGCTATGAGGGAACGGGTATCAAGCTCGCCTCTCTGGCTGAGCACTGCGGGCTTGGGTGTGTCTTGGCTGCATCTCAGGCTTGATTCTAGGCCCAAGTATTACCGACATGCTCCATACACGAAGTTATAGAATTTCCGATACGGGGACCTAGGGCTGGGATCGCAGTTTGCCTGGGTCCGGCGGGTGGGTCTTTGCCTTCGGGAATGAAGTTGGAGGTTGGTGAATTGATCGATGATGGTGGACTTAGGGAGGCTACGGGCAGGATGCCCGAGCCACGGGTGTGGTTCATGGCTTGCATTGGGCGGCGGATTTGGCAGTCTTTGGGATGTTGGCCAAGGAGCTGTTAGTTCCTGATATGTTCAATCTGATGATCCGTCATTTCCATCCACAGCCATGAATGAAGTCCCGATGAATGAATCTTCCGGTGTTCCGTCTGGTTTGGTGCGGCGCATATTTTCTTCGCCGGTCGCGCGCATATTGGTGCTCGGATACATCCTGGTGATGATGATGGGATTGAATACGGATGTGATGACCAGCTATGCTGGGGTTCCGTTCAAAGCGGTTCGTCACATTGTGGCATTGGCGATCGCCGGGTTGGCTGTTTATTGCGGTTATGCAAGGTTCATCGAACAGCGAACTGTTTCTGAGTTGGCTGTGCCGGGAATGGGGCGGGAGCTGGGCTTGGGAATGCTGATCGGCGCTGGTCTTTACGCTGCCTGCGAGTTGATTCTGATGGCTTTGGGAATTTACCGCATTGATGGGTTGAATTCCTGGCGCTTCATGATTCCGGCGATTGCGATGGCGATCAGTTCCGGGGTTTTTGAGGAGTTGTTATTCCGTGGTGTTTTGTTTCGAGCGGTGGAGTCGTGGTTTGGCAGTTGGGCGGCCTTGGTGGTGTCTTCCCTGGTGTTCGGTTTGACTCATCTGATCAATCCTGAAGGGACGATGGAGGGAGCGCTTTTTATCGCGGTCGAAGCAGGAATTTTGCTGGCGGCGGCATACATGTTGACGCGCCGTCTGTGGATGAGCATCGGCTTTCATATCGCCTGGAACTACACGCAGTCGGCGATTTTCTCGGGGATCGTATCTGGCAACGTGGCGTCGCAGGGTCTGATCCGGTCCACGGTCAACGGGCCGCAGTTTCTGACGGGAGGCAACTTTGGGGTGGAGTCATCGGTGATTGCGCTGGTTCTTTGCACGGGCACGGGGATTTTTCTGTTGGTGAAGGTTGTGAGGCAGGGGAAGATTGTTCCGCCAATCTGGAAGCGTTCCGCTTGATGGCTTTGCCGGTGACGAGCTGTGCGAGCTGTGGTGCGTTTTGAGTGAAGAAGGGGGCAATGTGGGCAGTATAGCATGGGGCAATCGCGGGACCCGCGGTTGAACTGATTGCATCATGAAATTTTCGATTGGATCACTTGTTGTTGGAGTTCTTTTGGGGGCGCTGTTTTGCCCGGTTAGGGCGGAGGCAGAGGGGGCTCGTTATTCCTATGCGTGTTGGCTGAACGGTTGGCGGAAGCAGGCTGGGGACAAGAGTCCGGAGATTCTGGCGATTCAGGCGAGCGGGTATGATTTCACGCTGAACCTGACGGATTTCGGCAAGGCGGGGTATGCGGTGAATGGTCGTGCACCGGTGGGTTATGCGGAGGCATTGGAGGCGGGAACGGGGCATTTTGAGGGGTTGCCTCAGGCGGAGTTGGTGGTGGAAGTGGAGGTGGGTGGGAAGAAGTATCGGGCGGTGGCTTGTGAGGCGGGCAGGGATCCGGATCCGCGGCGGTTGGGAGCGGCGAAGATGTGGGAGGCCGGGCGTTTGGTGCAGCATTTCGAGATGGTGGGTTTGGATTTCAAGGATGAGGCAGGGGCGGCGCTGTCTTGTGTGGGGAGCTTGTCGTTGGTGGCGTGGCCGGATTCGTTGGCGTTCACGATTTCGCTTTCGCCGGGGGCAGGTGGATGGAGGGATGCGAAGGTGAAGGTGGCTTTCGCCGGGCAAGGGGTGAATGGAGTTGAGGAGAGAAAGATGGATGGGGATTGGGCGGAGAACGAGGTCCGTCGGGTGACTTTGCGGCATGAGATTTCAAAAGCTGAGAAGGCTGCGCCGGTGGTTGGGGTTTCGGTTAGGGCAGGGAAGGAGGTAGCGGTGGCGTTTGATGCGATGAAGAATTGTCTGGTGGCGTCGGTGCCGCGTATTGAGCGGAAGTTTGCGGCGGGATACACCGATATCCGGGATTATGATGAGTTTGTGATCAAGATCGACAACGCGCAGCAGGAGGCGAGGCTGGTTCCGTTTTTGTTGGATTTTCGGTCGCCGGCGAATGTGACGGGGCTTTGTCCGATCTTGTGCGATTTGGAAGGTCGGCCGACGGGGATTCCGGTTCAGCTGAGCAAGAACTGGCACTATGAGCCGATGGGGGCTTATCTGATGGCTTATGTGGATTTGCCTGCGAAGCCCGGGCGAACGGAGTATTTGTTGCGGATTCCTTATGGATTTTACGGGTCGTTGCCATCGGCGAGTCATTCGCAACTGAGTCTGATCGGGTATAGCGGCAAGGGAGGAAACGGGCGCTGGGATCAACTTGCGATCGGGTGTTGGGGGGAGTCGATTTGTTTTGATGTGGATATGAGTCTGGTGGATGTGGCGATCACGGATGTGCGGATGTTGATGACGCGGAACGGTGCGAACGGAAAGATGTGGCAATGGACGGATGGCGGGTGGGGTGGTGACTGGCTGGGGATGAGTCAGGTGGGTGGCGGCAAGTTGGCGTTTCGGGACATGAGAACGGCCTATCTGGCGCACGGGCCTTGCCTGACGGATGTGAGATATCATGGGAATTATGGAGCGGGTCGGGATGTGGGATTGGAGGCTGAGGTTCGGACGTTGCGGACGGATGATTATGCGCGCACGTGGAATCGGCTGAGATATGATTTCCGCACGGCGGCGAAGAGTGATGGGGTGTGGTTTTTCAAGATGGGGAAGACGAATGAGTATGTGACGCCGAGGATCGCCTATGGGAATGTGGCGGGGTTGATTGAAGAGCGGGAGGTGCCGGGTTCCCTGAAGCCGGGGCAGGGATGGTTGGATCGGGTGACATTGGCGGGTGACGGGCCTTGGTGGGTTGCGTTTCCTGGGGCGAGGCACACGAATCAGCGGGACTGGGGGACGGGAAGCCGCGCGTTGGTGATTCGCTCGTATCGGGCGAAGCTGGGTGGCAAGGAGTATACTCGGCCGACGATTTCCATGCCGGTTCATTGGTCGGATGCGGAAGGAGTGGGGCTGGATTTGCTACTCGTTGCTCCGCCGGAGGTGAGTGGATTTCAACCGGGTGATGAGGTGGAGTTGGAGGCGCAGTGGATCACGTTGCCTAGAACGGCGGAGGATTACTATGGGCCTAACGAGTCATTCCGGAAGCATTTGGCGGAGAATCCGAAGTCGTGGAAGACGGTCTATCGGGAGGCGAAGGGGAATGATTTGGTGGTGACAGCCCGGGGCGGGAAGGTGTTGCACCGATATCCGGTGATGATGAAGGCGGAGGGGCCTGAGGTGGAGGTGACGATTCGGGGTGGGGTGGGTTATGTGCCGATCCGTTTCGAAGGGCTCACCGATGCGGTGGGATATGAGTTGTATCAGGTGGTGGATGGCAAGGAGGTGAAGCTGGACCAGTCGGTGCATGGAAACGATTTCTGGCAGGTGGATCGGGATGATGGTGACGGGACCTATCAGCTGACTTACAATCTGCCTCTAGATGGCAAGGCAGAGAGTGTGTGGCGCCTGAAGAGGAGATGAGCTAACAGAATGGTGCGGCGAATTCGACCCGGAGGGTGCCGCGGTGGACGAGGGTTGCGAGGGCACGGACGCAGGCTCGGTCTTTTTCCCGGATGGTCTCGGAGAGTTGGTCGTAGGGGAGGATGTCCGGGTGGTGTTTGCGTTCGTTGTCGCGGACGGGGGCGTATTGCCAGCCATCGAGGATGCGTGATGCCATCCAGCGGTAGTGTTCGCAGGCGGCGAGTTCGTCGAGGTGTGCGGCGAGGGATGACATGAGCCGTAAGGCGGCGGCGGGGTTGCCATCGGCAGTCGAGATGCGGAAGCCGAGGCCTTGGGCGGAGGCGATGAGGTGGGTGGCGGAATCGCGGCTGTGTTCCTGATAGAGTGGGCCGAGGTTTTCCCAGGATTTGCCGACGGCTGGGGATTGGTTTTCGGTGCGGCGGTCGGCGGCTTCGACGCGGGAGTATTCGATGTGGATCTGTCGGGCGAGCTTTTCGAAGGGGGAGTCGGCGGCCCATTCGATGGCAGCGAGATCTTGCCAGAGATCGAAGGTTTTGCCGTGGATGATTGCGGGGATTTTTCCTGTTAGGTGATGAGTGTTCCAGTCGGTCAGGCAGGCGGTGGGGTCGTCGCGAGTGAGGAAGATTGCGGTGGTCCGGTATGGATTGGCGTGGGTGACGGCCTGTTGGATGGTGGCCGGTTGGCGGCGGAGAATTTCGATTGAGGCGATTTTTTCGAGCGAGGGGAGGGCGGGTGATTGTGTTAGAGCTTCGAGATCGGCATCGGACTCGGTGAAGGCGAAGATTTGGGGTGGCAGCGGGTGCCAGCGGTCGGGGTGGCCGATGGCGGTTTCCTTTTTGAGGGATTGGCTGATTTGGGCGAGTTGAGAGGCGAGGGGGATGAGCCAATTGCGGTCGGCGAAGAGGAAATAGCAGACGGGCTCCGGTGCGTCGCCGCGGTCGAGGGGGAGGGCGACGCGGCGTGCGGTGAGGCGTGCGATGAGTTGCGCGGGGTCGAAGGGGATGCCGGGTGCGTTGGTTCCGGCTTCGCTGCGGAGGCGGAGAGGGCGTGGTGCGGAGAGGGTTTCGAGTTGGGGGAGGAGCTGGAGTTGTGAGGCGCGGAGGACGGCGGGCTGGGGGAGGGTGAGGCGTTGTTTGAGGAGTTTGGTGTCGGTTTTGGCGAGATCGGTGATGGGTGATTGATGGAGGAGGAGATCGTCGACGGTGGCGTCTGATGCGATGATCAGTGGGATTTCCTCCGTGTTGGACTGATCGTCTGAGGAAGGGGGCAAGCGTGGTGTGGTGTATTTCCTGAGTGAGGAGAGTAGGGATTGGGAAAGGGCGCGGCGTGTGAACCCGATGCTGCCTAACAGAGAAGCGAGAGAGATGATTCCAAGGATGCCCTGCGACCAGGCGAGGGCGGAGAATGTTGTGCCGAAGAGGGTGCGTGGGCCATGGACGACCTGTTCGGCGTGGGAGCGGAGGATGTCGTGCTGGATGGATGAGAGGTTTTGTCCTTTTGGGGCGAGTTCGGTGTAGTCGAGGAGATAGGTGGATCGCACATCCTTTTCAGATAGCACACCCGCGCGGGCAAGGATTGAGATATGTTGTTTCATTTCCTCCAATTCGAAGGGTCTTTCGAATTGTTGGAGGTGTCGTGCGGCGAAGGCTTCCGGGGATTCGGTGAATTCGCGGCGGTGTTTTTTGAAGAAATTGAGGGTGGGTCGGTAGGCTTTCGCGGCTTCGATTTGAGCGAATTCGGGAAGGTCGGTCCAGACGGAGATGGCACCCTCGTAGGCCCAGCGGGAAGGGATGATGGCGGTGAGGGGTGGTGCGGGTGGGGGAGAGGTTTCGGCGGTGGCTGGTGGGTTGGGCCAGGAGAGATGTTGAAGACCGGAGAAGGGGAATGGGTCTGCGCCGGAGAGGACGATCTGTGGGATGAGGAGCAGCGGAACCGCGGCCATGGCGCGGGATTCCGTCATTTTCGGGAGCGATGATACCAATAGCCCGAGGGCGGAGGCGGTGAAGCCGGAGGTGGCGAGAAGGAGGAGGAACGGATAGAAGCCTGCGGGGATTTCGAGGATGCGGTATCCGGTGTAGCTGATGACGGCGGCGTGGACGATGGCCATCAGGAGGAGATAGGGGATTTTCGAAACGACGTAGGCACCGCCGCTGATTTCCAACAATTGCTCGCGCTGGTGTTTTCTGCGGTCCTTCACGAGTTCGCCGACGGCACCGGAGGCGGCGAGGAACTGGGAGAGGATGACGGCGAGAAAGGCATAACTCGGGATGATCGCATTGGTGGGATATGTGTAATCTTCTCCCTGGCGACAGACGATTGCGATGAGTGCGCCGAGGAGCGTGGCGAGGAGGACGGAGATGATAAAACCGAAGGGCTCCTTGCATTTCCGCGAGGTCTCGCGGCGGATGACCTGCCAGAGGCGGCTGAGGTCTCCGGGTTGGTGGCATTTTGCGGGGGACTCCGGGTGATCGGTGAGAATGAGGGGTGGGTCGAGCAGAGGGCGGTCGCGCTGATAGAGTTGTGCCCAGTGGTCTGGTTCGAAGAGGCGGGATTCGGATGTTGCGCCGGGTGGCCGGTCCGAGCGCATGAGAGTGCCGAGGATGGGTTCCGGGCCGGAGGTGGCTGGGGCTGGGGAGCCATCGTGGGTGACAAACCATTTCGGGGCGTTTGTTGCGGACCCGAAGTAGGCGGGGACGCCGCCGCGATCGAGGACGAGGAGTTTATCGAAGAGGGCGAAGACTTCGGGAGAAGGCTGGTGGATGGTGGTGATGACGAGTGTGCCCTGGCGGGAGAGTTTCCGGAGGAGTGAGACGACGGATGCGGCGTCGGGTCCTGAGAGGCCAGAGGTGGGTTCGTCCAACAGAAGGAGGGCGGGATTCCCCATCAGTTCGAGGCCGATGCTGAGGCGACGGCGTTGGCCACCGGAGAGGGTTTTATCGAGGTCTGAGCCGGCGCGGAGATGGCGTTTTTCGGCGAGGCCGATGAGAGGGAGGACGGCGTCGATGCGTTGGGCGATGGCGGGTTCTGTCAGGTTGATGCGGAGGCGTGCGGCGTAGCGGAGGTTTTCCTCGACGCTGAGGGATTCGAAGAGGACGTCGTCCTGCGGGACCATGGCGATCCTGCCGCGGAAGGCTTGGTTTTCGACGGAGCCCGAGGTGGGAGGTTGGCCGGCGAGGATGTCTAACAGGGTGGATTTTCCCGAGCCGCTGGGCCCCATGATGGCGGTGAAGTCGCCGGCCTGGAGTTTGAGTGAGAGCGGTTGGAGGCCGACGGTGCCGTCCGGGAAGCGGCGGGTGACTTGATCGAGTTTGAGGACGGAGGTTGGGACGGGGCGGTGGGTGGTGCTGATGCGGCGGATCCACTCGATGGCGGGGCCACGGAAGCGGCCGAGTTCGACGTGATCGGATGGGAAGAGCGGGCTGGTGCCGGAGATTTCGCGGCCGTTGATGGTGGCGCGTTGGTTTTTGAGTGGGGCGATGCTGAAGCCTTGATCGAAGCGGAGGAGTGCTTCGTGATCGGTGGAGCAGCGGGTGGAGAGGATGATTTTGCCATCGGGGGTGGCATCGATGGAGCGCACCATCGGCATTTCATCCATCCAGTGGCCGACGAGGTCGAGTGATTCGAGGTCGATGTGGTGGCCGGCGATTTGAATGGCCTGGTGATCGCCGAGGCGGCGGGTTTCGCGGGCAGGCCAAGGGTGGGAATCGAAGGTGGCGGTGGGCGGTGTGCGTTCGTCGAAGTGGCAGACGATCCATTCGCCGGCGATGAGGGCGGCGCGGAGTGAGACCAGGGGATCGGCGAGGCGGTAGGGGTGGAGGTTTGAGGAGAAGTATCCGAGGAAGAGGTCTTCGGTGACGAGGGGGTGGACGAGCGGCTCGCGGCCGAGCCATTTGTTAGAAAGTGTGAGTGCCTCTTCCGGAGCCATGGGCTGTGGTGAGGACTTGCGGACGAGTTCCTCGATGAGCTGGCTGGTGGATTCGGCGTGATTTTTCATAGGAAAAGGAAGGGGCATCCTGTTTCCCGGACGCCCCTTCCCAAGGTGTTGGATCGCTGGGAGCTGTTAGAGATAGGCGTATTGGACGACGTAGTGGGCGGCGTTTCCACTGCGGGGGCGGACGCTGTACATGGTGACTTTGACGATGAAGGTGCCAGTCCAGCGAGGGGCGACATCGGCGACGGCGAGTGCGGTGGTGTCGTCATCGCCATCGATGTAATTGCCGTTTTCGTCGTAGACGGCGATGTCCACATCGAAGGCGTCCTCGCAGCCGCCGGCGACGATCTTGTAGTTTCGACCGGCGTGGAGGGTGGTGCGGATGTAGACGGATTGGCCGACGTTGAGGAGGCCGGAGGTGAAGTGGTCGCGGACGAACCAGTCATCTGAGAGCGCGTCGAACAAGCGTGCGGCGGTGATGCGCGCGCCCATGACAGATGCGGTGGCTGGGGTCACCATCAGCGCAGTGGAGGCTGCGAGCATGGAGGCGAAGCCGGTCCATTTCGCGATGCGTGAGCGGAGGAAGGAGTTCATGGTTGAAAGGTGTTAGATGAGTTAATTGGCGGCGCCTTTGGCGATGGTGTTGAGGGTGGAGACTTGTTCCTTGGTGAGGGTGTCTTCCTTTCCGTCCGGGAGTGCGGCGGGGAGTTTGTCGAAGGCTGCGATGAGTGATTTCACCGATTCGTTTTCGGCAGCGCTTTCGGAGAGGGTTCCGAGGCGTGCTGCGAGGTGCTTGACTAGGTCCTTCTGGCGGAGTGCGAGGGTGCCTTCGGCGGTGTATTCGGCACCGAGCGCTTCGGTGTAGAGGGCGAGTCCGCGCAACCATCCGGAGGCGAGGCAGATGGCTTCGGCATCCTCATCGCCGATCTTGCGCATGGCATCGATGCTGGCGAGGTGGAGGCGGTCGAGCATTTGGGGCATGTCGCTCCATTTGGCGTCCTTGGCCATTTTGCCAAGGGATGCGCCGGACTCGAGGAGGGGTTCTTCGGCACCGAGTTTGCGGGCGGCGGCTAGGACGGATTTGGCGCGTTCGTCGAAGAGGGTGGCGTCTTTTGTTTCGATGGCGAGGAAGCAATCGGCGACTGCGGCTCCTAACAGGACGGCGGAGGATGCTTCGTCGCCGGTGTTTCCGGCGGGGGCACCGAGGGCTGCGAGGGCGGCTTTCCAGGTTTCAGCTTTGGCGGATTTGAGGGTGGAGAGGATGTCCCCGGGGGTGGGGAGGGCGATTTCGGACTGGTCGATTTTCAGTGCGGTTAGGTCGAGCGGTGCCTTGTCGATCTTCTTCTCTTCGGCTGTTAGAATGGCGGATTGGCCGAGGCACAGCGCTGCGACCATCAGGAGATGTCTGGTGTTCATGATTTTGGGAGTCACGCTTGCGATGCAACTCCCGGCATGATGGCGCGTCAAGAAGTGAAGGGCTTCTTGACGCGGATTTTACGTGGTGATGTAGGAGTCAGATGACGCCGAGTTCGCGGCCGGTTGTGATGAAGGCGTCGATGCCTTGGTCGAGTTGTTCGCGGGTGTGTGCGGCGCTGATCTGGGTGCGGATGCGGGCTTTTCCCTGGGGGACGACGGGATAGAAGAAGCCGATGGCGTAGACGCCGTGATCGAGGAGGCGGTCTGAGAATTTCTGGGCGAGTGCGGCGTCGCCAAGCATGACGGGGGAGATCGGGTGGTCATTTCCGGATAGGTTGAATCCGGTGCCGGCCATGGCGTCGCGGAAGTAGCGGGTGTTTTCCTTCACGCGGTCGGCGAGTTCGGTGGACTGCTCCAACATTTCGAAGACCTTGAGGGATGCGGCGACGATGGGCGGTGCGATGGAGTTGGAGAACAGATAGGGGCGCGAGCGTTGGCGGAGGAGGTCGATGATTTCCTTTTTGCCGGAGGTGTAGCCGCCGGATGCGCCGCCGAGGGCCTTACCCAGGGTGCCGGTGGTGAGGTCGATTTTTCCTAACAGGCCGCACTGTTCGTGGGTTCCGCGGCCGCCGGCACCGAGGAAGCCGGTGGCGTGGCAGTCGTCGAAGTGGACGATGGCGTTGTATTTGTCGGCGAGGGCGTTGATCTGATCGAGTGAGGCGCTGATGCCGTCCATGGAGAAGACGCCGTCGGTGGTGATGAGTTTGAAGC
>SYAP01000245.1 GCA_005787565.1 Verrucomicrobiaceae bacterium | reverse complement strand
TCGATTGTTGCCGAACGATCTTCAAGTTCTTTGCTGATGCGATCGTATGTCTGTGACTCTTCTGCTGTCAGGTCGCGCTTCTCAGCGGTTGCAACATCAAGAATCTTCTTTGCGGCTTCCCACGCTGTTGCGCCGGCGCGCGGGTGCGGGCCATCGAGATCGTGCCGCGCAGGTTCTTGAGGCCGTTCATCCACTCGTTCTTGATCGGCGGATTCGTCTGCTTCTGGACGAGCTTGTCGTCGAAGCCGCCGCCCTGCACGACGAACCCCGGCACGATGCGGTGGAAGGCGGTGTTGTCGTAGTGTTTGGCGGCGACGTATTTGAGGAAGTTGGCGGTGGTGACGGGGGCTTTCTCCGGGTTGAGCTCGACGACGAATTCGCCGTGGGTGGTTTTGAAGCGGACTTTGTTGGAGGCGGCGGCGGGAGGTGTGGTGGTTTCTCCGGCGGCGGTTTTTTCGGCGGGCTCCTGCTTCACGGAGGATTCCTGTTTGAGGCAGGCGCCGAGGAAGGGGATGACGAGGAGGGAGAGGAGAGCGTTGCGACGTTTCATCGGCGCTACCCGTATGGCAGAGCGGTGTCGGGTGCAAGAGCGGGAATTGGCGGGTCGGCGATGTCTGGCTGGCTGTTGCTTGTGAAAAGTTTCACAAACGGCTTGAGGGAAGTGGTGAGCGGGGCCATGTTTCGCGCGCACCCCACTGCCGATGGTTAGTCCTACCACACAAGTCGCCCACTCTGCCTACGATTCGAAGATCGAGGGGAACGTTATTTTCACCCGCGTGGATGCGGCGATGAACTGGATGCGGAAGAATTCGCTGTGGCCGATGCCGATGGGATTGGCGTGTTGCGCGATCGAGTTGATGGCGACGGCATCGAGCCGGTTCGACATTTCGCGGTTCGGCGCGGAGGTGATGCGGTTTTCGCCGAGGCAGAGCGATGTGATGATTGTGGCGGGGACGGTGACTTACAAGATGGCGCTGGCGGTGAAGCGGATCTGGGATCAGATGCCTGAGCCGAAGTGGTGCATTGCGATGGGTGCGTGTGCTTCGAGCGGCGGGATGTATCGGAGTTATGCGGTGTTGCAGGGGATCGACCGGTTGATTCCGGTGGATGTTTACATTTCGGGATGCCCGCCACGGCCTGAGGCGTTGATTGAGGGGTTGTTGAAGTTGCAGCGGAAGATCGAGGGTGAGAGCGCGGTTGAGGATCAGAAGCGGACGATGATCGAGGATATGGCGTGAACTTGAACTTTTCCGACACCATGGCTGCCCAAGAAGATGTGAAGTCGCTCGTTGCCAAGTTTGGCGATGCGGTAATTGAGACAGTTGAATTTCGTGGCGAGTCCACGGTGAAGGTGACGCTGGGGGCGTTGCATGATGTTTTGGCGGAGTGCCGGAACGGGTTGGGGTATGAGATGATTCTGGATATTTCGAGTCTGGATCACTTCGGCGAGGATCCGCGGTTTGAGATGGTTTATGAGTTGGCGACGGTGGATGACAGCAAGCATCTGCGGGTTCGCGCGGCGGTGGGTGAGGATGAGAAGGTCCCGACGGCGGTGAATTTGTGGGCGGGTGCGGATTGGCATGAGCGGGAGGTTTGGGACATGATGGGGATTCCGTTTGAGGGGCACCCTGATTTGCGGCGGATTTTGATGTGGGAGGGTTTTCCTTACTTCCCGTTGCGGAAGGATTTCCCCTTGGCGGGTCGGCCGACGGAGATGCCGGATGTGGCATTTACGGGGGTTGCGCCGTTGGAGGGTGGTCCGTTTGTGACGAGCGCGGGTGCGGAGAGTGTCGCGCGCCGTGAGCCGCGGGCGCGGGTGGTGGATTGATGCGGAGAGAGTGGAGATTTTTTCCTAGGGATTTCGTGATTTTTTCCGTCCATGAAATCCATCGGTCCCATCGGTATGCTGGGTGGGGAGTCGTCGCGGTTCGGGCGGGCGGGGTTGAAACTGAAGGGGGCGACGGGGGCTTGGCTGGTGGCTTTGCTGCTGTTAGTGGCGCACGGTTTGGTGGAGTGGCAAGGTTTTCCGGTGAATGTCCGGTGGCATCTGGCGTTCGGGTTGAATCGTGAGGTTTTCTGGGGCGAGCCGTGGCGGGTGGGGACTTATGCGTTTTTACACGGGAACTGGCTGCATGTTTTGCTGAATGCGGCGGCGGTGGTTTTGTTCGGTGCCGGGGTGCAGCATGTGGTGGGGTTAAAGGGGTTTTTCAAGGTGACTGCGGCGGGGATTTTGGGTGGGGCGTTCGGGCATTTGGCGCTGAGTGCGGGTGGGCCGGATGCTTCGTTGCTGGTGGGGTTTTCGGCGGCTTGTGTGGGGTTGTTGATTTTCACGACGACGCTGTCGCCGGAGTCGAGGATGTGGCCGATTCCGGTTTCGGGCCGGAGTTTGGGGCTGGGGATTTTGGTGGCGGAGTTTTTGTTGGCGCTGATGGATCCAAGGTTGGGGATTCCGGGGATGGAGTTGTTAGGCCGAGGGTTGGTTGAGGCGGGGATGGGGTCGTGGTTTTTGATCGGCCATGCGTGCCACTTTGGAGGAGGGGTGGCGGGATGGCTGATGGCGAGGTGGCTTTTGAGAGGCCGTGTAACGCTCGATCGCCTCCGGCGGGAACGGGCCCGCCGGGAGGCGAAGGAGAAGTTGGGGTGATGGGATTTCAGCGCATGCGGCGTTCGCCGCGATCCGGGAAGGCGCCGGGGTCCATACGTGGCACGCCGCCCTCTGGTCCACTGGGAGGAGCGCTGGGGGTGGGCATGATGCGGGGTTCCGAGCGAGTGGGTTCCTGGGGTTCGATGCGGCCGCCGCGTGGCATTTCCGGGCTGTCTGGTGGGACCGATACGGGGGAGTTGAAGCGGGTGGGGCGCTGGGGGATGGAGCTGCGATCGAAGCCGCCGTGATTTCCGCCGGGGCGGATTTCCTGATTTTCACGAGTGGGTTGGCGTGAGGGGAACATGGAGGGCGGTGGGCTTTGGCGGTTTCCGTTGTCCCGTGGGTCACGCATGAATGGGGATTGCTGACGTGAGGGTTCCTGGCGGCCGAAGAATCCGCCGGAGCTGGGGCGCGGTTGGTTTTGAGAGCCGTTCCAGACTGGGGAGTTACCGCGGGTGGGTGGTTGGAATTGGGTCTGACTGCGGTCGATACGGGCGTCGCGGGCCCATGAGTAGTTGGTGCGGCGATAGGCGCTTTCGCGATCGTTGTAGTTGGTCAGTCTGACGTTGGTGATGCGTGAGGGAGGGGGGCAGTAGGATCTGCCGGGTCTCCAGCCGTGTGGGTGGGGGACGCCGATGACGACTGGCGGGCGGTAGCCGACTGGGTAGTATCCGTAGAGGTAGGGGTCGTAGTAGCAGCGGCGGGTGTAGTCGTAATAGCTGCGGCAGTGAGGGTCATAGCCCCAACGCGGGTTGCCGGTGCTGACGAAGAGAGAGGTTGAAAAGGAGCTGTTGCCGTAGCCATAGCCGCTGCCATAGCCGACGCTGGTGTAGCTGCCTCCGGAGTAGTAGGGATCGTAGGCGCAGGAGCCGAGGAGGAGTGCACACGCCGTGCCGAGGATGGCAGTGGCCCGAAGTCGAAGATTGTTCTTCATGGTGGTTGTGACGCGGGTAGTTCGGAGGTTATTCGATGATTTGGTCGAGGGTTGAAAGATTTCCGCGAGATCGTCCTGCTGTGGGTTGACAGCGGAGGGGCATCCCGGTTTTCTCCCTCGGGCTCGATTCTCGACAATTCCCATGACTGACACGATTCTCGTTACCGGCGGTGCCGGGTATATCGGTTCCCACACGGTTCGTCTTTTGGCGGGTCAGGGGAGGCGGGTGGTGGTGTTGGACAGCTTGGTTTTTGGGCACCGGGAGGCGATCATTGATCCGGGGGTGGAATTGGTGGTGGGGGATGTGGGTGACCGGGAGTTGGTCAGAGGGTTGTTTGAGAAGCACCGGTTCGGAGCGGTGGTGCATTTCGCGGCGTTTGCGTATGTGGGGGAGTCGGTGACGGACCCGTTGAAGTATTATCGGAACAACACGGCGGAGCCGTTGTTTTTGTTAGAGGTGATGCAGGAGTTCGGTTGCAAGGTGTTCGTTTTCTCATCGACGTGTGCGACGTATGGAGTGCCGGATGCGTTACCGATCACGGAGTCCAATCCGCAGCGTCCGATCAATCCTTACGGTCGGAGCAAGCTGATGGTGGAGTGGATTTTGAGGGATTGCGGTCATGCGTGGGGTTTGAGGAGTGCGTGCCTGAGGTATTTCAATGCGAGCGGATGTTCGGCGGATGGGGCGATTGGTGAGGATCATGATCCGGAGACACATCT
>SYAP01000244.1 GCA_005787565.1 Verrucomicrobiaceae bacterium | reverse complement strand
GGCGAGTCGGGCGGATCCGCGGATTCTCTTGCGAGCGGAGGCGACGTCGGCGCTGGCCTCGGCGAGCGAGCGGTTGGTGCACGAGGCGTTGGAGCGGTTGATGGAGGGGCGGACGAGTCTGGTGATCGCGCACCGGCTCTCAACGGTGCGTCATGCGGACCGCATTCTGGTTTTCCAGCAGGGCCGGATCGTGGAAAGCGGGACGCATGACGACTTGTTAGAGCGCAACGGGACCTACCGGTTTTTGGTGGATACGCAGTTGGTGTGAGTTGCGGGCGGGTGGATCATTTCCTGCGGCGGCGGAGGAGTGCGAGGGCACCGAGTGCGCCGAGAAGGGTGGTGGAGGGCTCGGGGACGACGCTGAGGGTGGTGGTGAAGTTGTAGCTGGAGTAGGGGCCGGGGCCTTGTGCGGCGAAGTCGCTGCCACCGATCATGATGGTGTAGTCGCCGGCAGCGAGGTTGAAGGTGCCGGTGACGAAGCCGTCGGCCGTGCCATCGCCATTTATGCCGGAGGCGGAGCCGTAGTTGGCGGAGGTGCCATCGGCGGCGTGGCCCTGATAGGTGAGCTGGACGAGGCTGGCGGGGGTAGTGACGCCGCTGCCGGGGTCTCCGGGGGTGTTGTAGACCGGGTCATTTCCGATCTGCCAATCGCCGAGGGCGAAGAAGGCTCCTTGTTTCGGCTGGGTGCCGGGGAGGCCTGAGAGATAGAGCTGGGTGATGGCGCTGGAGTCGTGGCTGAGGGCGTTCGGCGGGAGGTGGGCTAGGCCGGAGTAGATGGAGAAGGAAGGGAGGAGGATGTCGTTGAGGGCGGGGTTGGTGTTGGAGGTTCTTTGGACGCTGATGGTGACTTCGCCGGCGTTGAGGAGGGTGAAGCGGAAGGCGCGGTTGCGGTGGGAATCGCCGAGGTCGTCATCGGTGGAGTAGGCCCAGCCGAAGGTGCTGGAGACGTTTCCGTTGAGGGCGGTGCTGCGGTTTTCGTTTCCGGGGCTGTAGCTGCCGAAGTCGCGGTTGGTGTAGCTGACGTGTGCTCCTGCCCAGGAGACGGTGGCGATGAATGCGATGAGTGTGGTGGATTTCATGTGTGTTGTTTTGTGTTGTTGTGTTGCTTTGGTTTCATTCCTCTTCTGGCGCCCACACGTAGGACAATCGGTAGAAGGCGCGGTTTGAAGGAGGAGAGGGGTCGGTGAAGGTGGCGGTTGCGGCGGTGGTTGCGGTGACCTGGCCGATGTTTTCCCATGTGTCGGGTTTCATGTCCTGGGAGCGTTGGATGGTGAAGGTGATGCCGGGTTGTGAGGTTTCATCCCAGGTGCCCATGAGGCTGGGCCAGGTGAGGGTGACGCTGTTAGGAAGGCGGGTGATGGTGGGTTTGAAATCGGGTCCGGCTTTGAACTGATAGATGTAGATTTGGCTGGGCGAGTGGAGCGGGCCGCCGGTGGATCCGTTGGATGAGGCATCGAAGAAGCGGAGGCCGATGCGGTAGTCGCCTGGGGTATCGGCGGTCCATGAGCGACTGTGGATGTGGCCGTGCGGGTCTTCTTCCGGATCGCCGGAGCTTTCGCTGATTTGGAAGGAGGGGTTTCCGGTGGGTTGGTTGGTTTCGAGGCTGTGCGTGGGGGTGTCCGAGAAGAAGGATTGGTTTTCATCCCAGAAGCCGAAGCGTGCGCCGGGAGGGCCGGAGACGCTGACGATTTCGGCGTGGATTTGTGATCCTGTTAGGGCGTGTTTTGGGTGGGCGATGGCGTATTCGCCGTTGGAGTGGGCGATGATGGAGAAGGCGTCGTTGGGGAAGAGGGTGCGGGGGAATTCATCGAGCATGTAGAAGCCGCCGCAGCGTTGGATGGGGCGGAATCCGAGAGGGCGTGGGAGGAGGTGGAAGGTGCGGTCGGTGCCGGATGGGCCGACGAAGCCGAGGGGTTCGCCTTCCTCGATGGTGCCGTTGTTGTTCGAGTCGATGGCTCCGACGGCGAAGTGGTCGTGGGCGGAGGCGAGGGAGAGGCTTGCGGCGAGGAATGCGGTGGCGGTGAGGGATTTCATCTTATGGATTGGTGGTGGTTGCGGAGGCGGTGGGGTCGATGAAGGGGAGTGATTTGTTAGAGAGGCGGCGTTGGACTTCTTTCCAGGAGAGGGTTTCGACGTGGCCATCGACGAAGAGGTAGTTGGCGGAGCCGTCGTGGCGTTCGACGGCGACTTGTTTTGCGAAGGCGGCGGCGGGGATGCGTCCGCCGCGGTAGACGGAGAAGTGGAAGTGGTCGGTGTTGAGGTAGGAGGGTGAGACCTCGGCGAAGAGGACGGAGGATTCGGGGCGGGAGACGTTGGCGAGGCGGGAGAGGTTGAGGTCCGGAGCGCCGACGGGGTTTGGTGTTAGAAAGTCGTTGATGACGTAGCTGATTTCGCGGGTGGGGTGTTCGTCTTTGGTGCAGTGGAAGGCAAGGGTTTCGGATGTGTAGGGTTCGAGGGTAATGGTCCAGGATTTGATGCCTTGGCGGCGCTGGTGGGTGGTGACGGGGAGGGTGTTGTTGTTATCGGAGGCGTAGAGGAGGCAGGCGGCGCCGATTTGGCGGAGTTGGTTGGAGCAGCGGGCGGAGTGGCTGCGTGACATCATGCCGCGGACGACGGGGACCATCACGGCCGAGAGGATGGCGATGAGGGTGATGGTGACGAGGATCTCGACGAGGGTGAAGCCGGGTGGTGATGTCTTGCGATGGTTCATGGGATGGATGAAAGCTGTTAGTCCGATCGATGGTAGGTTTGGGGTTGTCCTCCCGCCGGGCATGGTGTCACCGGCGGAAGGTCCGGTCCTTTGTCCTTGCGCTTCCGGGTTTAGCCGGAGGTGCGGACCGGAGTGTCGACCCGCAGGGGTGCTGCGGGGCCGGGCCGTTTTTCAAACGCGGGCACGATGGGCCACCGGTGTCAGACGGACGGATGGTGGGCATGCGCCGAGGGGGCGCGATGTGCCGACGCGGAAGGGCCGCGGGGAATTTTCAGGCGACGATGGATCGCGGCGGTGGCAGGGGTGGAGAGTCCACCGGTAGGCCGAGGATGCGGGTGGGTCCGGTGAAAAGGACCGGGGGGAGTGGGTGGGAGAGTGGGGGCGGGACGCTGGCCGTGCGAGAGGGGAGCATGTCCTGGAGGAGGCGGCTGTGGTCCGGAGCGGTGAGGGGCGTGGGTTTTGAATCGTCGTTTTCCTTTGCTTCGCTGATGCGGTGGCAGAGGTGGCAGGGGCGCTCGCCGCTGAAGGTGTCGCGGGTGGCGGAGAGGAGGCCGTCTTCCTTCGAGTAGTCGACAATCATGGTGATCCAGGCGTAGGTTTGGATCAACGCGTAGGGTCCGCCAGCCAGATGGAGGCAGCCGAGGAGGACGACGAGGAGTTGGAAGAGCTTCTTCAGGGTGTGATGCTGAGGTGGAAGCGCGAGGACGGAGGGAAGATTGCCAGTGGAGGATGGCAGTCAAGGGATTTTGTCATGGGGTTTTCTCCGAGTATCCGATTTGGGCGTGGGTGGTGCCTGAGGTATCGGTGTGGAGGTTGACGCTGAGTTCTCGGTCGTTGCCGGAGAAGGAGAGTTTGCGGTGGTCGATGCCGTTGATGGAGATGTTGGAGCTTTTCGAGGAGTTGAGGCCGAGGTGTGAGGCTTCGCTTTTGATGAACTCTTCGATTTCGGCGGCGGATTTGGTGGAAGTGGCGGTGTAGTAGCCGGAGGTTTGTTGTTTGGAGGCGTTGTGGAAGGCGACAACTTCTCCGGTGAGGTCGGGAATGCGGGGGACCCAGGTGGGGATTTCGGAGAGGTCGGTTTTGCCGATGGAGGTGGCGTTTCCATCGGAATCGGTGACGGAGAATTTGCCGGCGGCGATGTCTTTGTAGGAGAAGGTGACTTCTTTTCCGTCCTTGGTGCGGATGGTCATTTCGCCGGAGGCGTCGTTTTCGGAGACGACTTCGAGGTCGGGGTTGAAGCGGATGAACATCTCGGCTGCGGCTTTGTCGGGGTTGGTTTTGAAGTCGTGGGCGAGTTGGTTGACCTTGCGGTTGCACCAGCCGACGAGGAGCGAGACGACGAGGACGGTGATGATGAGGAGGGTGCCGCAGCCGATGCCGACCCAGCCGAGAACGGGCATGCCTTTTTTCTGGGGCGGGAGACCGGAGGGAGGGGTGGCGGGTTGCATGATGGGGAGGTTGGATGGAAATGGCTGGGGGTGCGACGCAAAAATCCCGGACCGCAGGGTGCGGGCCGGGATTTTTGGATGGAAGTGGATTATTTCCTGCGGCGGAGGAGTGCGAGGGTGCCGAGGGCTCCGAGGAGGGCGGTAGAGGGCTCGGGGATCAGGGTGTAGCTGAGGGCGTTGGATGAGCTGGTTTGGTAGCCATGGTCCCAGTTGGTGATGCTTGAGGTGCCGAGGGCGAGGGAGTCGACCGCGCCATCGCCGCCACCGCCGCCGGAGGTATAGACATCGAAGGTGAAGGAGTCGCTGAGGGACAGGCCGAGGCTTGCGAAATCGAGGGTGAGGGTCACCGAGTTCGAGTTTTTGGAGATGCTGAGGTTGGCCGGGTTGGCACCGGTGGTGGCGCTATCCTGGCTCCAGGTTCCGGAGTAGTCCCAGAGTTGGGCACCGTTTCCACCATCGACCCAAGAGCCGATCCAGTGTTCCATGCCATCTTGGAGAGAGATGGGTCGTGCCCAGCCGTTGCCTGTGGTGTCACCACCGGAGGCGGTGCTGATGCCGATCATGTATTTTCCCCAGTCGGTGGATACCGGGTTGCCGTTCAGGAAGATCTGAAAGGTCAGGGTACTGGAGGTGTTGGAGACATCGACGCTGGTGATGTCGATGTGAGGGAATGGATTTCCGGGGACGGCGACATCCCCGGTGGCATCGGTGTAGGTGGTTGCGCCTGTGGAGATCGCGGAGAGTCCAGTCAAGGCGGCCAGAGCTAGGGCTGTGGGTTTGTTCATGCACCTTCCAATGTCGGGTTTTTAGGAAGGGTTGGGGAAAATTTTCAGGGTTCGGGATTTTCCGGGTTTGGGTCATCGGGTTCGTCGTCTTCCATAGGGAGGGAGTCGAGGGATTTGCGGTAGGCTTTTTCGTCGAAGGTGCGTTTTTGGCGCATGACATCGTCCATTTCCTCGCCGAGGCAGATGGCGATCTGGGTTTTGGCTTCGGTGGGGTCGAGTCCGAGGGAGGTGAGGCGTTGGAAGGTTTTGGAGACGTAGGGGGTGTTGGGGGACGTCAGTTGTTGTTCGACGGCGGACACGAGGTCGGCGAGGAGTGCCTCATTCATGGGAGGGATGGTGGTGGGAGATGGTGGCGATCGCAAGTGTGGCTTCGTGAAAGGATTCCCAATTTCTGCCAAATGAGCGGGACTGAAAGCTGGAGGGGAATCGTTTCGTAAGGCGTGCCATGCGAAATCTTGTCGTGTTGTTTTTGTTGTTGTTTCCGGTGGTGCAAGCGGGGGTTTGGCGGCCGCTTTTCAACGGTCGTGATCTTTCCGGTTGGTCCGGGGATCCGCGGTTGTGGAAGGTGGTTGACGGGGTGTTGACGGGTGAGACGAACGACACGGACAAGAAGGTGGACGCGAACACTTTCCTGATTTGGCAGGGTGGTCGGCCGAGTGATTTCGAGATGGAATACAAGGCGCGGGTGACGGGAGGAAACAATTCGGGGGTGCAATACCGGAGCAAGATCGTGGATCCGGAGAAGTGGGTGGTGAGCGGCTATCAGATGGATCTGCATCCGGATGGGCCGTATCTGGGGATGCTTTATGAGGAGCGTGGGCGCGGGATCGCGTGTCAGCGCGGGCAGCGGGTGGAGTTGGCGGAGAAGCCGAAGGTGATCGGGCAGATTGAAGTGGATCCGGTGACGTTGGGTGACTGGAACACCTATCGGATTGTGGCGAGTGGTCCGTTGTTGCGGCATTATGTGAATGGGAAGTTGGCGGCGGAGATCCGGGATGTGGATGCGGCGCGGCGTTCGATGGCAGGGGTGATTGCATTGCAGTTGCATGCGGGGCCGGGGATGAAGGCCGAGTTCAAGGATTTGCGGTGGCGCAGTATTCGTGCGGGGGCGGTGCGCAATGCGGAGCCGGAGATCAAGTGGATCTGGCGGACGAATCAGGCGGCGCCGAATGAGAAGGTGTTTTTCCGCCGTGAGTTCAAGCTGCCTAACGGAGTGAAGTCGGCGTCGATCACTTCGACGTGTGACAACATCCACCGGGTGTGGATCAACGGGCATGACCTTGGGATGGTGAGCGAGTGGAGTACGCCGCAGGGGCACGAGGTGACGGCGCACTTGAAGCAGGATGCGGCCAATGTGATCGCGGTGGAGGGCAGGAATGCGGATGGGATCGCGGCGATGGCGTTGCGGTTTTCGATGACGTTGCAGACGGGTGCGAAGCATTATCTGGTTTCGGATGCGAGCTGGCAGTGTTCGGGGGAGTCTGCCGAGGGGTGGGAGCGTGCGGGTTTTGATGCGTCGAAATGGACGCCTGCGGTGGTGATCGCTTCGATGGGAGCGCAGCCTTGGGGGATGGTGATTCCGCCGGATGAGTCCGGCAGCGCGCAGCCGGAGGACATGACTTCGGAGTATGCGGTGGCGGAAGGTTTCCAGTTGGAGAGGCTTTATCGGGTCCCGAAGAACCAGGGTTCGTGGGTGGCGATGACGGTTGATGCGAAGGGCCGGTTGTTGTGTGCGGATCAATATGGATCGATCTATCGGGTGACGCCTGCGGCGGATGGTGAAGGTGAGACGGCTGTGGTGGACGCGGGGATTCCAATCAAGGGAGCGCACGGTTTGCTGTGGCATGAGGGTGTGCTGTGGGTGACGGTGAATGAGGGGAGTGATCAGTCGGGAGTGTGGCGGGTGACCGACACGAATGGTGACGGGGATCCGGACAAGCCGGAGCTGATCAAGGCGTTTGAAGGTCGCGGCGAGCATGGTCCGCATGCGTTGACACCTTCACCGGATGGGAAGTGGATTTATGTGGCGTGTGGCAATCACACGAATGTTCCGGAGACCGATTCGAGTTTGGTTCCGAAGGTTTGGCAGGAGGATCAACTGTTGCCGCGCCGTCCGGATGCACGCGGGCATGCGCGGGACCGGATGGCTCCCGGCGGGTGGGTTGCGCGGTTCCAGCCGGATGGGAAGAACTGGCAGTTGTTTTCGATTGGATTTCGCAACCAGTATGGATTGGCGTTCAACTCGCAGGGTGACCTTTTCACCTACGATGCGGATATGGAGTGGGATCTCGGCATGCCGTGGTATCGGCCGACGCGGATCAACCACGTCACTCCCGGATCGGAGTTTGGCTGGCGGAACGGAACGGGCAAATGGCCGGAATACTATGAAGACAGCATGCCCACGCAACTCGACATCGGTCCCGGATCGCCGACCGGCGTGGTGTCCGGGAAAGGAGCGCGGTTTCCGGAGAGATACCAGCGTGCGGTGTATGCGCTCGATTGGACGTTTGCCACGATGTATGCGATCCACCTGACGCCGGATGGAGCGGGATACCGTGCCGAGCGTGAGGAATTCATCGCGGGTGCGGGGCTTCCTCTAACGGATGCGGAGATTGGTGCGGATGGCGCGATGTATTTCCTGACCGGGGGGCGGCGTACGGATTCCGCGTTGTGGCGTGTGACTTATGTGGGTGGATCATCGGTGAATCCGGTGGTTTATGAGAACAAGCCGCAGGAGATCATGGATGCCGCTGCCGCGGTTGCGGCGATTGGATCGAAGGACCGGGTGGCGCGGCACAACGGGCGAGTTGCGCTTGAGCTCGCGGGTCCGCAGGCGTTGGTGGATGTTTTGAAATCCAGCAAGGAGCCGTGGGCGTTGATCAGCGCGTCGATCGGACTGGCGCGTGCAGGAGGCAAAGAGCATGTGCCGGGGTTGATCGCGTCGCTGAACGCATTGGATTGGGCCGTGCTGGATACTCACCAGAAGATCAACTGGCTGCGTGCGGCGGGTCTTGTGTTCGCGCGGCATGGTGAGCCGGAGGCTGCGATCCGGCAGGCGGTGTTAGATAAGATCGACGCGGCGTTTCCCGCTCAGGATGCCATGTTGAACCGCGAGTTGTGCAGGTTGCTTTCGTATCTTCAGGCACCGGGTGTGGTTTCTCGCACGTTGACGCTGATGGATTCCACCGGGCCGGATCCGGCACCGAACTGGCTGGAGTTGGCGAAGCGCAACGCGCAGTATGGCAAGGACGTCGAGAGCATGATCAAGAATCTGCCGCCGGCGCAGGTGATCCATTATGTTTACTGCCTGAGGGTGGTGAAGGGGCCTTGGCATCCGGATGAGCGGCGGAGGTTTTTCGCCTGGTTTCCGAAGCTTTCGCAGCATGCGGGTGGGGCCAGTTATGGCGGGTTCATCAATGATTTGCGGAATGAAACTCTAACCAACTGCACGCCGGAGGAGCGCGAATGGATTTCCAAGCTCGACAACTCCGCGCCGCCGAATGCGTTTGCGAATCTGCCACAGATCAAGGGGCCGGGGCGGCAATGGACGGTGGATGAGGTGGTGAAGATCGCCGAGGGGGGATTGGCTGGGAGGGATCGCGAGAACGGGCGGAAGATGTATCAGGCATCGCTGTGTGCGGCGTGCCACCGATTCGGTGGTGAGGGTGGAGCAGCGGGGCCGGACCTGACTTCTGTTAGCGGCCGTTTCAAAGCGCGTGATCTGGCGGAGGCGATTCTGGAGCCGAGCAAGGTTGTTTCCGATCAATATGCGTTTGATGAAATCACCCGCACGGACGGGACCAAGATCATCGGCAAGATCATCGAGGAGAAGGATGAGCATTGGATCGTGGCGACAAGTCCGTTCGACTTCTCCCAAACGATCGAGATCGAGCGGAGCAACATCAAGGACATCAAGCAATCGCCTGTTTCCCCGATGCCGCCGGCGTTGATCAACCGGCTGAATCCGGATGAGCTGAAGGACCTTTTGGCTTATTTGCTGGAGCAGCAGTAAGGTGGACCGGTGATTGCGGATCGCGGATCGACAATCGATCAGGTGTGGGCTTCATTGCGTCATGCATGTGCCCACCCTGATTTCCCGTAAGCGTGAAGGAGAGGAACTCAGCCCGGCGGAGATCCGACAGCTGATCGACGGATACACGGCGGGCGAGGTGCCGGACTATCAGATGTCGGCCTTTGCGATGGCGGTGTTTTTCCGGGGGATGACACCGGTGGAGACGGCGGCGCTGACGCGTGCGATGATGGGGAGTGGCGATTGTTTTTC
>SYAP01000243.1 GCA_005787565.1 Verrucomicrobiaceae bacterium | reverse complement strand
GCTCGAACAGGAGAATCTGGACGACGACTTGATCGTGGTGGCCGGTGACATCCACTCGTCGTCCCGGAAATCAACCCCCTCGCCGTCAAGGAAGCCCGCAAAGGCATCATCGCCAACCCCAACTGCACCACCATCATCTCCCTGATGGCCCTCGCCCCGCTCCACCAAGCCTTCGGCCTCGAAGCCATCATCGCCTCCAGCTACCAGGCCGTCTCAGGATCCGGCGCCCAAGGCATCATCGAGCTCGAAGAACAGGTCAACGCCATCGCCGCCGGCCAACCCTTCACCCCGAAGGTCTACCCACGCCAGATCGCCTTCAACGTCATCCCCCAGGTCGACGTCTTCACCGACAACGGCTACACCAAGGAGGAAATGAAAATGCTCCACGAAGGCCGCAAAATCCTCGGCCTCTCCAACCTCAAGGTCTCCTGCACCTGCGTCCGCGTCCCCGTCTACCGCTCCCACTCCGTCTCCATCACCGCACGCTTCTCCAACCCCGTCGATCCCGATGCCGCACGCGCCGCATACGCCGGAAAACCCGGCATCCAGATCGTCGATGACCCATCGAACAAAATCTTCCCCGTCCCCCTCGACACCACCGGCAAGGACGACTGCCTCGTCGGACGCATCCGCAAAAACCTCGTCCTCGAAAACGCCCTCGACCTCTGGGTCGTCGGCGATCAGGTCCGCAAAGGTGCCGCTCTCAATGCCGTCCAGATCGCCGAACTCCTCTAACACAATCGGATCGTTCTAACTGAAATCTTCCGGATGGACCTCAAAAAATATCTCAAATCGACCACCCAAAAGGTCGACGCCGCCCTCAACCAATACCTCCCGCGCCTCACCAAGGCACCCTCATCCATCCACTCGGCCATGCGCTACAGCATCTTCGCCGGTGGCAAACGCCTCCGCCCCGTGCTCTGCATCGCCGCCGCCGAAGCATGCGGCGGAAAAGCCTCCGCCGCCATGCCCGCCGCCTGCGCCGTCGAACTCATCCACACCTACTCCCTCGTCCACGATGACCTCCCCTGCATGGACGATGACGACCTCCGCCGTGGCCGTCCCACCTGCCACAAGGTCTATGGCGATGGCATGGCCGTTCTAACAGGCGACGCCCTTCTCACCGAAGCATTCGCCGTCCTCGCCACCGCCCAACCCGCCGGCCCCTACGGAATCCGCGAATACATCGCCGAACTCGCAGACGCCTCCGGCAGCCGACGCCTCATCGGTGGCCAGGTCCTCGACCTCGAAGGCGAAGGCCAGAAACTCACCAAAGCCCAACTCGTCAAAATCCACGAAGCCAAAACCGCCGCACTCCTCATGGCATCCCTACGCCTCGGAGCCATGAGCGCCAACGCCTCATCCGAACAACTCACCGCCATCAGCGATTTCGGTTACGCGCTCGGCCTCGCATTCCAGGTCATCGACGACATCCTCGACGTCACCCAATCCACCGAAATCCTCGGAAAAACCGCAGGAAAAGACCAGGCCGTCGAAAAATCAACCTACCCCGCCGTCATCGGACTCGATGCCTCACGCCGCGAAGCCGCCCGCCTCACCAACGCCGCCCACAAGGCCCTCCTGCCACTCGGCACCGACGCCAAACGCCTCGCCGAAATCGCCGACCACCTCTTGCAGCGCGAATACTGATCGGAAAGCCGGATCACCCTCGGTTTCTAACATCATCCCAGCTCCTGCATCCGCCGCGCGATGAACTCCCTCTCCGCCGGCACCTCCGCCAGCTCCAACGCCTGCCGGAAATGAACCACCCCCTCATCGTTCCGCCCAAGCTCACCTAACAGCACCCCGCGGATCACATGATACAAATGGTAACCCTCCAAACGCTGGCTTCCTGAAATCGCCTCGATCGCCTCTAGCCCCGCCAACGGCCCGCTGACCCGCGCAACCGCCACCGCGCGGTTCAACGCCACAACCGGTGAATCATTCATCTCCACCAACCGGTCGTAAAACCCGAGAATCTTCACCCAATCCGTCGCAGCAGGGTCCACCGCCGCGCAATGACACGCCGCAATCGCCGCTTCAACGTGATACTCACTAACAGATGAACCAACCCCCGATCGCGCGAGATTCCGCATGCCCGCCGCAATCAACTCCCGATCCCACACCGCCCGGTCCTGCTCGTGCAACCTCAACAGGTTCCCCGCATCATCCGTCCTCGCCGGCAACCTCGCCGCACACAACTGCATCAGCGCCAACAACGCAAACCCCCGCGGCGTCCGTGTCAACGGCTCCTCAAGAATGATCCGAGCCAAACGAATCGCCTCGGCACACAACTCCTCCCGAACCAACCGCTCCCCCGACGAAGCCTTGTAACCCTCGTTGAATAACAGATAGATCACACGAAATACCGCATCAAGCCTCTCGGAAATCTCGCCCTCCTCCGGCATCGCAAACGGCAACGCCAACTCACGGATCTTCTGCCGCGCACGGGTCAACCGCTTCATCACCGCCACTTCGGAAATCAGAAACGCCTTCGCGATCTCACCCGCACTGAACCCGCAAAGTGTCTTCAGCGCCAACGCCGTCTGCGCCTCCCCCGGCAACGCCGGATGACAGCAAATAAACAACAACCGCACCAAATCATACCCGCCATCTCCCGGCCCCTCCCCGACATCTTCCATCCCAGCAAGGATCTCCGGCTGCTTCCGATGAAACGTCTGCTCCCTCCGCAACTGATCCACCGCCAAATTCTTCGCCGTCCGCAACAACCACGCCGCAGGCTCATCAGGCGTCCCATGCAATGGCCACGTCTTCATCGCACGGATCAGCGCCTCCTGCACCACATCCTCCGCCATCTACAATCGGTGCGACCCATACATCCCCACCAAAATCGAAACCATCCGCCCGGACTCATGAAGGAAAAGCCGATCCGCCAATTGGCGGATACCTCGATCCGCACCACCCGGATCCAACCCACCATCACGATGTTCGATCTCAACGTTCAAACCACTCTCTTCAACCCTTTCATCGCCATTGAGAAGGCGGATGTGTAATGAATCGAAAAAAATCTCACAACCTGTCCTCAATTCCCCGCGTCATTCGTCATCTCATCAACCACCCGCCCCATCCAAATGGAAACCACACCCAAGGAAGACTTCCTCCTCCTCTTCCGCAACAACGCATGGTATAAGGACCTCTCTCCCGAACAAATCCAGAACCTCATGACCGATTGGATGGACTGGTTCAACGGAGTCGTCGCCGATGGCCGCTGCATCGGTGGCCAATCCCTCGAACACGACGGACGCGTCGTCACCGGCGCCAACCGCAACGTCACCGATGGCCCATACGCCGAAGCCAAGGAATCCATCGCCGGATACTTCATGCTCCGCGTCAATGACATCAACGAAGCCACCGAAATCGCTAGAAACTGCCCCGGCCTCCCCTACGGTGCCACCGTCGAAGTCCGCAAACTCATGGAACGCTGCGGTGCCAGCCAAATGGCCGAAAACCCACAAATCGCCCGCAAAATCTAACAACCCATTAATCTAACAAAATGAACCCGCCAATCCCCGACTACCCGGCTTTCAGCCCATACCTCACCGTCCGCAATGCCGAACAAGCCATCGAATTCTACAAAGCCGCCTTCGATGCCACCGAACGCATCCGTCTCACCAACCCTGCCGACGGAACCATCAACCACGCCGAACTGCTGATCCACGGCAACCTCATCATGATCTCTGAGGAAAATCCTCAGTGGGGAACAAAATCCCCACACGCCTTGTCCGGAACACCCGTCGCCTTCTGCCTGATCGTCCCAAACGCCGACCTCGCCTTCGAACGCGCGATCAACGCCGGCGCCACCGTCCACATGCCTCTCTCCGATCACTTCTACGGCTTCCGCAGCGGCTCCGTCCTCGACCCCTCCGGCCACCAATGGACGCTCCAACACGAAATCGAAAAACTATCTCCCTCCCAACTCCAATCACGCTGGAACACCATGATGGCAGGATGCGGCACTTCGGAGTCCCCATGATTGCAATCTCCAAAAACCCACACCATCCCATACCACCATGAGCAAATACATCGACGGATTCGTCCTCCCGATCTCAAAGGACAAGATCGAAGCCTACCGCGAAATCGCCACAAAAGCCGCAGCCATCTGGAAAGAACACGGCGCCCTCGAATACATCGAAGCCGTCGGTGACGATCTCGATGTCGAGCACCAAGTCCCCTTCACCACCCTGTCCGGATCATCACCGGATGAAACGGTCGTCCTCGCCTACATCGTCTATCACTCCCGCGAACATCGCGACGAAGTGAACGCGAAAGTCATGGCCGATCCTCGCACCCACGAATTCTGCAACCCGGAGAACCCATCCTTCGACTACAAACGTATGGCCTACGGCGGCTTCCGAACCATCGTCGAAGCCTGATCGGAATCCCCCATCAAGCCTCCGTTAGAAGCTTGCGGAAATAATCGATCGTCGGATCCAATCCATCCTCCAGCGAAACGGTCGGATTCCACCCCAGCTCCTTCTGCGCCAGCGAAATGTCCGGCCGCCGCTGCTTCGGATCATCCCCAGGAAGCGCCATGTGCGTGATCTTCGATGGACCACCCACTTTCTTGATCACCAGTTCCGCAAGCTCCAACATCGTGAATTCACCAGGATTCCCGATGTTCACCGGCCCCGTTAGACTCGGATGCTCCATCAGCCGGATAAAACCGGAAACCAGATCATCCACATAACAAAACGACCGCGTCTGCGTCCCATCACCATAAATCGTCAAATCCTCGCCACGCAGAGCCTGCACGATGAAATTCGAAACCACCCGCCCGTCATCCGGCAACATCCTCGGGCCATACGTGTTGAAAATCCTCACCACACGGATATCCACTCCGTTCTGCCGGTGATAATCGAAAAACAGCGTCTCGGCACACCGCTTCCCCTCATCATAACACGCCCGGATCCCGATCGGATTCACATTCCCCCAATAACTCTCCCTCTGCGGATGCTCCGCCGGATCACCATACACCTCCGACGTGCTCGCCTGAAAAACCCGCGCCCGCGTCCGCTTCGCCAACCCAAGGCAATTGATCGCTCCCATCACCGAAGTCTTGATCGTCTTGATCGCATTATACTGATAGTGCGGCGGCGATGCCGGACACGCCAGATTGTAAATCCGATCCACCTCGAACTTGAACGGATCGATCACATCGTGCCGAACCAATTCAAAATAAGGATTATCCATCAGATGCGCGATATTGCGCTTCCGACCCGTGAAAAAGTTGTCGAGGCAAATCACCTCATTCCCCGCATCCAACAGACGCTCGCACAAATGTGACCCAAGAAACCCGGCACCTCCCGTTACCAAAATTCGCATGCACGGGACTTCAAACCCCATCGCCCTTTCTGGCAAGCCGCGATCACCCGGAATGCCTCCACATCCTTCACTCCAAAAAAATTCACACGGTTTCCAAAAACGCCGGATCGAAAACCGCATAATTAACCATGTGGCCCTCCTTCGCCACACTCCTCATCGCCTCCCTCCCATCTCCAAGCGGTCCAATCCCATGAACTCAACCCCGCCATCAAACTCGCTGATCAAATTCCTCAGCGTCGCCTGCGCCCTCTTCCTCGGCATCCACGGCGCATCCGCCCAATCCACCACCATCTTCACCGAAGGCTTCGAAAACACCTTCCCCGGCACCTGGACCGTCGGAGATTCCAACCCCATCGGCACCCCCACCTTCTGGAGTCCCGTCAACAGTGCTTTCGGCGGAGAGGGCACCGCATCCGGCGGCAAAAAGGCCTACTGCGCAGGAAACCTCTTCCCCAACTCATCCAACGCATCACCCACTTACCCCACCCAATTCACCGCCTTCATGGAACGCGGCCTCGACCTCACCAACCACTCCGCCGCCCAACTCAAATTCCAACTCAGAATCCCATCCATCGAAGCAAACTTCGACATCTTCCGCGCCCGCATCGACCTACCCGTCCTCGACCGCCAAAACCCCGGAAAAACCCAATTCCCCATCCATCGCGGCCAATTCATCGCCGCATCCTTCCACCCCACCAACAACCTCCTCGCCAGCGGCGGCTACGACAACCGCCTCGAACTATGGAACCTCGAAACCCGCACCACCCTCGGCGAAATCGGCCACCACCACACCGCTCCCGTCAACGTCGCCTTCTCACCCGATGGAACCCACATCGCCTCCGGCCAGGACGGACTCGTCCGCATCTGGAAATTGCAACGCCCACCCCCATCGCTCCCCATCCACACCGGCGGCACCTCCCTCGCCGCCCTCTCACCCTGCGGCAAATTCCTCATCCCGTCCGGCTTCACCAACCAAGGCGCAACGCTCGATCAAACCCGCCTCCACTCTCTATCAGATGGAAAACCCGCAGGCCCCACCATCCACCCCCGCGGCCTCATCATGGACGCCGTCATCGCCCAAGACTCGTCATGGATCGCCCTCGCCATCAGCACCACAACGGATCGCTCGGAGGAAGCCTTCAACACAAACCCCGGCTCCGGAAACATCCAGATCTGGAACCCGCACACCGCCACCCCCATCGGCGATCCCATCCCCATGCCCTCAGAACCCCGCGGCATCGCCCTCCACCCAGATGGATCCACCCTCGGCGTCATCTGCGCCGGCGTCGACGGCCTCGAAATCTCCATCGCCGACCACTCCGTCGAAACCCTCTTCAACGAAGACTCCATCACCCGCTCCGGCGCAACACTCAACAACGACCGCTGCTCCTACAGCCCGGACGGCTCAACCTTCGCCTCCTGGGGCACCTTCCAATACTGCCACCTCTGGAACCGCAACCAACAACGCCTCCTCCACCCACCCTACCTTCCTGACTCCAACGCCTTCGACCTATCCTTCCACCAAAACACCATCACCCGCGCCAGGGTCGCCAGCCAAATGCGCGTCGAATTCCTCGACCTGTCAACCGGCAAACCCTCCGCTCCCGACATCCCCTACACCAACTGGCCCTTCCTCACCCGCTTCCACCCGGATGGCAATCACCTCCTCACCGCCGGCGGTGCCGAAACCGCCCAAGTCTGGAAATGGCCACAATCCACCCTCGCCTGCCCCGCCCTCATCCACCGCGGAACCATCATGGCCGGAACCTTCCTCCCAAATCCCAACCACCTCGCCACTGCCAGCCACGACGGAACCATCCGCTTCTGGGACCACCGCAACGGCTGGGAAACCCGCCCACCCATCCCATTCCAAAGTTGGGTCCTAAACCTCCAACTCTCCCCCGACAACCAACACCTCATCTCCTCAACCTTCGGCCAAACACCCATCTCCATCATCCCCCTCAAAACCCTCTTCCCTCCAGCCCCCTCCGATCTCTCCACCACCTGCCTCCTCGCGGAAATCGACGCCGACGCCGAAATCCACCCCGGTGGCGGACTCGCTCCCCTCACCCCCGCAACATGGCTCGCCAAATGGCAGACACTCCGCTCCCTCCTCCCCCACCTCCACCCCGCTCCCAACTCCCCCTGATCCTCCCTCTTTGTTCAAAAAAGTTTGAACAAACCGCCCGTTCCCGGTAAAAACCCGCATGGACACGCCTCCGGAAGCGGAAATCCTCCGCACGGACAAGCTCGACTCCCTGCAACGCCAGGTGGTCGATTTCTTCGTCGATGGCGTCAAAGTCCTCGGAATGCCTCGCTCCATCGGCGAAATCTACGGCCTCCTCTTCATCACCCCAGAACCCCTCTCCCTCGACGACCTCGTCGAACGCCTCAACATCAGCAAAGGCTCCGCCAGCCAAGGCCTCCGCACCCTCAAAGGCCTCAACGCCATCCGCGAAACCTCCGGCGACGTCGAACGCCGCACCTACTACCAACCCGCCATCGAACTCAAACGCCTCGTCGGCGGTTTCATCCGCGAACAAGTCCGCCCCCACCTCGACAGCGGAAAATCCAAACTCTCAAGCCTCGCCCAGGCCGCCCGCGACGAACGCGACCCCCAACACCGCGAATTCCTCGCCGATCGCATCGACCGCCTCGAACACTGGATGCGCTCCGGCAGCCGCGTCCTCCCCATCCTCCAAAAACTCCTCGGCCAATGAACCCCAATACCTCCAACGAGGCCCAGTGGTTCTGCGTCCGAACCCAAACCAAACGCGAACACATCGCCGCATCACACCTCGCCGACCTTGATGGCGTCGAAGTCTTCTGCCCTCTCCTCCGCTATCGCAAAGCCACACGCCGCGGCAAAATCTGGTGGATCGAAGCTCTCTTCCCAGGATACCTCCTCGCCAAATTCAACCTCCTCGAATCCGAACGCGCCGTCACCTTCTCCCAAGGCGTCCGCGGCCTCGTCCGCTTCGGATCGGAAATCCCTCCCGTCCCCGACCCCTTCATTCATCGCCTCCGCTCCCAACTCGCCGAACAAGCCGGTTACGAGGACTCCATGCTCACCCTCAGCCCCTCCATCGAAAACGGCGACGAAATCGAAGTCGCCACCGGCCCACTCCGCGGCCTCAAAGGCACCGTCGTCGCCGTCTCCTCCGCCCACGAACGCGTCAAAATCCTCCTCGAATTCCTCGGCCGCCCCCAAACCATCGACCTCGACCTCTTCTCCATCCTCCTCCCCCGCCGCCCCCTCCCACCCCAACCCCTCTAACCAATCTCCCATCACGCGATCCCGTACCCACACCAAGGTCTTTGGGGTTGAACCCCCGCCAACCTTGGCCCTCCATCACCGCCCACCGTCCATGACGGCCCCACAATCCCCTGAAAACCAGCCCGCAGGTTTCATTTCCCTCCCGAGATGATCGACCAAGGGCGGCAGCGTGCCTCCCCACAAACCACCCCTCCCCCCTTGCAGCCAGATGCCTCCACCGATTTCCTGATCATCGGAGCCGGATTCTCCGGCCTCGTCATCGCCGAACGCCTCTCCCAAGCAGGTTGGAAATGCATCGTCGCCGACCGCAGAAACCACCTCGGCGGAAATGCCCACGACACCACCGATGCTGCAGGCGTCCTCATCCACCGCTACGGCCCGCATTACTTCCGAACCAATTCCCCCAAAATCGTCGACTACCTCTCTCGCTTCACCACTTGGCGCAACGTCAGCTACACCATCAAAAGTCACACCAAGGGCCGCTACTGGTCCTTCCCCATCAACCTCAACACCTTCGAGGAGCTTCAGCAAAAACCCTCCGACACCGAAACCTTCACCGCTTGGCTTGATTCGAACCGCATCCCCCATCCGAACCCCGCCAACTCCGAGGACGTCATCCTCGACCAGGTCGGCCGCGAATTCTACGAACTTTTCTTCAGAGGCTACACCCAAAAACAATGGAAACGCCACCCCCGCGAACTCGACCCCTCCGTCTGCGGCCGCATCCCCATCCGCACCAACCGTGACGACCGCTATCTGACGGAATCCTTCCAGGCCCTCCCCTCGGACGGATACACCCGCATGTTCGAACGCATCATCGACGCCTCCCCGAACCTCCAAATCCACCTCGGAACCGATTTCACCGAAGCTCGCAAACGCTGGAACCACCGACACCTCATCTTCACCGGCGCCATCGACGAATACTTCGGCCGCCGCCTCGGCCCCCTCCCTTACCGCTCCCTCCGCTTCGAAAACGAATCCTTCACCCCCGAACAACTCGCCAAACGCCTTTCCATCTCCGGCCAACCCGGCTTCTGGCAACCCGCCATGCAAGTCAACTACCCGGACCCGGAGGTCCCATTCACCCGCATCGTCGAAATCAAACACGCCACCGGCCAAAAAATCGACGCCACCACCATCGTCCGCGAATACCCGAAAGACTGGACCCCGTCCGATGAGCCATTCTACCCCATCCCCGCTCCCGACGCCCGCACCCTCTATCAGAAATACGCCGCCCTCGCCGCTGCCGAACCCGCCACCAGCTTCATCGGCCGCCTCGCCACCTACCGCTACTACAACATGGACCAGGTAACCGCCATGGCCCTCAACGAAGCGGAAAAACTCATC
>SYAP01000242.1 GCA_005787565.1 Verrucomicrobiaceae bacterium | reverse complement strand
GAGAAGAGCATAGACTCTTCCTCTTCCCCTCATCCGGATCCCCCCCCCCATCCCCAAAGGCGAAACGCCCGACGCCCAAGCCGAAATCGACCACTGCGCCCTCCTCCTCGCTGGCTTACCCCCGGGAGACCCCGCCCCCATTGCCGAACTCATCCTCGGCCAATACCCCCGGCGCGAACGCATCGCCAACGCCCTCACCATCCTCCTCGACCAACTCCGCCGCCGCCAAATCGATCCCCTCCGCGCCCTCCTCGGCACCCGCGCCGCCGCCGCCTTCCTCCGCACCATCCCCAGCGCCGAACAAAACCGCTACCTCCCAAACGCCGAAACCTACTTCCGCGACAAACGCTGGCAAGACGACCCCTCCACCCTCCACCGCCCTCCCCAAACCACCGGCGGCCCCAACGGCAAACCCATCCGCACCCAAGCCGAAGTCGCCGCCGCCCTAGGCCGCCGCGCCCGCTAACCCACCGCCCTCTTCCCCAATCTCCAATCATCCAATCCCCAATCCCCAATCCCCCTTCCCATGATCCGCCGCCCCCTCCACCACCAATTCGCCCCCGCCGTCCTCCACGGCATCAAAGACCACACCATCCGCGAAAAACCCTGGCCCCTCCAAACCCCCACCATGCTCTACTCATGGACTGGCAAACCCTACAACAGCCCCCAGCGCGAAATCTGCGCCATCATCGTCCAACAAATCATCCCCGTCACCATCCACCGCCTCTCCGTCTCCGATCGCATCCTCGTCGTCCCGGACGATTCCACCCAAACCGAACCCGAAGACCTCTGGAAACGCGAAGGCTTCCCCACCGAAGACGCCTTCCAACACTACTTCCGCCAACTCATCAAACCCGGCCGGGAAATCGAGCGCCACCTCCACCACTTCACCCTTTACCCCGCCTACGTCCTCGCCCTACCAGACACCCGAGGCCGCTACACCTACGTCACCCAAGGCGATGGCGATCCCCCCCGCACCTACGACCTCACCCACGCCACCCGCCACCTCACCCGCGAACATGCCGAAATCGCCCGCCTCAAAGCCCGCGACCTCACCCCCACCAAAATCCGCACCATCGAAATCTGCCACGCCACCCCCACCAAACCCGGCAAACCCCTCCCCAAATGGCAACCCTAACCCCTCTCCCTCTTCCCCCAATCTCAAATCCCCAATCCCCCATGTCCCTTCCTCTCCCTTGCCCCTGCGGCCAAAAGGCCGACCCCTCTCAAATCTCCCTCCACCAAACCTTCCCCCGCCTCTACCCCGTCCCCCTCTGCGCCCCCTGCGCCCACGCCGCCGACCTAGCCCACCAAGCCGAACAATCCCGCCGCATCCAAACCGAGGCCCACGCCAAAAACTTCGCCCGCTACCTCGCCACCATCCCGCCCGAAATGCGGGATACCGATCCCACCCACCCCCACTTCAACGCCGCCCTCTACTCACAGATTTCAGCATGGACCCCCGCCCACCCATGGCTCGGCGTCTATGGCGAGCCCGGCGCCTGCAAAACCCGCTCCATCGCCCTCCTCGCCAAACACCTCATCCTCCAAGGCCATCATCTCACCTGGACCACCGCCACCAAAATCCAAACCCTCCTCGCCCAAACCTGGAACGGCACCCCCTCCGAAAAACGCGACGCCTCACGCACCATCGCCACCTACTCCACCACCGACATCCTCGTCCTCGACGACATCGGAAAAAACACCTGGACCCCCACCATGGAATCCACCCTCTTCCAAATCATCGACCACCGCAAAACCCACTACCTCCCCCTCCTCTGGAGTGCAAACGAACACCCCGAAGAAATCCTAAAAACCTCCGGCATCTCCCCCCAAATCGGCGGCCCCCTCCTAGGCCGCCTCCTCGAAGCCTCCACCCTCATCGAAGCCTAACGCCTAAACGATGGCACCCCACCCGACACCGATGATCGCCACCCCTGACAGCCCACGAAAAACCCCACCGCGCCAACACGCGGCGGGGTGGGGTTGTCCATCCGTGTCTTGTTGTGCCTCTTATTTGGGGGCGGCGGACAGCGAGCGGATGGCTCTCGATGCCTCTTCGGTGATCGGGGTCCTGCCCGCTTCGCGGGCGTTGATGGTGGCCCGCGTGACGCCCAGAAGGGCGGCCAGCCCGGCCTGCGAAAGGCCGAGTTGGATGCGAATGTTCTTGTATTCGGTTGCGGTCATATTAGCAGCCGCGGTGCATGAACTGATCCCACTGAGCATCGCAGGAACGAATGATCTGGCGGCTGCCGTTGGGCGATTCGCTGCCGCCGTTCCAGTCGATAACGATGGCGCGGGAAGCGTAGTCGTCGGAGCAGTCAGCGATCTTGTATTTGACGGCGTTGGTGGCTCCGGTGCGAGGGCGCTTCTTGCCTTCAAAATCGCGCACTTCAGAGAGTGGCATGGAGCGGAGTTGATCGAGGGTTGGGAGTGTGGTGGTCATGGTATCGTGGGATTCAGTGGTTGGGGTTGCGGCTCGCGTCGTGCTCACCGTCAACGCAAGAAAGGTAAAACGCTTTTACATCGCCCGCAAGAAAAAAGTGTAAATAATTTTTACCATCCGTTTCTTCGGCACAACAACTCGGCCACACCAACCTCCAAACCACCGAAATCTACCTCCACACCGCCGGAAAAACCACCGTCCCCAGCCCCCTCGATACCGCCCTCGCAAACCTCATCCCCTTCCCCGCCCAAGAACCCCGCGAACTCCGCCGCTCCCAATAACCCCTCCCCCGAATCCCCCCAACCCCCTTCCCCCGCTGCTCACTGATCACTCCCCACTGATCACTCTTCCGGCGTGCTTGCCCTCGTCACCATCACCGGCTTCACCGAATCCCTTCGGCACCCCACCGGCACCGAAGACCTCCACCGTCACATCCTCCGCCCCCTCGCCTCCCCTAGCGTCCAAGTCCTCACCCCCATCCCGTGGGACCACGACGTCGCCGGCCTCGCCCACTACCTTGCCCGCGCCCACATCACCTCCGCCGCCGTCGTCGCCTACTCCTGGGGCGCCGGATTCGCCGCCCCCCGCTTCGCCAAAACCTGCCGCCAACTTGGCATCCAAATCCCCCTCATGCTCCTCTGCGATCCCGTCTACCGTCCCCAATGGCTTCCCGCCTGGCTAGGCCCCGCCCCCCTTGCCATCCGCGCCCTCCTCCCCGGCTCCGCCACCATCACCATCCCCCCCGGCGTCTCAGAAGTCCACAGCGTCCGCCAAACCCTGGACCTCCCCCGCGCCCATCCCCTCCGCGCCGCCTCCCCCTCCACCACCATCCACCCACCCATCACCCTCCCCTTCGGCCACACCGTCATCGACGAGGCCCCCGCATGGAAAAACCTCGTCCGCACCCAACTCAACCTCCACCTCGCCACCCTCCAAGCCCCATGAGCCCTGCGGAACACATCATGAGCTGGAACCAGCTCCTCCTTGGCATCTTCACCCTCCTCACCACCGCCGGCGGCATCCTCGCCCTCGTCCGCAAATGGATCGTCCGCGCCCGCCAGCAAATGCAAACAGACCTCCACAACATCCTCGAAAAAACCGGAGACCTTCTCCTCCGCAAATTTGAAAACGTCCCCGAGGAAACCTACCTCACCCTCGACTTCCGCCAACAAGACGGCTCCCGGGAACTCTTCATCCCCCTCCACAAAACCATCATCTCCGAGCCCCTCACCGGCCTCCTCCTCCGCCTCATCGCCCAGAAAAAAGACGTCACCCTCTACGAAATCGACACCACCAACCACCCCATCCCCGTCCGCATCCCCTGGCACCACCACGACGGCACCGAAAGCGTCCACGTCGTCGAAGGCCACATCCTAGACGTCGCCACCGGCCGCCTCTACCGCGCCGGCGAAACATGGGAAATCCCCCCAGGCACCAACCACATCACCGAATTCAACCAAGCCTTCTGCGTCGCCCGCATGCGCCCCGCCCTCCCCACCGCAAAAACCCGCCCCATGAAACTCGACGGCATCGTCTCCATCTACGACCGCGAACCCACCGCCGCCTAACCCTCCCCCAATCTCCAATCACAAATCCCCAATCCCCCTTCCGCAACCATGCTCCCCTCCGTCTCCAACCGCAAACTCGCCCACGGCATCCTCAACACCCGCCGCCGGGCCGACCTCCTCGTCGATGGCCACATCGGCCCCAAAACCATCGCCGCCGCCTCCGCATGGATCCCGTGGACCTTCGAGGGCAAACCCACCCCCTCCCGTTGGGTTGCCGCCATCATCCAAAAAGAATCCCGCCTCCGCGCCATCCATCCCGGCCCCTTCGATGCCTTCTACGGCCCGGAAACCTCCGCCGCCGCCGACTCCATCCGCCGCCAAATCCTCGCCCAACCCGCCCCCATCCGCCCCGATGAGGAACACGCCACCGATCGCCCATCCCCCGCCCCCGGCAAAATCAAATGCTGGTCCCCCACCACCGCCCAACTCCGCGCCCGCTACGGCAAAGAAGGCACCAACCAAGGGATCGTCGCCAGCCCCTACCCCCTCCGCCTCGATTGGGACCTCAAAACCACAGTCCACCGCTTCTCCGCCCACCAGTCCCTCGTCACCGTCATCGAAAACGCCCTCCGAGAAACCCTCAACCACTACGGCCTCGATCGCATCCAAGCCCTCGGCCTCGATCGCTTCGGCGGCTGCCTCAACGTCCGCAACAAACGCGGCGGCACCACCCCCTCCACCCACTCCTGGGGCATCGCCATCGACTGGTATCCCAGCCGCAACATGCTCAAACAAACCCGCAAAACCGCCCTCTTCGCCCGCCCCGAATACACCCACTTCCTAGACCTCTGGGCCTCCCACGGCTTCATGTCCCTCGGCCGCTGCTACGACTTCGACTGGATGCACCTCCAACGCAACCCGTAACCACCTCTTCCGCTGCTCACTGATCACTTCCCACTGATCACTCAACCCCACCACCCACCATGGCCCTCCTCGGCTCCCTCCAAGTCCGCCTCGGCTTAGACGCCAGCACCTTCTCCCAAGGCTTCAACACCTTCCAGCGGGGGCTAGAAAAACGCGTCCGCGGCTTCCAACGGTCCATGTCCGGCCTCACCAACATCGGGTCCCTACTTGGTGCCGGTAGCCTCACCGCCGGCCTATCAAACGCCGTCACCGATGCCGGGAACTTCCAGCAATCCCTCTCCCAAGTCGCCGCCGCCTCCGGAGCCACCGGCATCCAAATCAAAGCCCTCTCAGACCTCGCCCTTCAAATGGGCAAAACCACCGTCTTCGGAGCAAACGCCGCCGCCGCCGCCATGCTTGACTTGGCCAAGGCCGGATTGGATCCCGCCCAAATCGCAGGCGGTGCCCTCACCGCCACCATGCAACTCGCCGCCACCGAAGGCATGGAACTCTCCCGCGCCGCCCAAGTCATGGCCGAGCAAATGGGCGCCTTCGGCCTCTCCGCCGCCGATGCCGCCTCCATTGCCGATTCCCTCGCCGGTGCCTCCATCGCCTCCACCGCCTCCGTCGATGGCCTTGCCCAAGGCCTCTCCCAAGTCGCCGCCGTTGCCAACCTCTCCGGCCTCACCCTCCAACAAACCTCCGGAGCCCTTGCCCTCCTCGCCCAAAACGGCATCAAAGGATCCGATGCCGGCACCTCCCTCAAAACCATGCTCCTCCGCCTCGTCCCCTCCTCCAAGGAAGCCGCGGACGAAATGGAAAAACTCGGCATCTCCTTCACCGATTCCCAAGGCAAAATCAAAGACATCACCCAAATCTCCGAAATCCTCCAAACCCGCCTCCGAGGTCTCACCCAAGCCCAGCGCACCAGCTCCCTCCAAACCATCTTCGGCACAGATGCCTACCGCGCCGCCGCCGTCCTCACCAAATCCGGAGCCGCTGGCCTCCGCGACTACATCCTCGCCACCAACGACAAAACCGCCGCCGAGCGCCTCTCAGAAGCCCGCACCACCGGCGTCAACGGAGCCCTTGCCAAATTCCGCAACGCCATCGAAACCGCCGGCATCTCCCTTCTCCAAGGCGGCTTCCTCGATGGCCTCGCCACCCTCGCCACCCGCGGCGCGGACCTCCTAGGCCGCGCCTCAGACCTCCCCGCATGGGTAAAAAACTTCGGCATTGGCCTCACCCTCGCCGCCGCCTCCGCCCCCGCCCTCGCCTTCGGCCTCACCACCATCGCCGGCGTCATCCCCATCCTCACCAAAGGCCTCGGCCTCGCCGCCACCTTCCTCCTCGGCCCATGGGGCCTTGCCCTCACCGGAGCCGCCCTCGCCGCCTTCGCCTTCAAAGACCAAATCCTCGCCGAATTCACCGCCATCCAAACCGGCCTGCAGAACTACCGCGCCAACAACACCACCGAACTCACCGCCCTCTCCCAAGAATGGGCCGAATTCTCCGGCATCATCGGCACCTACGCCGCCCCCATCATCGACTGGATCACCGCCATCGACACCGCCGGCATGACCAATGCCGATGCCATGCAAGCCCGCGCCAACGCCCGCGCCAAATTCTGGGAAGACTACCTCGGAGGCCTCACCATCATCGGCACCAACACCCTCGCCTGGTTCAACGAAGCCATCCCCGCCATCGAACTCGTCCTCGGAGAATGGCTCAACAAATTCCGCACCTGGATCGACGAACAACTCGCCGCCGGAGACCGCCTCCGCGCCGGCTTCGCCAACTTCTTCGGCGGCATCCGGGACACCGTCACCACCATCGGCGCCACCATCACCGGCGTCCTCGACTCCATCACCTCCAAAATCAACGCCGTCACCGGCTCCATCGGCTCCGTAGGCACCTCCCTCCAAACCCTCGCCACCAAAGGAAACGCCCACCTCACCGCCCTCACCTCCGGCATCGGCAAAGCCGCCGGAGCCCTCACCAACTTCGGCAAAGTCGGCAAAAAAGAAACCGACCGCGCCGTTGGAAACTCCTGGCTCACCGACCTCACCGACCTCGGCCAAAAACACTTCCAAGCCCTCATCACCAACGGCATCGACCCCGCCTCCACCGCCCTCCAAACCTTCGGCAAAAACGGCCAACTCCTCGCCCCCACCTTCACCCCCGGCAGCGCCGGGGGAGACCCCACCGCCGCCTTCCAAGGCCTCTCCCTATATCCCGCCCAAGACTTCGAATCCGCCTGGTCCATCTCCTTGCGGAACACCCAACAAGCCCTCGACCAATTCATCCACACCGGCGAAATCAGCGTCAAAGGCCTCGTCCGCACCATGATTGCCGAGTTTGCCTCCGCCCAACTCCGCAAAGCCATCCAATCCCTCTGGGAAGGCGTCGGAAAAATCTTTACCGGTGGCGGCACCACCTCCGGCGGCGGCTCCATCTGGGGCTCCCTCGGCAACCTCGCCGGCTCCGTCTTCAAAGCCTTCGGCTCCTTCGAAGGCGGCGGCTACACCGGCTCCGGACCCCGCACCGGCGGCATGGACGGCCGTGGCGGCCGCCTCGCCCTCCTCCACCCCCAAGAAACCGTCATCGACCACACCCGGATCCACGCCACCGCCACCAAACGCAAAACCCCCCAAGTCAACCTCACCGTCCCCATCACCCTCCAACCCGGCGTCTCCCGCGAAGAACTCTCCCGCATCCTCCCCCAAGTCCAACAAAACATCATCCAAATCATCCCGGACCTCATCGCCCGCGGCGGCTCCTACGCCTCCGCCTTCGGCCAATAACCAATCCCCCCATGCAAACCACCGACAAAAAACCGCGGGCCATCGGCTCCCACCAAAGCGCCAAAGCTGGCAAAGACGAATGGCTGACCCCGCCGGAAATCCTCAACGCCCTTGGCCCTTTCCACCTCGATCCATGCGCCCCCATCACCCGCCCGTGGCCCACCGCCATCCACCACCTCACCATCCTCGATGACGGCCTCCTTCAGCCATGGCAAGGCCGCGTCTGGTGTAATCCGCCCTACGGCCAAGAAACCGGCAAATGGCTGGCCCGTTGCGCCGAACATCGAAACGCCACCGCCCTCGTCTTCGCCAGAACAGAAACCACCGCATGGAAAGAACACGTCTGGCCAAAAGCCCACGCCATCCTCTTCCTCCATGGCCGTCTCCACTTCCACCACGTCGACGGATCCCGCGCACCCATGAATGCAGGCGGCCCCCACGCCCTCATCTCCTACGATCCATTCAACACTTTGATCCTCGAAAAATCCAGAATCCCAGGCCACCTCGTCAAACTGCAACCCTCTTCCGCTGCTCACTGATCACTGATCACTGCTCACTCCCACCACCCATGCCCATCATCGACCTACCCCCCGAACTCCTCCGCGCCATCTCCATCTCCTGGACGATCGAGACTAACCACGGCATCGCCGCCTCCCCCTTCTCCGGCCACATCCAAACCCAACGCGGCACCCTCGAACGCTGGTCCTTCACCATGCGCCTCGCCAAAATGACGCGCCGGGAAGCCCAAATCGCCATCGGCTTCTTCCTCCGCCTCGAAGGCAACCTCAACACCTTCCGCATGCACGATCCCGCCGCATGCAAACCCCTAGGCCGTGCCACCGGCACCCCCGTCCTCTCCGCCGCCGCCGCCGCGGGCGATCGTCAAATCTCCACCACCGGCTGGACCCCCTCCACCCCCGGCATCCTCAAAGCCGGAGACTGGATCCAAATCGGCCACCAACTCGCCCGCATCACCACCGATGCCAACTCCTCCGCCACCGGCACCGCCACCCTCTCCATCTTCCCCCGCATCATGCTCCCCCTCGCCACCGCCACCCCCCTCATCACCCACCGCCCCCAAGGCATCTTCCGCTACCTAAGCGACCTCCCCTCCTACGAACTCGACGCCTCCAACCAAACCACCCCCTACACCACCGCCCTCACCGGCTCCCAAGAAATCCTCACTCCCGAACTCATCGCCTAACCCCCCCCATGCAAACCGCTCAAACCACTTGCCCCCCATCCGGTGGAGAAATCCACGCCGCCCTCATCCCCCTTGCCGCCGCATGGCTCCGCAAAAAAGGATGCGCCGTCGTCATCACAGACATGACCCACGGCGGCCCGGAAACCGCAGACGCCATCGGCTGGAATAGCACCTACTCCACCCTCATCGAGTGCAAAGCATCCCGGGCGGACTTCCTTGCCGACCGCCACAAGAGCTTCCGCCGCATCCCTCAAAACGGCATGGGCTCCCTCCGCTACTTCTGCGCCCCCGCCGGCCTCATCCGGCCCGAAGAACTCCCGCCATCCTGGGGCCTTCTCGAACTCACCAAAGGCAAACTCCGCGAAATCGTCAAACCCACCCCCCAACAAGCCAACAAAAAACACGAAGTCGGCCTCCTCCTCTCCGCCCTACGCCGCGTCGCACACACCGCCCCCAAAGGCATCAGCGTCCGCTGCTACACCTTCGACTCCAAAAACCGCGCCACCCTCGGCGTCCAACCCGAACCCCCACCTCTTCCGCTGCTCACTGATCACTGACCACTCCTCACTCTCTCACCATGCGCGACCTCCACCCATCCTTCGCCGCCGCCGTCGCCCAAAACGCCGTCGCCCCTGCCATCCTCGTCTACCTGGACTTCGAGGGCCAGCCCCTCCGCGTCTGGTCCGGAGTCGGTCCCCTCTCCCACGATGGCCACCTCTGGCTTGGCATCGGCACCCTTGGCGGCGTCGATCCCGTCGAAGAATACAGCGAAGTCCGCGCCGGCACCATCAACCTCACCCTCACCCACATCCCCAGCGAGACCCTCTCCACCGTCAAAGACCTCATCTTCAAACGCCGCGCCGCCGAAATCCACCTCGCCCTCTTCACCCTCACAGACAACCCCACCCTCATCGGCACCGACCTCCTCCTCCGCGGCACCATCGACACCCTCCAACTCAACCGAGACACCGCCTCCTCCACCATCCGCGTCACCATCGCCAACGAACTCTCCCGCCTCCGCGACTCCTGGGGCGCACTCTACACAGACCCCCACCAACGCGCACTCCACCCAGACGACACCGGCCTCCGCTTCATCGCCAACATGCAAGACCTCAACATCCGAATCTAACCGCGACCCTCTCCCGCTGCTCACTGATCACTCCCCACTGCTCACTCTCCTAAATCCCCCGAATCCCCCCCTCTTCCTCTCCCGCTGATCACTGATCACTGATCACTCTCCACTCACCCCCATGTCCCTAGAATCCCTAGAATCCCTAGACGAACTCCTCACCACCGCCGCGGCCAAACCCTACCGCCCCGGCACCCACGATTGCGTCACCCTCATCGCCCAATGGGCGGACCTCCTCACCGGCTCCAACCACCTCCAAAACCTCTCCGGCACCTACGCCACCAAATTCCAAGGCCTCGGCCGCCATACCACCGGCTCCGTCTGCGCCGCCATCCGCGTCCACCTCCTCAACCACGGCTGGCAAGAAACCCCCATCGCCTCCCTCAAACAAGGCGACATCGTCCTCACCGACGTCGACCACCCCGGCATCTTCCACAGTGGCACCATCCACGCCCAGCCCTTCGGCTGCACCGGTGCCTTACAGCTTCACCCAAACCACGCCAAAAGCGCCCTCACATGGCCAGCATAGGAGCCGCCGTCGCCGCCATCGCCACATGGGCCGGAGCCTCCGCAGGCACCGCCGCCGCCATCGGCACCGCCGTCAACATCGCCGTCGCCGCCGCCTCCGTCGCCGTCTCCGTCAAAACCGCCCGCGACCAAAAAAAGCAAGCGGAGCGGGCCCAAATGGAATCCAACCAGCGCAACGCCTACCGGAACTTCCGCCAAGCCCTCACCCCCCGCCGCATCGTCTACGGCCGCGCCCGCGTCGCCGGTCCCATCCTCTTCGCCACCAACCGCGACCAATTCGAGGCCCACCTCCTCATCGGCATCGCCTCCCACGAAATCGACGCCTTCGAAGCCTTCTACGTCCTAAAAGACGAACTCCCCGTCCTCCTCGATACCGAGTCCGACTTCTACGGCCAAGTCACCGGACCCTACGCCGGCAACGTCATCCTCTGGCCATTCAAAGGCACCGCCTCGCAAAACATCGGCCAAAAAATGCGGACCGCCCAGGACGTCCGCCAATCCGCCCTCTACGACATCTCCCTCGGCTCCATCATCGAAGAGACAGACCGCTGGGCAGGCATCGCCGCCCTCTACGTCGTCACCCTCGAATTCGGCATGTCATGGGAGGGGCAGTCCCCCGAATTCGGTGCCCTAATCCGCGGCAAAAAAATCCTCGATCCCCGCACCGGCCTCACCGCATGGAGCAACAACCCCGCCCTCTGCGCCCGCGACTACCTCGTCAACATCATGGCCTTCCCCCCCTCATCCATCGACGAAGCCGCCCTCATCGCCGCCGCCAACATCTGCGACCAACTCGTCCCCCTCAAAGCCGGCGGCACCGAAAAACGCTATGAATGCAACGGCGTCATCGGCGCCGAAGTCTCCCACGACGAAAACCTCCGCACCCTCGCCCGGTCCATGGCCGGCGCCATCCGCTACTCCTCCGGAAAATGGATCATCGAGGCCGGCGCCCCCAAAACCACCGCCGCCGCCTTCGACGAATCCATGGTCCTCGCTCCCTACGCCATCGCCTTCGAAAAGCCAGACCGGAGCCTCCCCAACGCCGTCCGCGGCAACTTCATCGATGCCACCGAATGGCAACCCACCTCCTACCCCGGCTACCGCAACGAAGCCGCCATCGCCACAGAGGGACAGGAGAACCATCTCGAAATCGACTTGCCCCTCACCACAAGCCACACCATGGCCCAGCGCATCGCCCGCATCGAGCTCGGCCGCGCCCGTGCCCGCCAAACCCTCTCCCTCGACTTCGACCTCCGCGCCTACACCGTCCGCCCCGGGGACGTGATCACCTACACCGCGCCCGACCTCGGCATCGCCTCCGCCCCCTACGAAATCGACGCCTTCTCCCTCTCCCGCGTCGACAACCCCACCGGCACCCACCTCGGCGTCCGCCTGGACCTCACCGCCTACGACTCCTCCATCTTCAACTGGACCCCCGCCACCGACGAAATCGACCTCGTCCGCGGCACCGTCGTCCTCGACTCCATCCGCCCCAAATTCTTCGACAACCTCGAAGTCGACGAGCGCAACCTCATCACCACCCCCAACTTCTCCGCCGACTACGTCTTCACCGCAGACAACCCCGCCAGCGCCTTCAAAGTCCTCAACCTCATCGAATTCCGCCTCACCGTAGAAATCGTCACCAACGACGGCACCACCGACCACATCCACACCGTCAACGTCACCGACTCCGTCACCGTCCTCGGCCTCATCCCCACCAAAGGCTACACCGTCGACGTCACCTTCACCATCCCCGGCGGCCACACCTACGTCTCCCACACCCTGGAAACCGCCGAAGTCCGCGGCAACTACGACGACTCCACCACAAGCCCCTGGCAATCCGCCACCCTCATCTCCGGAATTCTCTAACCCCTCTTCCGCCACCACTCCCACAAATCCTTTACCACTTCCCACACCATCCGCCAAAAAGCAAAACCCGTATTCACCTCCGCCACATACCACTCCCCACCCAAATTTCCAATCCCGAATCCCCCCAACCCCCCGCCCCCGCTGCTCACTGATCACTGCCCACTGATCACTTTAAAAGAATGCACCGCGTTCGCTTCCTCGCCGAGTCCAAGCTCCCCCTCCGCAACATCACCGACGCCCTCACCGGCCAGCGCATTTTTTGGTGGCGCGGATCCGACGTCCGCTTCGAAATCGCCGTCACCGACAACGGCCAGCACCTGCTCGCCGGGGACATCGGCACCCTCATCGTTGAGGTAAAAAACCTCACCGCCGGCCCCTCCGATGCCGCCGTCATGCGGAAGGAATTTGGCGAGGCGGACTGCGACGCCACCTTCACCGCCGCGGATTGGAATGGCGGCGTGAAAGCCCTTCTTTTTGCCGACTTCACCGATGCCGAAGCCGCCCTCGCTCCCGGCCACTACCGCATCATCGTCCGCCACGAAGACCCGGCGGGCCTCAAAAACACCTACTGCAGCTCCGAAATCGAAGTCATCGAGGACCACTCCGAATCCTCCTCCCTCTCCGCCCCGCCCACCCCCGGCTCCGAATACTGGAACAAAACCGAGGCAGACACCCGCTACGCCCGCACCTCCGCCCTCGCCGCGCTCGATGCGGACGTCACCGCCGCAGAAACCTCCATCGCCGCCCTTGCCATCCGGGAGGAGCCCATCCTCCTCAAACCCGCCGCGCTGAATGCCGCATTCCACGCCTTCCAAGGCTTCGACGACGCCACGCCCGCCGCGCCCCACCGCGTCACCCTCACCGGCTTCGGCGATTCCATGCCCGGATACGTTGCAAACTGGTTCCTCATCGACCTCGCCGCGAAATACGGCGTGGGCATCCTCTTCTCCGGAAACCTCGGCATCTCCTGGAATCAGGCAAACATCGGCACCCTCGCCGGCGGAGCCGCCACCCTGCCAAACGACTACACCATCCTCCCCAATGCCGGCCTCATCAACCTCCCCGCAGGCGGCTCCTACACCGTCACCGTCCCCGAGCCCTCGGGCCTCTCCTGGCTTCCCTCCGGCATGATCCCCGAGGCGGAAATCTCCACCGGCCGCAACGTCATCCCGCTGGAAAACGGCATCCGCACCGTGCGCGTTTTCTACGTCCGGGAAAGCGGTGCCGGCACCATCACCGCCACCCTCACGCAAACCCAATTCGCCAACGTCACCGCCACCGCCAGCGCCGCCAATGGCAGCGAGGCCCTCGGCTTCCTCGACCTTGCCGTGCCCGAGCCCTTTGCCGCCTTCACCATCGCCGCCGCCGCCTCATCCGCCGCCGTCCGCCTCATCGGCTACGCCTTCCTCTCCGGCTCCGGCGTGGGGTGGATTTCCTCCTCCAAAGGATCGACGACCATGGACGACCAGCTCCCCGGCCTCCGCTCCTCCAACACCGTTTGGAATCCCGTCTACCTCGCCCTCCTGGCCAACCTCAACACCCCGCTCGTCATCCACGCCCAGCGGGCCACCAATGTCGGCGCGGAGGCAAACAACGCGGCCACCAACTACGCCCGCTTCTTTGATGCCTTCACCGCCGCCCGCCTGGCACAAGTCTACTTCGAGGAGCCCCACCGCCGCATCGAGAACGCCCTCACCTCGGATGCCATCAACGCCACCGTCCTAGGCCTCACCCGGTCCCGCCCCGTCGCCTACTTCGCACGCAAACGGCTCAACCTCGGCGGGCCATGGCTAACCACGATGAACGGCGTGGCCCCCACCGCCCAGCCCTCCATCACCGCCCTCACCGGCGGGGCTGGCACCGCCCTCGATGGCCAAGCCACCACCTCCCTCCCCGTGGGCACCGTCTGGGACATCACCATCTCCGGCACCACCTCCACCTACGTCCTCACCGCCGGCACCGATGGCGAGTCCGTCCCCGCCCTCATCCGCCCGGACGATTACAACGCCTCCACCAATGCGAAGGTCTGGAAACAATTCGACGAAATCCACCGGTCCACCGCCGCGCATCGCTTCGAGGTGGGCCAGTTCCTCCATGCCGTGAATGACTTCCGCAGCGGCGGCGGCCGCGCCGGATCCGGCCCGCTCACCCGAGCCATGCTCACCCAGGAGCGGCACCGGTTCTTCGCCCTCACCGCCGCCCAGCGCGTGGTGGAAACGTGGCACAACGGGCGGACCCTCGACGACGTCGTCACCTCCACCTACGCCGCCCCCACCGTCGATTCCGAGCGGGGCTTCAAACTCGCCTCCACCGCCGCCCTCGGCCATGTCAACTGCCGCCCGTGCCTGCTTTCCTTGGGCGATAGCACCCTTCGCCCGGACGTCGGCGACCTCTTCATTGCCGGCGGCGGATTCCGCAACGTCACCCTCGTCGCCGGTTTGGAAGCCTTCCTTGCCTTCGGCACCTCCACCACCGGCTTCAACACCCTGGCGGGCCTCACGCAACGCATCTTTGGCCTGCATTTCGCGTGGGGAACCTCCATCGGCCTCGGCTTCGGTGGGCAGGAATTTGTCCGCCTCTTCGTCTGCGATGGCACCACCACCACCTTTTCCCGCTGGGTTCCCCTCGCCTCCGCGAACGGCGTAGCGAGTGGACAAGGATGCCGCTTTGCCATCCGGTGGGACCGGTCCGCTCAAATGCTCACTTGCGCGATCGACGGGAACACCGTGCCCCTCGCCACCCGCCTCTCCCTTTCCGCTCCATCCCTGGCCGCAAACTCCACCACCGGCTCATGGGTCCGCGCCGGCCTCTTCGCCGCAAACACCGATTTCGGCAACGGCGCCGGAGCCTCCCCCACCCCGGCCTCCGCTTCCGGGAATGCCTTCCAATGGCAAAAAATCATCGCCGAGGCAGGCGGCACCATCGCCCCCTACGCCATCTAACCGGCATCCTCCGCCGCGGCGGCCTGCGCTTCATGGTAACGCGCAAGAGCCGCCGCCGCCTTCTCCGGATCGATTTCCCCATCGAAGTTCTCCGGCAAGAAATCCTCCGGCTTCACCGTCTTCTTCCCGCCGCCTAACAGATTGCACAGAAGCGCATAAAGCCCCGCCTCGCGCCGAAGCTCCCGCTTCTGCCTTTCCATCAAACGATCCTGCAACGCGGCCAAGGTGGACCCGTCAAGCTCATCGAAGTCCGCCCGGGAAATCCCCGTCTCCACATGCAGCACGGCCCAAACGCCGTCTATTCCGGCGGCTTTCCCTCGGCAGCCTCCCCGGATTGCCAGGTCTTAAAGTAGCTCACCAACTCGGAAAGCTCCATCTCATCCAAATCCGGCCGTTCGTTTTCCGGGAGGTGGCTTAGGCCGACGCTCACAAATTCCGTTAAGAACCCAATCGACAGCATTTTCTTCATGTCCTCGGCGGAGGGCTGGAGAATGTTCTCGATGCCGAAGTCATCTTGCAAGGCCCGCAACTGGCGGATTTTCAATATCAATTTCTGTTTCATGGGAGGGATGGGTGGGGGGATGTTCGGTTGGAAAAGGATGGCGGGCGGGTCAACTTATCCCCCCCGGGAAGGACCCGCCGCGCCGGTTATTGCGTGGCCGCAAATCAGTCTTTGCCCCAGAAGTTCACCGGGGCGGGAACGTCTGGCGGGAAGGCGGCGGTCTCGATGTTCGAGCCCTCCAACAAAAACTCCCCGGTGGGCTCCAAAACGAAGGTCCGCTTGACGGTTTCGTTTGGCGTGAAACTTGGCTCTCCCAGTTCCTTGACGGTGGCGTGAACGAGGACGCCGCTTTTTTGGGAATTCGGGTGGACGATGCGCCAGAAGGTGGCGGTTTCGTTGTCGAAATGGGATTTGAAGAGGTGGTGGTTTTCCTCGTTCACGTAGCCAGCCACACCGGCCGGAGAAATGGTGGAGGATGGGGCGGCGGTGATGCCGGTGGCGGTGCCGGTGGCGATCGCAAGGTTGGCCGTGCCGTCGTTGGCATGGGCGATGCCGCCGTCCTGCAAGCGGCGGGTGAGGCGGATGACGGTATCGGTGCCACCCACCGCCCAGACGTTGTTGATGACGGTGTTGGCGGCGAGCGCCGCCCGCGCCTTGGCCGCCCAAACCGCCGGAGTGTCGCCGTTTGCCACGGGAACGGAAACGGCAAGCGGCGAGCCGGGGAGACCCACGTTGGTGAGGGTGAGGGTGGCATTGCCCGCGCCGGAAACGGTGCCGGCCGCAATGGCAAGAATCACTTGGCGGGTGCCCACGTTGTCCGCCGGGTTCCAAAGGGTTTCCACCGAAATATCCCCGAATTCACGGGTGCCCGGGGCCTTTTTCTTGGTGGTGGAGGCTCCGCCCTCACCACAATCCAAAGTCAATTCCTCCTCCACCGTCTCCCGCGAAAGGCCGGGGCCGGTGATGGAGACGCGGTCGGAAATGGTGAGCCAAGTGTTGCTTCCAACGAAAACTTGAAGACGGGTGCAATTGCCTTTCATGGCCGCCACCGTGGCAACTCCCCCGCCAAGGGGAGAGATGCCGGTTCAAGCATTCGGGCGGTTCATCACTCGCCATGCACCTCGACCAAGCAAGTGGCCCCGTATTCCTTGAGCTTGGGGTCGAAGGTGTCTTCCCCGTTGGCGTAGGCGGTGCCGGTGAGACGCCAGCCGGGGAGGTCCGCCGGTTCGCGGTTGGTAAGGGCGGTGCGGAGGGATTGGCGGAGGTAGTTGGCGGCTTTGCGGGTGGTGGCGTAGAGGCGGACCTGGTAGGCGATGAAGCCCTTGGTTTCCTCCCCGGCATCGAGGCGGGAGTCGTTTTCCCCATCGATGGCCTGGTAGATGGCGCAGGGGTTCCCCGTGCCTTCCGGTGCTGCATCCGGGAAGATGCGATCGCCCACGCCGGGAAGGGCGAGGCGGAGCTCGGCGAGGAGCCAGGCGGAGGCTTGGTTGGAGGTCATGGGCGGTGGGATTCGATGCCGGCGGCGATTTCTCGTTTGAACACTTCGAGGATGGGTCCCCGCTGGTCTTCCAGCGATGGGAGGAGGAAGGCTTGGGCGGGGTGGTATTTGGTGCCGGTTTCGACGAAACGGTAGTACCTTTCGACGGCGTCCGGTTTGTAGTCTTTCCCCTGCCGTCCTTTGCGGTTTGCCGTGCGATTGGAGGCAAAAAGGCCCCCGCGCACGGAGACCTTGACGCCGAAGAGGCCTTGCCGTGGTTTCGACGAAACGCGGGCGGTGACGGAGCGGGAGAGGGTGCCGGTGTTGCGCGGGACCTTGGCCTTGGCGGCTTGCACCACCAATCGCCCAGCCTTGCCCGCCGCTTTCTGGTAGATGCGCTTTTGCAGCTTGGTTTCCAGCCGGTCCATGCTTTTCCGGAGTTCCCGCAGGCCTTCGACTTTGACGGTGCCGGTGCTCATGCAAACCAGACCCGGCGATGCGGGCGGCAAAGGGCCTCGAAGCCTTGGGGAAGCGGCAAGGCGGCGACGCGTTGGCCGATGACGACGGTGGACCGGTTCTCGTAGTAGTGGGTGGCGAGGAAGAGGGCCGCGATGATGAACCACGCAGGCAACGGATCGATGCCGGGAGTCCACGCGCATTCCCACTCGGCGGCCGCATCCCACGCGCCTTCCGCGATGGTGAGGGTGTGGCCGGTATCGAAGTTCCCGGTGAGGGTCCATGATCCGGACGCAATGGCGGTGCCGTTTTTCGACACGGCGGAGACGCTGGCGACGGGGTAGCCGAATTTGGATTCCCGGGCGGTGACCGGATCCAAGCGGGTTCCCTCCAACACCCCGGCGAGGCTGATTTCCTGCAAGGTGCGATCGATGGCCGCTTCGAGGAAAAGGGCAAGGGAGGCATCGTCCTCGTCATGATCGACGCGGAGATGTTCCTTGAGCCGTGCGAGGGAGATGGAGGGCTTGGCCATTATTCGGCGGGAGCGGGTTCCGGGGCGGGGGTTTCTGCCACAGCAAAGCCGGAGCATGCCATGGAGGGGGTGACGAGTCCGCCGTTTTCGAGGGCGGCGGGGAGGGTGGTTTCAACGGCTTGCGCCTCGACGACGGCGGGGTTGTCGATGACTTCGGCGGCGGCGGTTTCTTCGGCGGGTGGTGTTTTCTTGGCCATGGGATTGGATTCTAACGGATTCTAACGGTGGCGGGTGGGATGAGAAAAAGGCCGGCCGGTTGCCCGGCCGGCCTTCCCTCATTTCCAACATGCGCCTGGAGATTATGGGGCGGCTGGGTGGACCAGCTTGCCAATGGAGAGGTTGCGGGCGACTCCGGCACCCATGCGGATGTCCCCTTTGACGGCCCGCATGTTGTTTCCGAAGTAGAAGTGGTCCGAGGTGCCGATGGTGATGCCGCGGCGGATGGCGATGTCGTGGTCCGAGAAGTCACCGAAGAGGGCGGAGACGGCGGAGGCTCCGACGTTGGCGATGCGATCGGAGACGACGTAGGGCTTGCCGTTGAGGGTGGCGGGTTGACCGGCAACCAAGGACGGCATCCACAAGGGGCGGTTGGTGGAGTCCTTCAAAAGCAGGGCGCGGGTCTCGAAATCGCCGCCGAGGAAGTAGGTGCCATTCATGCGGGCGGAGGCTTTCACGCCTTGGGCCAGCTTGATGATGTCATCCGAGGTGATGGCGTTGTGGGCGCCAGCGGCGACGACGGCGACGATGGTATCCGCCAGGGTGAGGATGCCGGGAGGGACTTTCCCGCTGATGGTGAGGGTGACGTCCGCGCCGGCAAGGTTTTTGAATGCGGTTTGACCGCCCGCACCTTTGAGGCCGTATTCCTCGACGGTGTCCGCAACGGCACGGCCCCAGAGGCGGGCGAAGGCGGCTTCGAGTTCGGAGGCATCTTCGAGGAGCTCCATGGAGACGGGGAAAAGGCCGCCGAAGTTGAAGATGTCGAGGTTTTTGCCAGACATCACCGGATCGGTGAGGACGTAGCTTTCCGCCTCCGCACGAGGGGCGAGGACGCCGAGGTCCGCAAGGAACGGAATCTGGGAAGCGCGGGTGGCGATGGTGCGGACGCTGGAGATACCGAGGAGCGGCGAGAGGCGGGCGGCTTCCTGGCGGATGGCACGTTCCAATTCACGCGGGACGAGGACGGATCCGGTGGAAGGGGAGGTGCCGGTGATGTTTTGGATGTCGTGGCCGCGGGTCATTTCCCAGAGCGGAGCGCCGTTCTTGGCACCGCCAGCCATGAAGTTGTAGAAGTTCTCCCGGTATTCATCCGAGGCATGCGGCAGTTTGCTTGGGCCGGAGAGGCCGAAGTCGCTGGCGGTTTTCTCATCGGCGGCGTCGACCAATTCGGTGGCCTTGAGGGCGGATTTGGCCCCGAGGATTTCCGAGTTGCATTGGTTGATTTCCAAGCCGATGCGCTCGTGAAGTTGGAATTCCTCGGCGGTGAATGCGCGAGGCTGGCCCTTATCGTCGACCGCTTTTTTGGTGAGGTCTTCGTAAGCGGCGAGCTTTGGTTTGAGCTCCTCTTTTTTGGCGGAGATGATGCGGATCAATTCGTTTTTGTCCATGGCGGGAGAGTGGGTGGCGGGTGTGGGTTTGGGAACTGGGTGGGGATTTCATTCGCCCCGTTCGGATGGGGTGGAGGTGGTGAGGAGGAGGTAGTTGCCCCGGGTCATGTCTGCCTCGGCAAAGCCATCGATGCCCCAGACGGTGGCCGGGAAGCCGGGGCGGGAGGTTTCGAGGATGCGGTAGCCGGCGCGGTAGAGGGTGAGGAAGGGCTGGGTGCGGATTTTCCAGAGGCACTTGCGGCCTTCGGTCTGGCGGTCTCCGGCGGTGGCTTCGGCCTGGGGTTTGCCAGGCATGCGCTTGGCCATGAGGACGCGGATGTCCGACCACCCGGGAAGGGGCTGGCCAAGGTCATCCTTGGCCGTGGTGGGGGCCTGGAGGATGAGCTTGGTGTTGAGTTCGCCAGGGTTCATTCGTCTTCGTCTGTCATGGTGGGGGGGTCTCCGCCGGTTTCCGCGGCGGTGCTTTGCCGGATGGCGGCGGCGAGGTCCCGGTTGCTTTCGGCAAGTTCGCGGTTGGATCCGGCGAGGTCGTCGATGGCGGCGAGGAGGAGGTTGAGGGTTTCAGAGTCCATGCAGTTTCCGGAGGGCCTCGATGCGTTCGCGGGCGGCGGCGACGTCTTCGACGGTGCCTTGGGTGGCGGGTGGGGCCGGGGGTGGTGGTGGGTCGGTTTTTTCGCCGGGGGCGGTGGGGGCTTTGGGGGGCTTGCCGAGGGCGCGGGCGGTTTCCGGCAGGTCGTAGTTTTCCGGATCCCAGAGGGCGGCGGCGGCGATGGGTTTGGTGAGGTGGGTGGAGAAGCCTTTTTCCATGGCCTCGTCTGCCGTTAGATAGGTGGTCTCGTCCATCAGGAGGGAGAGTTCGGCACGGTCGAGGCCGGTGGCGGTGACGTAGGTGTTGAGGATGGAGTCTTTGACTTTGTCGAGGACGTCGGCCATTTTTCGGAGGTCTTTTGCCTCGGCACGGCGAAGGTCGAGGGATGGGTTGTGGATCATCCAGAGGGCGTTCTCGGCGGTGTGGCGTTCTTCGCCCGCCAAGGCGATGACGGAGGCGATGGAGGCGGCGAGGCCGTCGATGTGGACCTCGATGGCGGCGGGGTGGGCGACGAGCATGTTGTAGATGGCGACGCCTTCGAAGACGGAGCCGCCGGGGGAGTTGATGCGGACCTCGATGACGTCGACGTCGAGGGCTTTGAGGGTTTGGCGGAAGGTGGCGGCGTCGTTTCCGGACCACCACGAAATTTCGTCGTAGATGGAGAGGACGGCGCGTTTTCCGGTGGTGGAGAGGTTGAGCCATTGGGGGCACCCGTTTTCGGGGACGGTGGCGAGTTTGGCTTTGGGGGCTTTGCGATCCTTCAAGACGGCATCGAGTTCCTCGTCGGCGATGAGGAGGGGGCGGGCGGTGTTTTGGATGGGCAGGGCCGCGGCGAGGGCGGGGAGGCTGATTGGGCGGTGCAGTTTCATGGTGCGGGATTGGTGTTTGGCGGTGGGGTGGTGAGGGCGGCGGTGAGGGGGATGTGGTTGGTGGGGAACATGAGGGAGTCGCCGCCTTCCATGGGGGGGCGGTCTTCGAGGGCGCGGGCTTCGTTTGGAGTCATGACGCCGGCGGAGATTTGTTTCTGGTAGGAGTCCGACCGGCTGGCGAGGTCTCCACGGAGGAGGCCTTCGGCGTTGTGGCGGATGCGGTAGCCGGCTTTTCGCTCGGCGCGGGTGAGGAGGCAGTGGTCGAGGGTGGCTTCTAACCGGGTGATCCACGGGACGAGGGTGCCGGTGTAGAATTGGCGGGACAGGTGCTCGATGTTGTTGAAGGTTGCGCGTTCGAGCTCCTGGATCATGTGGGGGGGGACGTTGAAAATCCGGCAGATTTCGACGACGGAGAATTTCATTTGCTCGATGAATTGGGCATCGCGCATGGACATGGTGATGGGGTGGATTTTCATGTCGTTGCCCTCGAAGATGGCGAGGCCGGTGCCGTTGCGGGCATCGTTCCACGCCTCGCCCCAACGCTGGCGGACTTCGCGGGCTTGCTCGGGGTTTTTGAAGTTTCCGCCGGTGGTGATGACGCCGCGGATGGGGCCGCCTTCTTCGGCGGAGGTGCGCCCGTATTCGGTGAGGGCGACGGCGGCGGAGGTGGTGAGGCGACAGTGGGCAATGGGGTTGATGCCTTCGAGGCCATCTTTGGTGAGGGCTTTGAAGTGGGCGATGAGGGGCGGGGCAAAGGTGCCGGCGGGGACTTTGTTGGCGTTTTCGGTGACTTCGTAGACGACGCGGCGGGCGTCGGTGAGTTTTGGGCGGACGGCTTCGAGGGGCAGGGGGAAGATTTCGCGGGGGTAGCCGGTATCCCAGAAGACGCGGGAGTATTGGTTGCCACGAAGGACGGTTTGGTAGACGACGGATTCCCGGAAGGCTGGCCATGTCATGGCGGCGTTTGGAGCTTCGTGGAGGAGGTCGGCAACGGGGTGGTTGTCGATTTTCTCCCGCTTGGATCCGGAGGAGCGGTAGAGGTGGAGGGGGAAGGCGGCAATGGAGGAGGAGATGACCTGGGCGCAGGCGTAGACGGCGGCGAGCCGGTGGGCGGTGCCGCCGCCGGAATCCTTGAACATGCGGGACCAGTAGGCGGCGGAGGGGCCAGCAAGGCCGGTGCCAAAGCTACCCTCGCCCGGGGCCGGGACGGCGGGGGTGAGGCTGGCGGCGGGGCGGAATTTCCCGGTGGCGGGGTCGTAGATCACGCCGGAATAGTGATCAGTGGGGAGTGATCAGTGAGCAGCGGGAGAGGGAGTTTGGGGGGATTCGGGGGGGGCGATGAGTTCGGCGAGGGCGTTGTAGCAGCGGTCGAGGATGACGCCGCCGTCGTAGCCTTCTGGGTCGTCGACGGCGTCGGATTGGATGATGCGGTGGCGGGCGAGGAGTTCGGCGAGGCCGAGTCCGGTGCGGGGGAGGAGGGCGTTTTGGCGGAGGGTTTCGGCGTAGTCTTCGAGTGACTGGCGGATGGCGATGAGGTGGAGGGCTTGGGCGCGGGCGTCTTCGAGGGCGTGGTGGGCGATGGTGGGCGGGACGTAGGAGATGGATGGGAAGAGGTTTTTGAGGGTGCGATAGCAACGGTTGGCGGAGTATTTCCACGGGAGCAAATGCTCGGCGGCCTGATAGGCGGCGGTGAGGAGGGCGTTGTCGAAGTCGGATCCCTTCCCCCAAATGGGCTGGCGGTCGTGGTCGATGAATTTTGAGAAGTCGACGAGGACTTCGCAGAGGTGGCGGCCGGTTTGGGTGATTTCGAGGCGGGCGGCTTCGGATTGCTGCAACCACCAGAGGACGGTGGAGGTGTCCATTTTTAGGCCAAGCCCTTCGCAGGATGCGGGGGTGATGCGTTGGTAGAATTCGTCGATGATTTTTCCGTTGTGGAATTTGACGGCACCGATGGCGACGATGATGGAGCCGGGGCGGTTGCCGAAGGTTTCGATGTCTAACATGATTTCCGGGGAGGCGGTCATGCGGAGGATGTTGGGGGTTTTTAGCGGAGGACGGTGACTTCGAAGTCGCCGGATTCGTCGGCTTCGTATTCGGCCTCGATGGCGATGCCGAGGCCGATGATGGTGGCGACGATGCCGTCCATGCGTTCTTCGGCTTTGGCTTTTTCGGGTTTGATGTTGCCGTTGGCATCGGTTTTGACGACGGCGTTTCCGGCGTTCCACGCGAGGACGGGGTGGTCGAAGTGGTTGAGTTTTTCCATGATGACGAGGCGTTCGAGTTCTTTGGCGTAGGGGGAGATGGTCATGATGCCTTGGGAGAAGGCGAGCATGGGGATGCCTTCGTCGAGGAGGGGCTGGATGAGGTGGGTGGAGTAGGCTCGGTCGTAGCCGATGCCGCGGACGTCGTAGGTTTCGCAGTCTTCGAGGATTTGGCGGTGGATGTAGCCGTGGTCCATGACTTCGCCAGGGGTGGCGACGATGAAGCCTTTTTCGGCCCAGGTTTGGTAGGGGACTTTGTCGCGCTTTGACCTGATGTGGATGTCTTCGGCGGGGCACCAGAAGCGGCAGAGGAGGGTCCATCGTTCGAGGGGGCCTTGGGGGGGGAAGACGAGGATGAAGGCGGAGAGGTCCCGGGTGATGGCGAGGTCAAGTCCGCCATAGCAGCGCATGCCGGGGAGGATTTCGGAGGGGTCGAAGGGGAGGGTGCATTTTTTCCATTTTTCGGAATCGAGCCAGAGGGAGGCTTGGTTTGACCAGATGTTGAGGGCTTTGGTGAGGAGTTCGCGGCGGATGGAGGGGTCGGCGTTGGCGAGGGCCCAGGCGGATTTCATTTTCCGCTCGTCGACGGTGGTGCCATAGAGGGGGTTGGCCTTTTCCCATGAGGTGGGGGATTGCGGGTCGTCGCCTTCATCGATGGTGTAGATGATGCCGAAGTAGTCGTCGCCCTCGCCGCCGTCTTCGCCTTTGAGGATGCGCTGGACGATGCGGGAGTGTTTCCGGCCGATGGAGTTGGGGTTGTGGCCGGCCGTCGTAATCATCATGAAGAGGGGCTGGGAACGGGCTCCGAGGGCGGAGTTCAGGACGTTCCAGAAGCCTTCGGCGGTCCATGCGTGGGTCTCGTCGGCGATGATGCCGTGGGGGTTGAGGCCGTCGGTGGTGTCGCCTTCGGTGTCGCGGCCGAGGGGGCGCATGATGGCATTGGCGGCGCCGTATTCGATTTGAGGGGGGTTTTTTTTGATTTCGAAGGCTTCGAGGAAGGTCTCGTCGCGGGATTTTTGGATAAGGACGCGGGCGTCTTTGTGGAGGATGAGGGCTTGGTCTTTTTTGGTGGCGGCGTTGTAGACTTCGGCGCCGCCTTCGCCATCGGCGCAGAGGAGATAGAGGGAAATGCCGGCGGCGAGGAGGGTTTTCCCGTTTTTCCGCGGGACTTCGATGTGGGCGTATTTGAAGCGGCGGCGGCCGGTGGATTTGAGTTTGAAGCCGAAGATGTTGGCGACGACGAATTTTTGCCAGAGTTCCATGCGGAGACGCCGGCCCGCCCACTCGCCCTTGTAATGGCGGAAGGCCTCGATGAAGTCGCAGGCGCGATCGGCGGCGGCGGTGTCGAAGATGAGGTCGTCGCGTTCGAGGTCTCGGAGGAAACGATCGCAGGCCAAGCGGACCCACCGACAGGCGAGCCGCTCGGAGTTTACCACGGAGCGGGCGTAGACGACCGCGGGATGGTCCTCAATCGTCCTCGCCGGTGAGGTATTTTGACGGGCCATCGGATTTCGGGGGATTCTTCGTGGTGCGGACGGATTTGATGGATTGGAGTGACAGGGGCGTCATGCCGAGGGATTTGGCTTGCCGCTCCATCACGCCGAGGGCGAGGGAGTAGGCAGAAAGGGCCGGGTGCATGTACTGGTTGCCGTTCTCCGCATTTTCGAGGGTGACGCCCTCGTCGGTGATTTTGTCGAGGGCGTCCCGGGCGATACAAAAGGCCTCGCAATACTGGACGAGGCACTCCCTTTGCAGGGCGGAGAGGTGCCCGAGCTTCACCAACTCCTTCGCCAGCCTCCGGAATTCATCCTTGGCCGGGCGACCTCCTCGCATCAACGGGGGACTGGTTGCCAAAGGCGCGACCTTGTCCAAGTCGGCCGATGCGTTTTCTTTAGGTTTGCTGCCACGCGCTCCCATTCCCGAATCCTAAAAAAAATCGGGGAGGGTAAAATTTCCCTTGCCAGCCTTTGGGCGGGTTGACCCCCACCCCCCCAAAAACCCTCAGAGCGATTTATTTGGTTTGGGCGTGCTCTCCATATTGCCCCGCCGGAAGGATTTGACCCCCCCCGGGGGGTGGGGGTAGGGGTGGGCATGCAGCGCCCCCCGTCATGGCGTCGACCTGGCCAAGCCGTGGCGACCTTCAAAGCCCTTCGAGATGGCAAGCACTATGGAGGCCAATGGCCGAAGCTCTCGAAGCTCGTCCTGCAAGAGGAACCAGTTTGCCATTGTGATTCGGTAAAGGTGTGGAGTTGTGGGAAGGTCCAAACCGTGGCCCTCGATGCACCCGGCACCATTAGACCCGCCGTTCTTGTCGACCACATCCGCCCCATCAATTTGGGGGGGCTTCGTTTAGATCGGCGCAACCTTCAGTCCCTTTGTTCGGCTTGCCACGCCAAGAAAACCTCGACCTTCGGATGATCGGAACGCAAACGGATCAAAGCACGGTTTCCCCTTGTTTTGTGGTCAATTGTCGCAGGTTCGAACCCTGCAGCGCGCATTCCTCTATTTGAGGTTTTCGCGCATTTTAAGGCATTATCCGGCCATTGATGATGCCGAAGTCTGCGAGTTTCCGCCCATCGACCGCTTTCTCATCGGATCAAATCGGAACGGCCTGACCCCAAACCAAGCCTCGGCTTCGTCCATCGTGCGGGGGTTGTGGTAGTGTTTTTGAAGCATCGCAACGCTTGTCCCCATCTCCATGGCTACCTGGTCAAGCGATCGCACCAAAGCCGCCCGCATCGATCCGAATGAGTGCCGGAGGGCATCCTGCGGCCACTTGCCGGCGAACACCACCTTCCCCAACCGCGTCGTCTCATCTCCCTCGCTTGCGTTGATCCCCTGCACCGCACCAACCATCCCCTTGCGTATCCCCGCCCACTCCAACCCCTCCACCAGCGCCTCGCACATCGGCACAATCCGCGGCTGGCCAACCTTCGACGTCTCCGCCGCTACCCGAATCACCCGGAAATCCCAGTCAATCTCCTCCGCCAAAAGCCCACGTTTCCCCGCCTTCGACATTCCCTTCTTCTTCGGCGGCGCAATCTCCTCCGGCCGGAGCCCCGCGAAGGCACCCAGCACCAACCAAGCCCGGAACTCCGGCCTCACCTCCCTCATGCAAGCCTCCAACTCCGCCACCGAAAGCACCCGCCTTTCCTGCTTGCCCAGCTCGTATCGGGGCAGCTTCTCCGGCGGCGGCGTCCCGGCCGGTGCCGCCCCGTCCACTTGCGCCCAACGCCAAAACGCCAACAAATTCCCCCGACACTCCAGCGCCGTCTTCCTACTCTTCCCCTCATTCCGCTCCGTCCACCATGCCAGGAGCTCCGGCGCGTGAACATCCGCGCACAGCGCATCCGGGAAACGCTCCACCATCGCCTCCAAATCCCTCCTCACATTTCGCAAATGCCGCGTCTCCTCTCCCGCCGCCGCCTCCTTATGGTCGAGGAAACGCCCCACCGCCGCCGCAAGATCACCGCTTTTCGCCCGGGCCCGTAGAAACCCGATTACCGCCTCCTCCTCATCCGGCCTCGCAAGCCGATTTACCTCCTCCAGAAACCTCCGTCGACCCTCCGCCAATCCCGACCACACCAGCCCACCCGCCTCCATTTCGCGGAGCATCTCGTCTGCTAAAAACTCCGCCTCCTCCCGAGTCCGCGTCGTCTTGTAACGCGTCCTCGCGCCCTCCTTCCAACAAAACCTCCACCGCATCGCCCCCGTCCCCGGATGCCGCCACCGGTAAATCGAAACCCGGTGATTCCCCCGCACCACCCGGCATTTTTTCTTGGAACTCATGGTCTGCTTGTTAGTTTTTGGAAATCCCTATGAATCCTCCCCAAACCGTCGTCGTTAAAAGCGGATGCGGAAAAGCCGCCATCGTCATCTTCATCATCCTCCTCATCATCTCCCTCCTCATCGGCGGTTGCTTCCTTGCCGGTCTCTACGGCGTCGGAAAAGTCGCCCAACAAGTCGAAGAAACCCGCACCGAAAAAGCCCGCATCGCCTCCGCCCTCGTCATCGATGACTTCCAGTGGGAAAAAGACGGATTCGGCAGCGTCATGACCGCCTCCTTCAAAATCACCAACACCGGCACCGTCCCCCTCAAAGACATCACCATCGAATGCCGCCACACCGCACCCAGCGGCACCCAGATCGACTCCAACACCCGCACCATCTACGAAATCATCCAGCCTGGCGAAACCAAAGCCTTCACCGCCTTCAACATGGGATTCGTTCATTCCCAAGTCACCTCCTCCACCGCCGTCATCACCGGTGCCGTCCCCGTCCCCTAGCCCCATGAAGGCCATCCCTCTCCTCCTCGCCGCCCTTCTCCTCACCTCTTGCGGCTTCTCCCCCACCCACATCCAAAGCCAACTCTCCGGCATGTCCGATGCCGACCTCCGCCGGGAACTCATCATCATCGAGTCCCGGCCCGAGCTCTGGCCCGGTCCTCGCCGGGGCCTTGTCATTGCGGAAATGGAAAAACGCAGCATCGATTAAAAATTCCTCTGGCACTTCCAAAACCGGCACTTCCAAAACGGAATCACCCCTCCGTCCCGTTTCCCTCCTCACCTTGCGGAGCATCCGCCACCATCGACCTCGGCGCGAACTCATCCTCGTCCGCCGTTGGATACCGAATGCCCTTCTTCACCTTACCCTCCAAAAACCTCGGAATCTCTCCCCGGTCCGCCATCTCCTGAATCTCTGCGAAATCCTTATCCGCCATGCCCATCAAAGTCTCCTTCGCCCACTCCCGCGTCGTCTGATTGTGAAACTTCGCCGCCGTCTCGATCCTCGAAAACTCCTCATTTTCAAACTCTAACACCAGATTTTGCCGCGGATTCGCCCGCGCCTCCTCCATCGCCTCATCCGCGTCCATCAGGCCACGGATGATCAAAACCGCCTTCGCCGGAATCGGCCGATCGGATCGCCACGAAGACACCGTCTTCACCTTCACCTGGCACTTCTCCGCAAGCCACTCATTCGAGTGCCCGCATTGCTCCAACCAGCGAATCAACGTTTCCTTTGTCATGTCGGGGCGACTTTTCCACATCCGTGGAAAAAAATCAAATCTTTTCTACATTTGTAGTTGACGCCTGCCACATTTCGTGGAAATCTTCCCACGTCATGAACGCAATCACATTCGATTACAGCGAATTCAGCTCCGCTGCACTCATCGCCATCTTCCGACTCGCCGACCTCCTCCAGATCACCCCCAAGCGGGCCTGCGAAATCTACCTCGTCGAAATGGCCAACCGCGCCACCGGCAAAACCCACGCCGCCTAACCCTCACCCCCTAACCCCATCCTCCCCATGCGCTCCGGCCAACTCAACAAAAAGCAAATCCACCGTCTCCGCCGAATCTGGGACGACCTGCAAGCCATCCACGCCGAAACCGTCAACGACACCACCAAAGCCGCCGATTGCGTCCGCGACGACCTCCGCGATGCCTCCACCCGCCTCGCCACCATCCTCCGCTGGCAAGACGACACCTTCCCCGCCCACGAACGCGCCCACCGCGCATCTCCCGCTGCTCACTGATCACTTCACACTCATCACTCAACCCCATGCTCCCCATCATCATCTCCTACATCGCCGGCCTCGTCTCCGGCGCCCTCATCCTCCTCGGCGTCGCCCTCTTCATGAAAGACGATGACGACGACGACCACCTCTTCCCCCGCACCCCATGAAACGCCCGCACTTCCTCCGCATCGCCGAGCTCTGGACCGCCTACATCCTCGGCGAGCTCGAGTCCGCCCAACAAAACCGCCGCCCCATCAACCGCGAATTCATCACCACCGCCCGCGCCCACGCCACCCTCCACCGTCACCTCCACCACCTCACCGCCTAACCCTCATGATCACCATCTTCCTCATCGCCGTCGCCACAGCCCTCCTCGTCCTCTTCCTCTGCCTCCTCCTCGCCCACTAACCCCTCTTCGCTGCTCACTGCTCACTTCCCACTGATCACTCATCCCCATGCTCACCCCCGCCGCCACCGACCAACTCCTCACCGAAGCCGCCCGCCTCCTTGCCGACGACTTCAAAAAGGACCTCGGCACCTTGGGCGACTGGTTCCTCATCGACCTCGGCACCGTCGCCCAAATCACCGGCCTCACCCGCAAAGCCATCCGCAAAACCCTCCCCGTCACAGAAACCTCCCCCCGCATCGCCGGCGTCCGCTTCGGCCACCTCAAAGCCTACCTCGAAAAAAACACCACCTATCCCAAACCCCACGCCGCATGAACCTCGATCCCGCCATCCACGTCCGCGTCATCGCCTACGGCCTCTGCAAAAAAACCGGAGCCCTCCGCCAAATCATCGCCGGCGTCTGCCAGAAAAACGACCTCGCCGCCATCCAAGCCGCCGTCCACTCCACCGCCGACGAACTCATCACCCCCCGCCTCCTCGCCTGCCAGCCCCTTGGCACCGAAGCCCTCGCCCCAGCACCCGGCCATCTCACTCCCATCGCCCAACTCCCCACCCGCGAAGTCGTCCTCTACGCCGGCCCCTGCGATGGCCAGACCATCCCCGCCCCCCTTCCCCTCCCCAAAACCATCCGCACCCCCCACGCCGGCGCATGGATCAACTACCACCGCACCCCAGAAATCGACCTAAAAGCCCGCCCCATCTACCACCTCACCCCCGCCCCCCACTGAT
>SYAP01000241.1 GCA_005787565.1 Verrucomicrobiaceae bacterium | reverse complement strand
TTCATCTACATCTGGGCGGGTCCCCACCACCCTCTCAACACCGACCTTCCGCGTTGGCTTCAAATGTTAGGGATGCTGTTTTCCCTCATGTTGTGGGCACCCTCATGGGGTGGCATGCTCAACGGTTTGCTCACCTTGCGCGGTGCTTGGGACAAGTTGCGGACCGATCCGGTGATCAAGTTTTTCGTGGCGGGCATCACGTTCTACGGCATGGCGACATTCGAAGGGCCGCTGCTTTCGATCCGGGCGGTCAACGCACTCTCGCACTACACGGATTGGACCATTGGTCACGTGCACTCGGGAGCACTCGGTTGGAATGGTTTCATGGCGGCAGGTCTCTTCTATTGGCTCGCCCCGAGACTGTGGAAAACACAACTCTGGTCCAAGGCTCTCGCAAACATGCACTTCTGGATCGGCCTTGTCGGCATCCTGCTTTACGTAGTCGCCATGTGGGTGGCCGGAATCATGCAGGGGCTCATGCTCGGGCAAACCAATGCGGCGGGAACGACATTGAAGTATGACTTCGTGGAAACCCTGGAAAGCATCCAGATTTTCTATCTGCTTCGTTCGGTTGGTGGATTTCTCTATCTCGTTGGATTCATTCTCTGTGCGATCAACATTTGGAAAACGGCCCGCTCGGGTGTTGCCCATAATGAAACCGTCGAGGTGGCTGTTCTTGAGCGAGAAAAACGTGACGGCATGCCGGTGAAGAGCGGGTTCCTCAACGATCCGATCGCCTACATCTTTCTTGGGATCGCACTTGTGATTCTTTGGATCTTCCTTCCTCCCCATGCTGACAAGGCGGCTCTGGTCCTTTCCATTGTCGTCGGCATCAAGGCGGTGTTGGCCTTCCGTGCCTCGAAGGAGAAATGGACCAACTGGCATGAGCGTCTGATCGAGAACTATCTTCCGTTCACCCTTCTGGTCTTTGTCGCTGTAGCGATTGGTGGAGCCGTTCAGATCATTCCCTCTCTGGTGGTGAACCGCGAGAAGAACATCGAAGGTCGCCTGCAGGAGCTTTACACTCCGTTGGAGTTGGCGGGCCGCGACATCTATGTCTCGGAAGGCTGTTACAACTGCCACTCGCAGATGATCCGGACACTGGTTCCCGACGTGATGCGCTATGGTCGGGCGGGTGTGGTGGATGACTACTCGCACCTCGGAGAGTCACTGTTCGACCATCCCTATCAGTGGGGATCGAAGCGGACTGGTCCCGACCTTGCCCGCGAGGGTGGCCCCATCGCGAAGAAGCCTGACAACACGCCATATTCCTACATGCGTGTGGGCAAGCGTGGCAATGACTGGCATTTCAACCACTTCCTCAATCCCCGCCAGACTTCGGCCGGATCGAACATGCCAGCTTATCCCTGGTTGTTTGAGAAGCCGACTGATGTGAAGTCAATTCCCGGAAAGATCGCGGCGCAGCGCAAGATCGGCGTTCCATGGCCTGCGATGAACCAGCATGAGATCCGCGACATGGTTGAGACGCAGGCGCAGGAGATCGCCGCATCGCTTGTGGCCTCCAAGGTATATCTTCCAGCGAAGCCGGACCTTGAAGGGGATGCCCTGCGGAACGAGTTGGCCAAAACGCAGGTGGTCGCGCTGATCGCCTACATGCAGAAACTCGGATCCTATCGTGAGGTGAAACCGGAAGGTGGTGCGAAGCCGCATGCGCTGGATCCGGATTCCCGCCGCACGACGTCGGTCGACTGATTTCCATCAACTCCAACCTTTCATACCATGTTCAAACGCATCCTCCATGAAGATTGGGCAATGATTGTCCCGATGGTTTCATTTTTCCTGATTTTCGGCGTTTTCGTCGTCGCCACCATCCGCGCTCTTCGCATGAGCCGGTCTAACAGAGAGCATCTCGCCTCGCTACCACTTGACCTGGATGAAGAATCCAACACCCCACAACCCTGATCCCACCATGAACTCCGAACCGAAACGCGGCCACTTCGCCAAGGAAAAGGGGGAAGTCATCCTCCGTGAACACGAATACGACGGCATTCAGGAATATGACCAGAAACTCCCCAACTGGTGGCTATTCACCTTTTACGGGGCAATCGTCTGGTTCGTCGTCTATTGGGTGATTTATTACAACACCTCGGTATTCAAGACCGACCACCAGAACGTCGAGCAGCACATCGCCGCAGTGCAGAAGCTGAAGCAGGAGGAGTTGGAGAAAACGCTGTCGTCGCTGGATGATTCCGTGCTGGTGAATCAGTGGGCGAAGGATCCTACGATCGTTGCGGCGGGTGAGGCGACTTACACGACGCATTGCACGGCATGCCATGGAGCCGACTTGTCGGCCGTGATGGATGTGGGTGGGACGAAGATCGCGCTGCCGGGTCTGCCTCTAACAGACGGGCAGTGGAAATTCGGCAACAAGCCGATGGATGTGTTCAAGATCATCCACGATGGTTCGCCCGCGGAGAGCCAGGGTCACAATGGTGCGAAGATGCAGGTTTGGAGCCAGATCATCTCCTCGAAGCAGGTTGCCGAGGTGACGGCTTACATCATTTCAAAAGTGCCACAGGATTTCGAAGCGGCTCAGCCTTGAGCGGCTTGGCGGATGGCCTCCAACAGGGCATCCACTTTGGTGAAATCCTTGATGCCGGGGCGGATCTCCGCCCCGGATGCGACATCCAGCGCGCAAGGGCGGACTGCCATTGCCGCTGCAGTTGCATTTCCGGGGACGATGCCGCCTGCGAGGATGATCGGGGTTTCCGGATGGGCTTCGCGGTGGGTGCGTGCGACGTTCCAATCGAAGACCTCGCCGGTGCCGCCATAGACGCCAGGGGCAGCGGCATCGAGGAGGAGAGCGCAGGCTCCGAAGTCGGTGGCATGGGCGAGGTCGGTGTGGCTTTTCACTCCGATCGCCTTGAAGAAGGGCAGGCCGAATTTCTGATAGATCGCCGTTTCCTCGGTGCCTTCATCGCCGTGCAACTGGATGACGTCGATCCATCCGCGTTCGACGAGGCTGATGGCGAAGGCGGGCTCGGCGTTGACGAAGACGCCGACGCGGAGGATGCGGCCGCTGAGGGATGTTAGAAAGTCCGCGTGGTCGGGTGGGAGGTAGCGTTTCGAGTTTGGCCAGAAGTTGAGGCCGACGGCATCGACGTTGCGTTTCACCAATTCCTCGGCATCGGATGCGGAGGTGACGCCGCAGATTTTGAGGGAGACGAAAGATGGATCGAGGAAGCGTGAGAGCAGAGGAGACATGGGTGGGGGAGAGGTTTCAGTGCCGTTCGCAGAGATCGGCGGCGATGTCCATCCACTCCTGGGCGAGAGAGATGGAGGATGAGGGGACGGGTTTTCCGGCCTTGTGATACCAGTAGGCGGCGTTTCCAAGATCGCCTTCCTCGCGATGCAGCCAGGCGTGGATCCATGAGCCGTCGCGGCCGGGGATTTCCTGGCAGAGGTCGTGGGCCTCATCCCATCGTCCAGCGCGGGCGCACCACATGGCGCGGAGGGCGGTGGAGAGCCCGGCGGGGGGCTGTGCGTCCTTTTTGGCAGAGGCGGAAAGTTCGACGGCTGTCATGGCTGCGGGAAGATTGAACTGGCGCGGCGATCATGCAAGTGCGGGCTGTGCATGGAGGGTTCTCAGCGTTTCTGATAGGTGAGGATGGGGGAGCGGTTTCCTTCGGAGAGGGTGATGAGGGATTTGCCGTTTTTGGAGAAGGCGAGGGACTCGGCTTGTTGGAGGCGGTGGGGTTCGAGCATGGCGGGTTTGCGGGCGAGTGCCGCTTGCCAGGTTTCGCCGGGTTGGCGTGGGAAGTGGAAGATGCCGATGTAGCTAAGGAGCGCGGCGGATTTTCCATCGGGTGAGAGGTCGAGCGCGGTGGGTTGTGCGCCGAAGGGGTGGAGGGTGCCGGCGGGAGGGGTGACTTGGGTGGTGCCGAGAAATGTGGCGATTTGGACGTCGTTACTGGATGGGCGGAGTGGGATCTGATAGATGCGCGGTGGGGTATCGCGCTTGGTGACGAGGAGGATTTTTCCGGCGGCGGCATCGACGGCGACGGCTTCGCAATCGCGGGGGCCATCGGGGTAGACGAAGCGGATGGTCCACGCGGGGGTGATGGTGCCGGCGAGTGTTTTTCCGGGAGCCGGTAGGGGTGGTTCCTCGACGATGATGAGGGTGCAGGACGGGTGTTGCGCGGCGTTGTCGCCGGTGTCCGCGATGAGGAGGTGGGGTTTGTCTTTCCAGGTGAAGGCGGCGAGGTCCTCCCAATCGCGGTTGATGGTGTTAGAGAGTGCAAGGGAGCCGCGGTCGCTGCCATCGGTGTTGATGAGGTGGAGGTTGGCGGGTGCGCCGCTGTCGTTGATGAGCCAGAGGGCATCGTCGGAGCGGAGGGATGGGGCGAGGCCGCTGGCTTCCTTGATGGCGGGTGCCTGGAGTGTGGCGGGGGTTTCGGATTTTTTGAAGGGAGGCTCGGGGTTGGCCATCGCGGGAGGGAGTGTGAGGAGGATGGCGCTGAGACTGAGGCGGGCGAGCATGGCTGAGGGTAGCGGATTTGAGGGTGAGGCCAAGAGGATTTGACTTGTGGTGGCGGGTGGGGGAGAAGCCTTGTTCATGAAGCGCGTTTTCCTGCTGCTGCCGTTGCTGGTTTTTCCAGTGCTTTCCGCCCGTGAGATGCCAGCAATGCCGGAGGCGCTTTCGGCATACGTGTTGACGCCGGGGCCGAAGGCTGAGGGGTTGGTGTTGAAGAAGGGGGATCGGCTGGCGATTTGCGGGGACTCGATCACGGAGCAGAAGATGTATTCGGTTTTGTTGGAGAGTTATCTGGTGGCGTGTTTGCCGGAGCTGGAGATCACTTCCCGGCAGTATGGATGGAGCGGCGAGCAGGCCGGGGGATTTCTCGGGCGGATGAAGAATGATGTGCTGCGGTTCAAGCCGACGGTGGCGACGACGTGTTATGGGATGAATGATTTCAGATATGTGCCGTTTGATGCTGGGATCGCGGCGGAGTATCGGAAGAACATCACGGCGATGGTGGATGCGTTTCAGGAAGTCGGGACGCGGTTGGTGTTAGGTTCGCCTGGGATCATTGATTCGGTGCCGCATTGGGTGAAGAGCGCGCAGGGGACGCAGCAGGATTTGAATTTGAGTTTGTCGAAGTTCCGCAACATTGTAGTTGAGGTGGCGAAGGCCGAGGGGGCGGGTTTCGCGGATCTCTATCAGCCGATGCTGTTGGCGGATCATGCGGGCAAGGCGAAGTATGGGGCGGATTTCAAGGTGGCGGGAAAGGACGGTGTGCATCCGGGGTGGGCCGGGCAGTTGATCATGGCGTATGGGTTTTTGAAGGGGCTGGGTGTGGATGGGGATCTGGGGACGATCACGTATGATGCTTCCAAGGATGCGGCGCAGGCGGTGAACGGGCACGAGGTGGTGTCTGCTGCGGATGGGGTGATCACGTTGAAGAGTGTGCGTTTGCCGTTTTCCGTAGGGACCGGGGCGGTGGACAAGGATGACTCGATCCGTGCGGGGATGGCGTTGGTGCCGTTTGATGATGAGTTGAACCGGTTGATGTTCCGTATGGTTTCACCGAAGGCGGAGGTTTATGCGGTCACCTGGGGAGATGAGACGCGCGAGTATGCAGCGAAGGATTTGGTGCGGGGGATCAATCTGGCGAAGGATTTCGAAAATCACGCGTTGCGCGCGGCGTTTGATCAGGTGCGGGAGGCGGTTTTGCGGAAGCAGGCGTTCGAAACCAAGCAGATCAAGGAGATGGTGCACGGCAAGGCTGGCCGGGAGGATATGGAAGGGACGTTTGCGGGGACGGAGAAGGAGCGCGAGCCGTTGGCGGCGGCAGTCTATCAGAAGAGGCCGCCGGTGGAACATGTGATCCGGGTGGTGGCGAAGTGAGGTCAGCGGCGATTGTCAGAGTAATGCTTGGCGAGGGCTTCTGCTAGAGCGGAGGCGTATTCGCGGAAGATGGAGATGCGTGGTTGGCCGAGGATTTCACGGGTGCCTTCGTAATCGCCGGCCTGGATGCGGGCGTGGTCGGTGATGGAGTTCATGACGTAGGGTTCCATGAAGACGACGGGGCAATCGTAGAGTCGGTTGGCTAGGAGGTTTCTGGCCCACAGATAGGGGTTTTCTCTAACGGGAAGAGAGTTGGGGTCGTTGGGCGGATAGATGAAGGGGGGGAGGCCGCTGGCTTTGGCGAAGACTTCGGCAACGGTGGTTCCGAGGTCGGCTTCTTCGTCGTGGGTGCGTTGGAGGAGTTTTTCGAGCATGGCGAAGCGTTGGTCGGCGAGGGAGATTTCCTCGTTGTTGTAGGCACCGTTGAGGAGGAGGTGGAGGTGGGAGCGGTCGATGAGGGTGGGTTGATTGGGGTCGCCCCAGCTTTCGGCATTGAAGTGGAGGCAGAGGACGAGGTCGGGTTTGAGGGTGAGGTTGACGAGGTCGGCGCGGGCGCGGATTTCGGCGGTGCGGTAGAAGAGGCGTTCGGCGAGCTTTTGGAGGGCGGCTGGGGAGTCGTCGCCGGGGGGCGGGGTGGTTTGGTCGATAAGGGACTCGGGGCGGAGCGGGGTGACGGGTTTTGGTTTTTCGCGGACGAGGGAGATGCGGGCACCGAGGGCTTCGAGTTGGGGGCGGAGGAGTTTGGCGACGAGGAGGGTCATGTCGCCTTCGGTGACGGCGGGTTGGCCATCGACGCTGAACCAGCGTTCTTCCATTTTCGCCCATTCACCGCCGATGTGGCCGGGGTCGATGGCGATGTGGAGTCCATCGAGGGGTTTTCCTTGGGGCGGAGGTGGTAGGTCGGCGGCGGATTTCCACTGGCGCGGGGTGGGGGAGGCGAGCCCGGGTGGGGCGAAGTGGAGGGTGAAGATGTCTGCGGGTGGTGGTTCGCCGGTTTGGATGCGGGCGGAGGTTTCGGAGATTTCGATGAAGTTGCGCCAGGCGTCACCGGTGGTGAAAACGGTGGTGAGGAGGGTGCGGAAGTCGTCGCGGGTGATGGTGTTTTGATAGAGGTTGAGGCGCGGCCATTCGGGGGGGCGGGCGAGGGCTGAGAGGGTGGGTGGTGATTGTGTCGTCGGGTTGGGGGTGGGAGTTGGCGGAGTTGGATCGGGGCGTAGGGTCATGATGAGGCCGGCAATCAGGGCGACCGCTAGGAGAGAGATGAGCAGTGTGAGCGGGCGGTTCGCGGGGGCGGGCATGGGAAATGGGGATTGTCGGTGAGGGTGGGGTGATGGATAGTGGGGTTGCCGTGAGTTTTTTCCCCGCGGCGCTTATTTCATGTCTGCAATCCGAATTTTGTTTTTAGGTGATATCGTGGGTGAGCCCGGGCGGAAGGCGGTGATTGAAATGTTGCCGCGCCTGAAGCAGAGCGAAGCGCTGGATTTCATCATCGTCAATGGGGAGAACGCGGCGGGAGGGCGGGGGATTACGCCGAAGATCGCGATTGATCTTTTGCGGGCAGGGGCGGCGGTGATCACTACGGGGGATCATGTGTGGGATCAGCAGGAGATCATGGATTATTTCCCGACGGAGCCGAGGTTGTTGCGGCCGTTGAATTATCCGGAGTCGGCGCCGGGGGCGGGGAGTGTGGTTTTGGAGACGGCGAAGGGTCGGGTGGGGGTGCTGTTGGTGCAGGGGCGGTCTTTCATGCAGCCACCGTTGGAGAATCCGTTCCTTGCGGCGGAGAGGGAGGTGGAGCGTATGAGGGCGGATGGGGTGAAGGTGATTTTCGCGGAGATTCATGCGGAGACGACTAGTGAGAAGATTGCGTTCGGGCGGATGTTGGACGGTAGTGTGTCGGTGGTGGTGGGGACGCACACGCACGTGCAAACGGCGGATGAGACGATTTTTCCTGGGGGGACGGGTTATTTGACGGATGCGGGGATGTGCGGGCCGGTGGAGTCGGTGTTGGGGCGGGCCATTGATTCGGTGTTGTGGCGTTTTAAGTGCGGGCTGCCGACGCGGTTTCCGGTGGCGAAGGGGGATGTGCGGCTTTGTGGGCTGATTGCTGATGTGGATATTGATACGGGGCGGTGTGTCGAGATCAAGAGGGTGGTATTGCTGGTGCCTGAGGGAGGTCGGGAGATTGCGGGAAATCCCTGAAAACCCTCCATTTTCAGGGCTTCCCGGCTTTTTTTCTTTTCAACGATATTTTTTTTGACAGAGTGGTCGGCTTTGCTAACCTCCGGCCGCCTTTCCCCAAATCCACTCAGGGGTGCCGCGCCCGGTCCGAACCACAGGACAGGACGCGGTGTTTTTGTCGGGTCAAAGGAAAAGCACCGTATCCATCGCTCGCGTAGCTCAGGGGT
>SYAP01000240.1 GCA_005787565.1 Verrucomicrobiaceae bacterium | reverse complement strand
TCCGCGATGATGAAGACGGTGTCGTTCATGGGAGTGGGTGGAAGTGTTTTTGGAGGAGGGAGGAGGGGCTTGGGAGGGTCGCGAGGGCTTCGAGGACGGCGATGATTTTGGTGGAGGCGTCGCCGTTTCCGTAGGGGTTGACGGTTTCGCGGGTGTCGAGCTGATAGGCGGCGTGGATGGCGCGGGCGATGGCGGTGGATTCGGCGGGGCAGTTGATGACGGAGCTGGCCTGGAGGCGGCCTTTTTGGCGGTCGCCGATGTTGACGGTGGGGGTTTTGAGGGTGGGGGCCTCGTAGAGGCCGGAGGAGGAATTTCCAACGACGGCGTCGGCGTGGGCCATGAGGCTGAGGTAATTTGTTTGGCCGAGGCTGGTGAAGGCGCGGGTGTGGGGACGGGTGCGGGTGAACTCGGTGACGAGGGCCATGAGCGCGCGGCCTTCGGCATCGGCGTTGGACATGGTGAAGATGATGGAGGTTTCCGCGGGGTCGAGGGTGTCGAGGGCGGTGAGGAGTTCCTGCATCTGGGTGTGCTGCGGGATGGGATCGAGGGTGGCGGGGTGGAAGGTGACGGCGAGGAGGCGGCCGGTGAGCGGGAGGCCGACGAGGGTGGCGAGTTGGTCGCGGGTGAGGAGCGGGTGGGTGACGATGAAGTCGATGCCGGGGCTGCCGGTGAGGTGGATGTGGGCGGGGTTTTCGCCCATTTGGCGGACGCGGTGGGCGGCCTCGGCGTTGGTGACGAGGTGGACGTGGGCCATTTTGGTGATGGCGTGGCGGATCGATTCGTCGACGGCGCCCTCGGTGGTATCGCCGCCGGCGATGTGGGCGACGGGGATGCGGGCGAGGAGGCAGGCTTGGACGGCGGCGAGGATTTCGAATCGGTCGCCGAGGACGAGGACGAGGTCGGGGCGGGATTGCTCGAAGGCGTCGGCAAATCCGATGACGCCGCGGCCGGTGGCGCGGGTGATGTCGGCCGGGGTGTCGCCGGAGAGGTGGAGGTCGATTTTTTGGTCGATGGGGAAGCCTTCGGCTTCGATGGTGCGCCAGGTTTCGCCGAATTCCGGGGCGAGGTGCATGCCGGTGACGAAGAGCTGGAGGTCGAGCTGCGGGGAGGCCTGGATGCCTTTGAGGACGCCGTGGAGCAGGCCGAAATCGGCCCGCGAACCGGTGACGACGCCGATGACGAGTGGTTTTGGCACGGGAGCTAGAGGGATGCTCCGGCGGCGGATCCGCAGGAGGGTGGCAAGGGTTTAGCAGGGGTGGGGATGGGGGGCGATGGGAATTTTTGGGTTTGGTGGGGGCAGGCAGGGCCAAGCTAGGGAGAACTCAGACCGACTTGATGTGTCTTCAACCGCGAATGAACGCGAATGGACGCGAATTTTCAGAACATCACTCTCGAAATGCTGATTTCCGGATTCAAATCATCTTACTTCGCGTCGATTCGCGGTTGGAATATCCATCGAATATCGATCACTTGATCGCCCTTTCGCCGCGTTGTCTTGGTTGATGAAGCTTGGGAGGCATGCTGCTTGACAGTGGGCCGCGGCTGGACATGATCCTGTTCATATGAGAGCCATCACCTACACTGCCGCACGAGAGAGCTTGGCTGCGACGATGGACAGCGTTTGTTCCGATCATGATCCGGTGATCATTACGAGGAACAGGGATCAAGCGGTGGTGCTGATGTCGCTTGAGGATTATGAATCCCTTCAGGAGACGGCTTACCTTCTCCGCGTGCCGGCGAACGCCCGGCGGCTTCTGGACTCGATCGCCGAATTGGACAGGGGGGAGGGCGTTGTTAAATCTCTATCCGAACTGACGCGGTGAACATCCAGTTTTCATCGAAGGGATGGGAGGATTGCTTGTATTGGCAGGAGACTGACAAGAGGACGCTGAAGAAGCTTCATGAGTTGATGAAGGATGTTTCGAGGAGTCCTTACGAAGGGATTGGCAAGCCTGAGCCGTTGAAACACGCGTTGCGCGGATTTTGGTCCCGAAGAATCACCGACGAGCATCGGCTTATCTACAAGGTGGAGGGGAATGTCCTGTATGTGGTGCAGGCTCGGTATCATTATGAGTGAGTAGCGAGCTTCTCCAGACCCGAGGTCCCGACGACTTGTGGAAGGTTGAAATGATTCCGGACGCTTCGTCGCTGGGATGGGGGATGAGATTTTGGGGATGGGGGGTTGCGGGATGGGTGGTTGATTGCAATAACGGGGTGCCGGGGTGGGCCCGGGGTTTGAAAGCGATGAAGGATTTGCAGGATGTCGAGCTTGGGGATGAGGCGTTTTTGTCGCGTCCGGTGATGGTTTACGGGCCGCGGAAGGCGGGGACGACGTTGTTGCAGGGGATGTTGGATGGGGGGGCGGGGTTGTTGATTGTGCCGGGGGAGCAGAATTTGAAGTAATTGTTTTTAAAGCCGTGGCTTGAGGGGCGATCGGTGGGGAGGTGGTTTGTCGTCGTCGATTGGCATCGAAGTCGGAGTTGGAGTCGGAGCAGGTGGTCTCGGAGGTTGATGGTCGGAAATGTCCAAGGTGATGTCGCTAATCTTGTCTTCAGTGGGGTCTTGGATCATATCGAAGATGCTGTCGTTGCCGTGGTCATCTGGAAGGTCAACGATGTCGGAAATGCTGTCGAAGTCGTAGTCTTCAGGAGGAGGTCGATCATCTTGGCCATCTTGGT
>SYAP01000239.1 GCA_005787565.1 Verrucomicrobiaceae bacterium | reverse complement strand
GGGTGGGATGGATTGGAGGGGGGTGGGGCGCTTTTCTCGCTGGGCGCGGAAGTGGGTGGCGACGGAGGTGGCGGCGCAGAGAGAGAGGGTGAGGCCGAGGTAGGCGAGGAGGTTTTGGATGGTGCCGGCGAGGATGAGGAGGATGGCGACGGCGGCTTGAAGGAGGACGGGTGGCCAAGTGCGGTGGGGGCGGATGATGAAGGTTTGGGGGAGGAGTTGGTCCTGGGCCATGCGGCTGTAGACGCGGGGGCCGGCCATCATCATGCTGAGGACGGAGGTGATGAGTGCGAGGGCGATGATGGTTTTGACGAGGGTGGCGAAGTTCGGGCCGGCGATCCATTGGGCGGCGAGGGTGGCGATGTCGGCGCGGCTGGAGATGAGGTGGGCGGGTGGGGCGAGGATGAAGGTGGCGTTGAGGAGGAGGTAGAGGAGGGTGACGGCGAGGGTGCCTGTGATGAGGGATTTGGCGACGGTGTTGGGGTTTTCGGCTTCGCCGGCGACGTAAACTGCGGCGTTGAATCCGGAGTAGCTGAGGGAGATCCAGACGAGGGCTTGGGCGAAGGCGAGGGTGGGGAATGGGGTGGGTGTGGGTGTGGTGGGGAGGCCTTGCCATGGGGTGGTGATGGCGCTCCAGGTGCCGATGGCGAGGAAGGCGGCGAGGAGGATGAGTTTGAGGAGGACGGCGGCGTTTTGGAATTTGGCTCCGAGGTGGCGGTGGAGGCCGTGGGCGGCGGCACCGATGAGGACGATGGTGATGGCGAGGAGGCGCGGGGGTAGTGCGGCGGGTTTGCAGTAGGATTCGAGGGCGAGGGCGGCGAAGGCGATGGCTCCGCTGAAGCCGGCGAGGAGGGAGACCCAGCCGGCGATGAAGCCGACGGCGGGGTGGATGGTGCGGGAGAGGAAGGCGTATTCGCCGCCGGACTCGGGGTGGCGGCGGGTGAGGAGCCCGTAGCTGTAGGCACCGCAGCAGGCAATGATGCCGCCAACGAGCCAGGCGAGGAGGACGAGGGTGGGGGAGTGGAGTGAGGCGAGGGTGAAGCCGGAGGTGGTGAAGACGCCGGCTCCGAGCATATTGGCAATCACCAGGAAGGTGAGTGTCCAGTAGCCGAATGGTTTGGCCGGGGGTGTGGCCATTCAGGGTTTGGTGAAGCGGAGGAAGTAGTTTTCCTTGAAGCCGTCGATTTTGACTTCCTCGACGAAGGTGAGTCCGGCGTCTTCGATTTCCTTGCGGAAGACTTCCTGGCCGGCGCGGACGTGGCCGAGGACCCAATCGCTGGAGACGCCTTCGATGCGGATGAAGTCGATGACGACGACGGTGCCGCCTTTTTTGAGGCAGCGGACGAGGGATTTGAGAGTGGTGGCGGGGTATTCGAAGTGGTGGTAGACGTCGCAGATGAAGGCGATGTCGACGGAGTCCGGCGGGAGGGAGACGGAGTTGTCGGGGCAGAGGATGGCGGAGATGTTGCGGTGGTTTTCCTGTTTGGCGCGTTCGACGATGTGTTGGAGGAGGGGGGCGGAGATGTCGACGGCGTGGACCCAGCCATCGGGTCCGGTGGCTTCGGCGAAGAGGCGGGTGTAGAGGCCGGTGCCGGCACCGATGTCGGCGATGGTCATGCCTTTGCGGATGTTGAGGGCTTTGACGACGGTTTCGCGTTCGTGGAAGACTTCGCGGCTTTCGACTTCGAAGCGTTTGAGGAAGTCGTCGACCTTGAGGTTTGGATCGAGGTAGCTTTCGTTGATGCCGGGGCGGACGCTGGTTTCCGGGGTGGCGGGAGGGTTTTCCTTGCCGACGAGGAGGGTGGCGGCGGCGGCGAGGGTGAGGGGGATGACGAGGCTCCAGGGTTTGGTTTTCATGGGTTCGGGGTGGATTTATTCTTCGATGAGTTCGGCTCCTTTGATGAGGCGGCAGAATTCTTTTTTGGAGACGTCGTGGATGGTGCCTTGGGCGGCGTCCGGGGTGTCGGTTTGTTTGTAGCGGATGGCGAGGCGTTCCCAGATGACGATGCGGAGGTAGAGGTCGCCCTGTTTCCAGAGCTGGTTTTGGGCGAGTTTGAGCATGGGGTGGGTGGGCGTGCGGAGGATCAGGCGACGGGCGGGCGATTTGGATCGAAGAGGTCGGTGTAGCGTGGGGGGGCGGGTTTGTCGAATCGGGAATCGGGAATCGGGAAGAGGAGGAATGAGGAAGGTTGGAATTTAGGAACGGGGGAAGAGAAGGACGGATGGACACGGGTGCCTCAGAGTGCCGAGTGAGAAGTGAGAAGTGGAACGGTTTGGGTGATGGGGGGTAGTGGAAGAGCGGATGGATGAGGGTGAGGGTCGCAAGGAAAGATTAGACAAAAGCCCTGGAGCTTTGTGAGAGGTGCGGGGAGGTGGGAGGTTTGGTTGCGGATGGGGCGGCACCTTGGAAACTCCGTTTGCGTGCGATGCTGGACGAGAGGTGGACGGGGGAGTGATGTGGTTGTTAGGGAGGACGAAGCTGAGGGGGCTGGATTTATGTTTCTGGGTTTGGTTGGGAGGCTACGGGCAGGATGCCCGTGCCACGGTGGGGTGCGATTTGTGGCCTGTTAGGCTTGGCCTAGGAGGTGGGTTTTCATGTGGGCGAGGATGTCGGTGCAGCGTTGTTTGTCGCCGCCGGAGACTTCGGCGGTGGCCCAGCCGGTGTATTGGATTTCTGTTAGGGCTTTGCGGACGTCTGCCCAGTCGACGTCGCCTTCACCGATGTTGACGAAGCCGCCTTGGATGGCCCAGTCCTTGACGTCGAGTTTGACGATGCGTTTGCCGAGTTGGCGGATCCAGGCGGCGGGTTTGCCGAATTTCTGGTGGTTTCCGATGTCGAAGTAGGAGCCGACCCAGGGGGAGTTGATTTCGTCGAGGTAGTCGCAGAGGAGTTTGGCGTTTTGGTTGTTGTCGCCTTTGGGGTCGTAGAGGAACTGGTTCCAGACGTTTTCGATGAGGATGTGGACGCCGAGGTCCGCGGCGAGGGGGATGGCTTTGCGGATGCCGGCGATGGAGCGTTCCCAGGCTTGGTCGTGGGTGGTTTTGTCGTCGACGACGGCTGGGACGAGGAGGACGGCGGAGCCGCCGACGGCGTGGGATTCGCGGATGGCGGTGAGGAGGCCATCGAGAGCTTTGGCGCGGGTTTCTTCGGCGGGGTCGGAGAGGCGGGTGTGCCAGTGGATGGAGTTGACGACGCCGTGGATGGGAAGGTTGGTGGATTTGGAGGCGGCGAGGGCTTCGGTTTTGTTTTGGCCGCCGGGGGAGTCGAGTTCGATGCCGTCGTAGCCGATTTCCTTGAGGGTTTTGAAGGTGGTGGCGAGGTCGGTTTTGAAGTCCGCCATGGCGCATTTGAGGGAGAGTTTGATGGGGCCGAGGGTGGGTGCGGCCGGGGTTGGGGTTTGGCCGAGGGCGGAGTGGGTGCCGAGGGCGAGGGTTGCGAGGGAGGAGGTGGTGAGGAAGTGGCGGCGGTTCATGGGATGCTGGATGTTTACAAAAAAGAACGCGCTCTTAACGGAGGTCAAGAGCGCGTCCTTTCGAGAGATGCGGGAGGATGGATCAGCGTCTGCGGCGGAGGAGGGTGATGAGGCCGAGTGCGCCGAGGAGGGTGGTGGCGGGTTCTGGGATGGCGGTCCAGGTGAGGGTGATGTTGCCGCCGGTGTTGTCGAGGTTCCATGAGCCTTGGGAGGCGAAGGATCCGGCTTGGGAGTCGTCGAGGAGGAAGTTTCCGGTGGAGGATCCGCCGCCGGAGAAGTCGATGATGTAGAAGTTGCGGTCGACGTCCCAGGCGGTGGTTGAGTAGTCGATGCCGGAGGCGAGGAGGGCGAGGGTGGCGGAGAGGTCGATGGTGAGGTTTCCGCTGGTGACGTCGACGGCGTCGTAGTCGATGCCGCGGAGGCCGATGGTGTTGGAGTCGAGTTCGATTTCGAGGATGGAGGAGGCGGAGTAGCTGAGGCCTGCGTTGAAGGTTTGGAGGCCTGGGCTATCGCCTGGGGCGTGGGTTCCGCTGAGGGTGACGGATGCGTTGAAGAGGCCGCTATTTCCGGTGAGGGTTCCGCCGTCGTTGATGTTGACGGGTGCGCTGGTGGAGCCGGAGACGCGGAGGGTGGCTTGATCGCGGACGGTGATGGCGGAGTTGGTGATGGCTCCGGTGAGGTTGACGGTGCCGCCTTCGATGATGGTGGAGCCGGTGTGGTTGTTAGAGCCGGCGAGTGTTAGGGTGGAGGTGCCGGATTTGGCGAGGTTGCCGGAGCCGGTGATCTGGCCGTTGAAGGTGGAGTCGGAGGAGCCGTTGACGGTGAGGCGGGTGAAGGTGCCGAGGTTTACCTGGGAGCCTGCGACGCCATCGAGGGAGGCGATGGTTTGGTGGGCGGATTCGAGTTGGAGGGTTGCGCCGCTGGTGGTGAGGGAGACGGGGGTCGAGGCGGCGAGGAGGTTGTTTTCGAAGTTGTTGATGGCGAGGTTGTCGACGCCGCCGATGCGGGATCCGTTTGAGCCGAAGGAGAGGTAGCTGGTGCCCATGCCGGTGTTGAGGGCGTAGGTGCCGAGCTGGGTGTTGCCTTGCATGACGACGACGTTGGTGCCGTTTCCTGCGAAGGGTGAGCCGGTGCCTGCGGAGTCCGCGAGGTAGAAGGCGAAGTTGTCTCCGGCGGAGGTGGAGTCGAAGTTTGCGATGAGGCCGCCGTTGTTGAAGATTTGGATACCGGTGTTGTTGCGGTAGAGGAAGCCGAGTTCGCCGGAGCCGGCGATGGGGAAGCCCTCGGGGGAGGCGCGGAGGGTGAAGCTGGTCCAGTCGGTATTGTTGGAGGCGGTGCCTCTGAACATGTCGAAGTTGATTCTGACGGGGCCATCGACATTGGCGGAGGAGAGTGGGAGGCCGCTGAGGCGGGCTTGGCCGCCGAAGGCGAGGAGGAGGTAGTCGCCATTGGTGCCGGAGGGGGCGTTGACGTTGGTGGGGTTTCCGACCTGGACGTTGCCGGCGCCGGTCCATGATTGGAGGGCGGCGGTGCCGGTTTGGCGGTTGGCGAGGTTGAAGTTGATGTTGGCGGTGTTGGGATTTCCGGTGGCGGAGAAGTTGTCTGTTAGAAGGGGATTTGCGCCGGATGTGAGGCGGAGGGTGCCTTCGCTGATGGCGAGGGTTCCGGTGTGGGATTGGGTTTGGTTGAGGGTGAGGGTTCCGGAGCCGGATTTGAGGAGGGTTCCGGAGCCGGTGATGTTGGTGCGGAGGGTTTGTGCGGATGTGTTGGAGATTTCGAGGGTTCCGCTGGTGATGGTGGTGGTGCCGGTGTGGTTGACGGGGCCGGAGAGGGTGAGGGTTCCGGAGCCGGATTTGGAGAGGTTGGCGGTTCCGGTGATTTCGCCGGTTAGGGATTGGGATGAGGAGTTGGAGAAGTTGAGTGTTCCGCCTGCGAGGTTGACGCGGTGGTTGTTAGAAGTGATGGTGCCGGAGAGGGTGAGGGTGCCATCGCCGCTTTTGTTGATGGCGCTGGAGAGGGTGATGGGCGTGGAGATTTGGTGATTTCCGGTGGGTGTTGAGAGGACGGCGAGGGCCCCGGCATCGGACTGGAGGGTGAGGGTGGAGGCACCGGAGAGGGTCCATGCGTTGGAGCCTTCGAAGCGGGCATTGCCGAGAGTAGTAGGGGTGTCGAGGTTGAGGGTGGTGGGCGAGCCTTGTGCGGAGAATGAGGCGTTTGAGCCTTGTCCCGAGGGGGTTCCGTTAGACCAGGTGGAGGTGCTCCAATCGGCGCCGCCGTTGTGGGTGGTGTTGAAGACTTGTTCGGTGGAGAAGCCGTAGAAGTGGAAGCTAGCGCCGGCGGTGGGGGTGAAGCTGAGGGTTTCCGAGGTGGAGCCTGCGGTGAAGGTGTAGCGGATGAGGTTGAGGTGGCCCTGAGGGTTGAAGTCCTGGTTGATGGAGAAGTTTCCGCCGCTGGAGGTGGAGATGTTGTTGGTGCGGTTGAGGGTGTCCCAGGAGCGGTTGTAGAAGGTGGTGGTGTAGGTTTCTCCGGCGGTGAGGCCGTTGAGGTTGAGGACGCCGGGGTTTCCGTTGTAGATGAAGTCGGTGACGAGGGAGCCGAGTTGGCCGGTGACGTTGTTGACGCCGCCGGAGGCGAGGGTGCTCGGGATGCCGGTGATGGAGTAGTTGGTTCCGCTGGGGTTTCCGCCGGAGCTGGCTTCGAAGGGTACGCCGTTGATGGTGATGGCTCCGCCGTGGGTGTTGACGGCGTGGATGTAGGTTTTGGAGGTGGAGAGGCCGACGTTGGCGTCGTTATCGCCTGCGCCGAGTGCTGCTGCGGAGAGTGCGCCGTCCGCGGCGTTTGCGAGGTGGCCGGGGAGGATGAAGCTGGCTGCGGTGGCGAGGAGGAAGGGATTGGAGCGGAGTTTCATGGGCGGGAGGGGACGGAATTGAGATTCGAGATTTGGAATTTGAGATGCGAGATCAATTATCGATGATTTCGAGTTCCTCGATGCGGTAGAATTCGCTGGGTTCGCTGGCTTCGGTGGATGGGACGATGGCTTGGCCGATGCCGCCGGCATTGGTGGTGGCGGTCATGGGTTCGGTTAGAGGGCCGAAGGGGGTGGAGAGGTCAGGGGATTTGGTGACGGCGTAGGTGGTGTTTGGAGCGCCGGTGAAGTCGATGGTGATGTTGCCGGAGGCATCGCGGGTGACGTTGGTGACGACGAGGGTTCCGGCGGGCTCTGGGACGACTTCGTTGGTTAGGCCGTGGAAGTGGAAGGAGCCGCTGGCGGTTGCCGCGTTGGTTGGTGTGGTGGCGAGGATGGTGAGGGCGGTGCTTTCGGCGGTGTAGGTGTAGCTGAGGTAATAGGCGGAATCGTTGTTTCCGTTGTTGAGGACGATGCCGGGGCGATCGGTGACGAGTGCGCCGAAGGGTTGTTCGGAGGTGGCACCGTTGATGAAGGTGAGGTCGATGGGGCGGTGGCTGGCGCCTGCTGTTTCCCAAGGGCGGATGAAGATCTTGAGCTGATAGGTTTCACCTGGGGTGAGGCCGCTGAGGGTGTAGCTTTGGAGGTTTCCGGGGTTTCCGTTGGAGTTGTAGAGGAATCCGGAGAGGAGGTCGATGACGCCGGTGCCGGTGACTCCGCCGTTGGCGGGGACCCATTGGTTGAAGTTGGGCGGGTTGATTTCCGAGGGGGTGGCGCTGGTGACCCAGCCGAAGTTGGAGGGGATGAGGCCAGGGTTCACTTCTTCGAGGACGACGCCATTGATGGTGGCGGCGCCGCCGCCGGAGAGGGTGTGGGTGTAGGTTTTGTCCGGGCTGATGCCGGTGCTGGCGTCGTCGGTGATTTGGACGAGTGCGAAGGCTGGAGGGAGGGGTGGGCGGGAGTCGAAGTCGTTGGGGTCGCTGGTTTTTTCGACTTCGAAGTTGTCCCGGGCTCCGTCGCCATCGGTATCGATGATGGTTGGGCTGGAGCCTGTGTCTGTGGCGGAGACGAAGATGGTGGTGTTGGTTTCCACGGCGTCTGTGAGGCCGTCGTTATCGGTATCCGCTATGATGGGGTTGGTGGGTGGGCGGGAGCCGGCACCGATGAGTTCGTCGTTGTCGTTCAGGGTGTCGCCATCGGTATCGGCTTCGGTGGGGTTGATGGACGGGTAGAGGGTGCGGAGGTTGAATTCCTGGAGGTCGGAGAGGCCGTCGTTGTCGAAGTCTCCGGTGCCTGGTCCTGGTCCTGGGCCGGCTTCGAGGCCGTTGAGGTCGGTGATGTTGCCTGCGGTGGCGATTTCCCATGAGTCGAGGATGCCATCGGCGTCGTCGTCCTTGATGAGGGTGAGGAGGAAGACCTGTTCGGTGGTTCCGCCGGTGACGGAGCCTGTGCCTTGGACTCGGATGGAGTAGGAGGTGTTTTCTGGGTCCTGGGTAAAGTCGTAGGAGCCGGCTTCGATGACGTCGCCGTTGATTTGGAATTTGGCGTTATCGGTATCGCCGACGCCGGAGACGAGGGTGTAGGTGGAGGTTTCTGGGCCTTTGGCGAAGGTTTCGGAGGAGAGTGAGCCGATGAATTCGCCGGTTTCGATGCCTGAGATGAAGGAGTTTCCGGTGAAGGCCATGGAGTAGATGGCAGGGATGGAGGAGACGGCGAGATTGTCGATGCGCATGCCGGTTTCCAGCGTTTCGAGTTCCATGTAGAGTGCGCCGCTGTTGTTGGACCAGGTGAAGGTGTCATTGGCGATGCGGACGCCATCGGAGTGGACACGGACGCGGACGGTGGTGTTGTCGGCAAAGGAGTCGAAGGCGTAGTCGAAGACGATGTGGCGAGGTCCTGGGGTGGCGGCGACGGAGACGCCGTTTCCGAGGAAGGTTCCGTTGTCGAAGCGCTGGCTGCCGCCGTTTCCACGGAAGAGGACGGCGTAGTCGGTTTCGCCGTGGTTGACGCGGAAGGCAGGTTCGCCGCCGGCGGGGCCGAGGAGGCCGACGGCGAAGGAGATCCAGTTATCGGTGGTGGTGTTGGTGGGGGTGAAGTCGAATTCGACGCGCATGCCACCATCGGTGAGCATGGTGGTGCCGCCGGTTCCGGAGGCCCAGTCGTACCAGGTTCCGGAGGGTGAGGTTTGGAAGCGGATGCGGCCGGTTCCGGCGTTGATCATGAAGAGTTCGTTGCCCTGGATTTGCTGTTGGGTGCGAGAGGCGCGGGCGACGACATCGGGGATGGAGCTGAGAGACCCGGAGAGGCGGCCGGCTGCGATGGGGTCCGCGCCGTCGAAGTTGGTGGTGTCCGGGGTGTTGAAGTTGTCCATCCAGAGGAGGGTGTTGGCGGACGCGGGGATGGAGAGGATGCCTGAGACGAGGAGGCAGAGGTGGCGGGCTTTCATGGGCTGGTTTTTTGGGTTTTCCTGACGGTGCCTTGGGAGGGCGCGTGAGGGTGGGGTTGGTTTTTACGGTGACGATTCAGACACGCCAGTTGGATTTGGCGATGAAAAGAAGTTCCCGGATTCTGCCAAAAAAAATGCCGGGCCGCGGGGTGCGGTCCGGCATTTCGGATGGGTTGAGGGCTCAGGACGGTGGTGTTTCGGGAACGACAACGCGGTAGAAGGCGCGGCCGCCCGGGGGTGGGTTGGTGTCTTCAAACTCGATGAGTCCGCCTGCGGGGGCGATTTGGGTATCGAGGTCGATCCAGTCGTTGTTGAGGGTTGTGGAGCGTTGGAAGGTGTAGGTGAAGCCTTCGGTTCCGGTGAAACTGGCGTTCACGGTTCCCCCGTTGAGGGTGAGGGTGACGGGGCCGAGTTGTTCCGGGACGGGAGGTGGTAGGACGGTGATCTGGACGGTTCCGATGCCGGTGCCGCCCCAGAGGCCATCGTTGATGGTGTAGGTGAAGCTATCGGTTCCGAAGAAGTTGGGTGGCGGGGTGTAGGTGATGGTGCCGAGGGATTCGCTGACGGTTCCGCCTTCTGCGCTGGTTGAAGAGACGCTTTGGAAGTCGAAGAGATCGCCGTCCGGATCGCTGTCGTTGAGGATGAGGTCGAGGACATCGAGTTCGAGGTCTTCGTTGAAGTTGGTCTCGAAGTTATCGGTGATGGCGACGGGGTTGGTGTTGGGGATGGAGACGGTGGCGACGTTGCTTTCGACGGAGTCGACGGCGTTGGTGACGACGACCTTGTAGTTGCCGGCCTGGCTGTAGTCGAAGGAGGAGACAGCGAGTGTGGGGCCGTCTTCGCCGATGAGTTCCTCGTTGTTGAAGAACCACTGATAGGTGAAAGGCCATGAGCCGCTGACGTCGACGCCGAGGAGGGCGGTTTGGTTGTGCCTCATGACGGTGTTGGCGGGTTGGATGGCGATGTGTGGGGCGATGTCCGGCGGGAGGACGCCGGTGGCGCTGAGGTTGTGCACGCGGAGGCCGGTGTAGCCGACTGCGGCGTTCTGGACGACGAAGTCGAGGGTGTTGACGCCTTGGACGAGGTTGGTCGCCGTCACTTGGTTGATGGTGAAGGGGACGAGGTTCGAGAAGGTGAGTCCGACGTCGTTGGGGAATCCGATGGAGACGCCATTGACGCGGATTTGTGTTCCGGCGTTGTCGCTGGACCAGAGGCCGGTGATTTGGACGGTGGACAGGTCGAAGTTGGTGAGGTCGAACTGGGTGCGGTAGACGTAGGTGCCTTCGCCTTCGCCGGCGTTTACGGGGACTCCGGTGGCGGCGAAGGTGTTTGCGCGGGGTCCGATCCATGAGGAGGATGCGTTGTTCGCGACCCACGGTCCGGGGATTCCGGTGATCTGGGCGATGGCGGCGGTGGACTCGGTGTTGTCCGGGTTGACGATGAGGGTGTAGTGGGGATCGACCGCGCCGTGAGGGAGGGGGAGTCCGTTGTGGCCGAGGCCGGTGTTGAAGAGGCCGGGGATGCGGTCGCGGACGCTCAGGGTGGCGGCGGCAGTGGTGATTTCATCGACGGAGTTGGTGATGGTGCAGGTGTAATCGCCAGTTTGGTCGTAGCCGACTTCGGTGAGGTTGAGGATGGGGTTGGTGGCGCCGGGGATGATGTTGCCATCGAGTTTCCATTGGTAGTTGAGGGTTCCGCTGCCGGATGCGCCGGCGCGGAAGGTGTGGGAGCCGCCGACGTTGATGGTGGCGGAGACGGGGTCGAGGGTGACGGAGGGTGCGACATCGACGAGTGGGTCCGCTTCGCGGTTGGCGAGGGCGTATGGGTGGAAGGATCTTGCGCCGTCGAAGGAGGAGGCGTGGACGGTCAGGTTGCCGCTGGCGGGGGCGGTGTAGGTGTATTCGATACGGATTCCGTTGTCGTTGCCGAAGAGGTTCTGGTTGAACATTTCGCTGGCGTCGCCGGGGAGGCCGAAGAATTTGATGTTTCGGGCATCGGGGTCCCAGCCGACGGAGAATAGGGTGAGGACGTATTCTTTGCCGGGGGTGAGGCCGGTGAGGTTGAATGCACCGGGGAAGCCGTTGTAGACGAAATTGGTGCCCAGTGCGGAGGAGTAGCCGGAGATGTTGTTGGTATCGGCGGGTCCTACGGTGGGGAGGGTGGTGGTGAGATTTCCTGCGGCTGGGTTGATGCCTCCGATGCCAGTGAAGTTGACGCCGTTGACGTGGACGTTGGTGGCGGTGCCGAGGTTGTAGGCGTGGGTGTAGAGGTAGGTGCTATCGATGCCGGATGAGGCGTCGTCGGACCAAGCGATGGCGGACCAAGGGGATGGAGTCACATTTGGGTTGGCCTCGCGGTTGCTGAAGGCGCTGGAGTGGAAGGTTCCGGAGCCGGTGGCGGGGTAGCTGATGGTGACGGGTGTGCCGAGGGCATCGGTGGTGTAAGTGTAGATGACGCGCATGCCGTTGCCCCAGCCGAACTGGTTGAGGTTGGCGGTGAAGCGTTGGCTGCCGGGAACACTGCTGCTGAAGGTTGAGCTGCGGTGGGGGTATCCGGTTTGGACGAATTCATCGAAGCCGATTCCGTAGAGGGTGAAGACGTATTCGGTGTTCGGTTTGAGGTTTTGCAGAGTGATGGAGGGGGTTCCGCCGTAGCGGAAGTCTTTGGCGAGGAAGTTGCTGTTTCCGGTGACGTTGTTCGGGGTGCGGTTGCCGAATCCTGACTCGAGGCCGGCGTAGGTGGTGCGGCCGGGGAGGTTGAATTCGCGGCCGATGAAGTGGACACCGTTGATGGTGACGCCGGAGTTGTTGGCGAAGTTTACGGCGTGGGTGTAGGTGTATTGGGAGTCGATGCCGGAGTCTTCGTCGCCGGTCCATGGAGCGGTGGACCAGGCGTTGTCGGAGGGGGTGATTTGGAAGTCATCGACGACGACGGTGTGGTCGCCGGTGGTTTTGGTGTTGGTGAGGGTGAGGATCTGAGTTTCGGCGGTGGCGGTGAATTCGCAGGCGGCGAAGCGATAGGGGTTGGTTCCGCCGACTTGCGTGACTTCCATGGAGACAGGGGCCCCTGTGCCGTCAGTGGAGAACTCGAGGTGAGGGGTATTACCTCCACGTGCGTTGATGCGGAAGGTGACTTTGTATTTGGTGTCGACAGTGAGGCCGGTGATGGTGGTGGACAAGGTGGCACCGCCTCCGACTCCGTTCTGGATGAACGCGACTTTTGTTCCATTAGGAATGGTGCCATTGTCGGCAAAGGGAGAGCCATTTGAAGGATTGAGTCCCACGCGGCTTGTGGGGGTGCCGGTCCAGCCGGTGATGGGTCCGTTGGTTCCGCTGCTGATGTAGCCGGGGAAGGTGTTGAAGGTGGTATCGGTTTCGAAG
>SYAP01000238.1 GCA_005787565.1 Verrucomicrobiaceae bacterium | reverse complement strand
CGCGCAGAGGATTAACCGAAACGGAAGTGATCGCACAGATCCGGCACCGACACCGAAAGAGACAAGAGGATCTGGACCGACGAAAGAATCACCGAACAGGACTCCCTCACTCAACCACCTGATTTAACTAAGTAGAATTAAATGATGCCCCATGTGTTCAATGGTCGTTTCTTGGGTAATGACCACTTGCTGCGTCAAGCCACGAGGCTTGTCACTTTTAAAACGTGCCCAGGCCTATTTCTTTTTCGGCATGATTGGCGATTCGAAGCCTGCCAGATCCTCCGGCTTCACGCCTTGGACACAGCCGTCGAACTTGAAGGTGTTGGGCTGATAGGGACCGATGAAATCGATTGCCAGATCGGGCGTGATCTTTTCCTCTAGCCCGGCGGCCCAGAAGATGCCGTTGATGAGCAGGCGGCGGTAGGACGCGTCGACGATGTCTTCCGAGGCGCCCTGGGTGCTGTGGAAGACCCTACCCTTTTTGCCGGACTCACCGGTGTATTCGCGGGTCCAAGTGCAGGGCATCGCTGCTTTCTTTGTGTCCGGATCGGCATTCGGGTCCATCGAGACGAGCGGCTGGCTGTTGGCAAGCACGGTGAAATCATCGGCGGCGATGCCGACATATCCGCCCGCATGGCAAAACGCGTTGTCGGTCACGCCACGCAGGATCGGATGATCCTTCTGCCCGGGAATCAGTTGGATCCGCGTGCCCTGGCGGTGGTTGTCGCCGTGGTGACCCACCCATGTGTTGCCGAGAATCTGGTGGCCGAACCCTTTTTCATATCCCGCCACCTTTGAATCGAAGGAATACTTCGCCGTGGGTGCGTCCGCCGGAATCTTGAAGGCATGCGATGAGGTCCGCAATCCGACGACCGGTCCACCCCGGGCGAGGTAATCGGTGAGGTGCCCCATCTGCTCCGCAGGAGGATTGAGAAAACGCGCGAAAATCACCAACAGATCCGCATCCTTCAGCGACTCGATCCCTGGAAGGTTCGATGATCCGGCCTCGATGTGTCCGTTGGCATCGACCCCGAAAACCACCGTGCATTTGAAACCGTGCGACTTCGCCAAAATCCGTGCGAGCGCCGGGCACGTTTCCTCGCTGCGGTATTCATGATCGGAGGCGATGAACACGATGTGTTTTCCCACACCCGCACCACTGCCGGACGCCGGATAGACGATGGGAGCGGAAAACACCGGCGTGGCAAGTGAGGCGAGGACGAGCAATTTGCGGAAAATCATGACCCCTCCAGCAAAGCAGCACCCTTGCGCGTGGCAATGCAAAAGCTCGCGCAAAAGCTCGCATAGGACTTCTGGTAAAATCCACCGGCCAAGCCAAAGCAAATATGTCGTTGCAGGACCCGGGCCTGTGGGCTTTGCTTCCGCCGCTGTCAGGGGCCGTGGAGGTTCGGCAGGCGAACCCCGCCAGGCCTTGATCGGAGCAACGGTAGCTTGTCCGGATTTGCCGCGGATTCCCTGGCAGCACTCTTCTCAACGCTTCGGCACCTCGACGAGGTGGGGCGACTCCGCCAGATCGCTCGGAGCAACCGCCGGCTCATCCAACGGCAATTCGGCCAGGCTGCCATAACGCTGTTGGATCACCGAAGTCATGCGCGGGCCCTCCAATGCGTAATCGCGGAAGGGCCGCGGATCGCACAGGGTCACTCCCGCTTCGCGGTAAAGCTTCCACACGAGTTCGGAGCAATAAAGCTTCTCGTCGGACCACTGAAATCCGAAATCGTAATCCTTGCCAACTGATAGAGAGGCCCACTCGCGGGCGTGTTCGATCTCGGCGGAATCCGGCGCATGCTTCAGCCGCCGGGCGTGGAACGTGCCGGGACTGCTGCGCGCGATGAACGCCTCCAGCGGAGTGATGCTCACGGGCTGCACCGCCTCAATGACCATCAGCTTTCCACCCTGTTCGAAAACGACCCCGCAATGCGTGTATCTCGATGAAGTGGCCTCCGAGACCGCTTTGCACTGCTCGCCACCGGTGGCTTGAAAAACAATGTCGCCGGTTTTCAGATCGTAGTCGGTTAGATTGCGATCCGCCGCCCCGCAACCGGCGAGCATCACGGCGACACCGAACGAAACCCAACCCGCGACCAAGGCATTACCAAACATGCGCCGACCCTGCCACACTCATCGCCCCATCGCAAGCCCTCGGTCGGCACTCGCCAACCCTTATTGACCGTCACTGCCCGCATCGTAAACGAGGCGGAACCCGAGATCCGGGCGGCGCATCGAGCGGTCATCCGTCCACTCGCGGGAAAGCGCTCCGCTCGCAGGCTTCAGGTAGGAGCCGCCGATGATCACCCACAGCCGCTGGCCGAGCGGATTGTTAGGGTTGATCGCCGGACGGCGTGTCCATTCGGAAACGGAACCCGCCATCCCTAACAGACCTCGCGGAGTCTTGTCCTGCGTTTCGAGATTCACCGGCTGCCAGTTGCCGCACTTGAGGGCGGACGGCACTTCCAAACCTTGTCGCAACGCCGCATACCATTCCTCCTGCGTCGGCAGCCGCGCCTGTTTCCACTCGGCAAAAGCCGTCGCATCCCACCAATCCACACCGATCACCGGCGAGTCCACCGTTACCGGCCGTCCCTGCCATGTGCCGCGAGCTTTCGCCGCGGCGAACAACCCGCTCCACTCATCGGGAAGGTGCCCGGATTTATCCGCAGGCTGCGCATCGTGATCGAAAATCCCCTCGCGCCCATCCTTCCCTAACAGCTCCAACGTCTCGAGAAACTCGGCGTATTCACCGATCGTCACCTCATGCGCGGAAATCCGGAAAGCCCGCAGCGGCTCCTCGGTTCCATCCGGTGTCGGATACTTCCCCGCCGCCAGCAGCAGCTCGGCCGGCTTTTTGCCCGGCGGGTCGTTCTTCACCGCCGGCGGCCGCATCTTGACGGCTAGGATCACGATCAGCGAAAGCCCTAACAGCGCCATCACCGCGAGCATCACGTTGCGGCGGTTCTTCGTCGGCGAAAGATGCGACGTCGTTGCCGTCGGCGCGGGCGGCAACGGGTCCGCCAACTGCTGCTCGATCTGCTCGCAATACCCGCGGATCGCCTTCCAGCCAATCGGCTCCGACACCCCTTCCCCACGCATCCAAGATAGGACCGTCAGCACCCGCGTGGACCCCGGAAAACCATCCGCCACCAGCGCGGGCAACGTCTCGCCAAGCCGCACGACGTCCCGCATCGACTCACCGGCCGCGCGCTGCCCCGCGATCACCAGATTCCTCAACCGCACCACACCCTGCTCATCCAGCACGATCGCATCCAATCCTAACAGATCCGACGACTGCCCGCGCGTTTCCAAATGAAGATTCGCCTCCGCGATCCGCCGCAACAAATGCGCCAGCTCCAAGGGCCTGAACGGCTCGCCCGCCAAGCGCCGCTGCTCAAACGTCGACCCTGGTAAACGCTCGTGCGCGTAAAAACAACATCCCGGCTCCGCCACCGCCTCGAACACCGAACCGATCAGCGGATGATCCACCCCCGCCTTCGCCCGCACATCTGCCATGAACTCCTCCTGCCGGTCCGCGCGATCCGCCCGCAACTCGTCGATCAACACCGGCCGATGCACCGACACCTGCTCCGCCAGCCAAGTCAACGTCAGCGGCCCCTCGGCAAGGCGCTCTTTCAGCAGGTAATCTCCAAGGCGGCGTTCGTCAGAAGCAAAATCCATGTGGCGGTCGGTCGGCGGGAAATGGGCGCTCAGCGCGGCGGAAGCAGCGGCAGGTTGGGATCGAAGTCAGGCGGTAGCATGTTCGGGTCCAAAAACTCCGGGAACTGCATGCCATCATCCCCCGCAGGAGCCGGGCGGTTCATCCGCGCCGCAAGATCCCGCGGCCATGCCTGCACATCCAGAACCTCCTCGCCATAGTGCAACGTCACCACCTGCCCGTAGTAATCCAAATCCCCGAAAAGATGCTCCGTCGGCCCATCCTGACGCGGGATCACATACTCCACCCGCAGGCTCTCCTTGCCGTCCGCCCAATCCACCGGCTCATGCAGCCAACGCTCCGCCGCCCACGTCTGATCCTCCAGTTGCGTGATCTCCCCCCGCGTGTTCCGATTGAAAAACGCCACCGTCAACAGCACCTGGCTCGGGTCGATCGTCTCACCCGGCGCCTTTTCCACCGGCACCGTCAACACCACCCGCTTGCCGGCCTCGTGCTCCGGATCCTTGAAAATCTGCACCCGCTCCAACGAAAGCTTCCCTAACAAATCCCCCGGCTGGGCAAACCCATCGCGCAACTTCGCCGCAGCATCCTCATACAACGATCCCGCCCCGTTGATTCCCATCTCGAACACCTTCTGGTAATGCTCCGACGCCATATCGAACACACCCATCGCCTCATGCACCAAACCCAACTCGTAAAACACATGCGGCTCGTCTGGTGAAAGCTTCCTCGCCTCCTCCAGTTTCACGATCGCCATCCCCATGTCCCCGCCAATCCGTGCCCGACGCGCCTCCGTGATCAACCGCTCCGTCTGCGCATCGGCAATCCCCGGAACCATCACCGGCGTCGGAGCCGGCATCGTCGGCAAAGACGCCACCGCCCGTGCATCGCTCGCCACCACAGGAGGCCGGGCCTCCACCGCATTCCCCGCCGTTTCCACCGGAGCTGCCGCCGCCGCCGGCACCGGAACCCGGATCGGCACCAACTTCGTCACTTCCTTCTCCACCACACGAACCACCTGGCTCGACTCAAACCGCTCCGCCAACGCCAGCCCAGCCACCAACAACTGGGAAAACGCCACCAGCCCCAACCCCCAACAGGCGATCGGGAACACCGGCGGCGCGGATCGCCGAGGCGAACCCGACTGAGAAGCGTCTGCATTCATCTGGCCCCCAAGTTGCCCCGCCGCCCGCCCCATGTCAATCTGCCGGATTCACCCCACCCAAGTGGCGCGGGCATCCTGCCCGTAGCCTCTCCCCATCCATCAACCAGCATCCCCAACGTTAACGACCTGCCACCCGCATGCTGGCATCCTCAAAAATCGACCCAAGAAAAGGAATAACGATCAGACTCCAAGGGAGACTTCAATTATTACGTTGTTGCACTTCAATCTTGAAGCCGGGGCTTCTTCTCTTCGAGCATGCTGGACTTCATCTTTAGTCGTAGGCTGTATTCATTCTCTTCTCCGGGGCTTGGGCGCCAATGGGATAGGAATCCATCCAGGGAATGACCAAGACCTAGAATCAGGGAGTCATCAAGGCTGCCGTCGCGGTCCGAAAGCGACCAGGGGAACACTACACCGTGCTCATCGAATCCTATCGTAGGAAAATATCCGGAGAAGCCGCCTGTCTTACACCAAGGTGCCGTCGCGTGCCATGTCTGCCCATCCCTGTAATCGAACAAGAGAATCACCCCTGCATCACGGAGAACCAGAAATCTTTCAGCCGGATCAATGAAAGCATCAATCCCACTTCCGAAGAAGAGGCTGCGTCCGTTGAAGGCGCGATTCAGGTGCCAGTAGTCGCCATCAACCCACTTGCCAATCTCGCCAATATTCTCTCTCCGTAAACGAATGATCCCGCCCGGAGAGCTAGAATCAATAAAGTGAGGATTATCTCTAGATACGCGAGCCATACATCTTTCCGCTAACAGTATTTATTCGTTTGGCCCAGAAGGTTGATATCCAAGAGGATGTTGTCTCGCTAAGAATTCCATAACGGCTTGATTTCACAAGGATTTTTTTGATCCGGCGCGTATATCATGGGGGCAAGCATTTTTTGGGGTGACTTTGATCCAGCCTGATATCCTTCGGGAATCGCGGGTGGGGCGGGATGGTGGTCTGGGGTTCCCGGGGGGGGCATTCAAGCGGGGTTGACGCTTGCGGTGGGGGTGCCGGAGGCGAGGAGGTTCATGATGCCGTGGAGGTTGAAGCTGTCGGCGCCGCCGATGACTTTTCCGTCCCGAACCCGGAGCCAAGTCATGCCGTGGAAGCGGATGGATTTGCCGGTGGCGGTTAGATTCATGAATGGGCCGAGGTGACGGGCGGTGACGAGCCAGCGCAGCATCACATCCTCGCCTTCGGCGACCATGGTTTCACATTCGACCTGGAAGTCGGGGAATGCTTCGACAAGAGGTTGATAGACCCGTTTCCGGAAGTCATCCGGTCCGTGGATTTCCCCGCCCTCGGTGATGCCGACCGCGTCCGGGGCCATCCATTGCGCGATGAGGTCGGGGTTTTTGGCGTTCCAGATTTCTTCGAACCAGCGGGTGGCTAGTTCTTTGGGGGTCATGCATGGTTGGTTTTCGGCAGTCATGGGGTTGGCTTTCTGGGGGGTGGGAGTTGATTTCTAACAGGATCAGAGATTATCGAGGGTTGAGATATGGGATCAGGCACAAGGAGTGTGGCTGGGGAGTGGGTGGGCATGCTGCCGCCCTTGGTCGCGAAAGGGAGTTTTCGGAGTCCGGCGAGCTTTGATGGCTGGGGTTGGATTCACCAATAACTGGGTGTTAGAAAAATCGGTGATTTGGGTAAAGCTGAAAGGCGGTGGGAGGGAGAGTGGTTTTGGGTTTGGGGGCGGCGGGTAGGGTGACTGTGGTGCTCTTTTGGCTCGCGAGGCTCGGTGGGAGGGAGTTGGTGGGTTGCGGGGGGGCTTGTTTGCTTGGCTGATGGAAGGCGGCGGGCAGGATGCCCGCGCCACGATTTGGATGGCTCGCGAAGCTCGCTCCTGCGTTCGAACCTTTGCTTCGCAGGGGTTCTCATCCCGCCAGCCCTCGGGGAAGGGCGGATGGCGGGTAATGAAAAAGCCACCCGATTCGGTGGGTGGCAATTTTCGGAAAATGGTCGGGCTGGCGGGATTCGAACCCACGACCCCTTGCCCCCCAGGCACGTGCGCTACCAGACTGCGCTACAGCCCGTTTCCGTGAACGGGGGGCAAAACAAGCAGGGGAAATGCGGATTGGCAAGCACGGAAAATCATGAGATTTGAGCGGCGACATGGAACGGATCAAAACGGCAATTGTGGGAGCGAGCGGTTATACGGGCATGGAGTTGTTGCGGTTGCTGCTGGTGCATCCGTCGGTGGAACTGGTGGCGGCGACTTCGCGGCAGGAGGCTGGGAAATCGCTGGCGTCGGTGTTTCCGCGATTTCGCGGGGCGGCGGGAGCGGAGTTGCATTTCATCGAGCCGGATCCGGATGCGATCGCGGCGACGGGGGCGGTGGTGGCGTTTCTGGCGTTGCCGCACGGGGTGGCCGCGGAGATCGCGCGGGCTTTGTTGGAGCGGGGGGTGAAGGTGATTGATTTGAGTGCGGATTTCCGGCTGCGGGATGCGGGAGTTTATGAGGAGTTTTACGGGCACGCGCACCCGGCTCCGGATTTGTTGGACGAGGCGGTTTACGGGTTGCCGGAGGTGCGGGCTGAGGAAATCAAGGGGGCGCGGTTGATCGCGGCGCCGGGGTGTTATCCGACGAGCATCCTGTTGCCGTTGCTGCCGTTGTTGCGGGCGGGTTTGCTGGATGCATCGACGATCGTGGCGAACTCGATGAGCGGGGTGAGCGGCGCGGGGCGGAAGGCGGATCTGACGTTGCTGTTCTGCGAGTGCAACGAGAGCGTGCGGGCCTACGGGGTGCCTAAGCACCGGCACCTATCGGAAATCGAGCAGGAGCTATCGATCGCGGCCGGGGAGAAGGTGAAGATCACTTTCATTCCGCATCTGATTCCGGTGAACTCGGGGATTGTGACGACGACGACGGCGAGGCTGCGCGAGGGTGTGGATGCGGCGGAGGTGGGCGCGCGGTTGGAGGCTGCGTACGCGGGCGAGCCGTTCGTACGCCTGTTGGGCCGTGGCGGGTGTGCGGATACGAAGAATGTGACGCGTACCAATTTCATCGACATCGGCTGGCAGTTCGACGCTCGGACGGGCCGGGTGATCCTGATGAGTGCGGAGGACAACCTCGGCAAGGGGGCAGGCGGACAGGCGGTGCAGGCGTTCAATCTGCTCTTCGGGCTGGATGCGACTGCCGGGTTGCAAAATTTCTGAAGTCCGCCACGCTGGGTCGCTGTTTCGTCCCACACTTCCATGGATTCCTCGTTCACTCGCATCAAAGGCGGCGTCGGTGCGCCGCAAGGGTTTCACACCAGCGCCGTTTCCTGCGGCATCAAGAACCCCGCGAGTGATCGGTTGGATCTCGCGCTGATCCATTCGACGGTGCCTTGCAGTTCGGCCGGGACTTTCACGACCAACCGGGTGAAGGCCGCGCCTGTTAGGGTGTCGCAATCCCATCTGCGGAAGGGCGATCTGCGGGCGATCATCGCAAACTCCGGAAACGCGAACGCGTGCACCGGTGTGCAGGGCATCACGGATGCGAACGCGATGTGCGATGGTGTGGCGAAACCGTTAGGGTTGAAGCGGAGCGAGATCGGCGTTTGTTCGACGGGGGTGATCGGCCTGCCGATGCCGATGGTGCGGGTGGAGCCGAAGTATGGCGAGCTGGTGGCCGGGCTTGGTCCGAAGAACGGATCGGATGTGGCGGCGGCGATCATCACGAGCGACACGCGGGCGAAGGAGGTGGCGATTTCTTTTGATCTGGGTGAGCACCGGGTGAGGATCGGCGGATGTGTGAAGGGTGCGGGGATGATCTCGCCGAGCATGGCGACGATGCTGTGTTTCATCACCACCGATGCGAATGTGCCGAGCGAGTGCCTGCGCAAGGCGGTGCTGGAGTGTGTGGAGGAAAGTTTCAACCGGATCACGATCGACGGTGACATGTCGACGAACGACACGGTGCTGGTGCTGGCCAACGGGGCATCGGGGATGCCGGCGTTGCGGCGGAACAGCGGGTTGTGCAAACAGTTTCGTGCGGGGTTGCATTTCGTGATGTTGGAGTTGGCGAAGGCGGTGGTGCGGGATGGCGAGCGGGTGACGAAATTTGTGACGGTGAAAGTGGAGGGTGCGCGCACATATCTCGATGCGAAGAAGGTGGCGGAGGCGGTTTGCAAATCGGCGCTGGTGAAATCGTCATGGAATGGCGGCGATCCGAACTGGGGCAGAATCATTCACGCGGTCGGCTATTCGCGGGCGCGGATCCGCGAGGAACTGGTGGACATTTCCATCGGCGGCAAGGCGGCGTGCATTGGCGGGCTTCAGGCGGACACGCCGATGGATGATCTGCGCGAGGCGGTGGCCGCGCCGGAGTTTGAAATTGTCATCTCGCTGAATCAGGGCGACGCGGGATATGTGATGTATTCGAGCGATTTGTCCCCGGAATACATCGATTTCAACCGCTCCGAATATGCCTACTGGAAGCAGGCACGGAAGGACGGGTTGGTTTGAGATGTTTTTTATTAGGTCAATCGCGCTGAGGCCAGGGCTTCCCGGGTGAGGCGGGTGATTTCATCCCACTGGCCGGCGGCGACGAGTGATTTATCCACCATCCAAGAACCGCCGATGGCGGCGACGAAGGGTAGTTTCAGGTAATCGCCGAGGTTTTTCGAGCCGATGCCTCCTGTGGGGATGAACCGCATACCGGTGTGGGCGTAGGGGCCGGCGAGGGATTTCAACATGGCCGTGCCTCCGGCGGCTTCCGCGGGGAAGAATTTCAAGAGGTTGCAGTCGAGGGATAGCGCGTGTTCGACTTCGCTGGGTGTCATTACTCCGGGTGAAAAGGCCAGGCCTTCAGCGCGGGCGGTTTCGATGATGGCCGGGTTGAGGCCGGGGGCGAGGCCGAAGACCGCACCCGCACCCCTCGCCCGTCTGACCTGTTCCGGATTGAGCAGGGTGCCTGCGCCGAGGAGGATTTCAGGAAAATGGGTGGCTATTTCGCGGATGGCGTTTTCGGCGGCGGCTGTCCGAAAGGTGATTTCCATGACGTCGAGGCCGCCTGCAAGAAGGGCCTCAGCGAGCGGGACCGCGTCTTCCACACGGTCTAGGACCACCACCGGGACGATGCCAACACGCTCAATTCGTTCGATCATGCGGCGATGTTAAAAGCCCCCTGCGACCCGTCCAGAACGAAGGCCCGGAAATTCCGATTGCAGGGGGCTGGCGGCGGGTGGTAGGAGCCAGCTGTCATGTTTGTGTTTCCAGAATTGTTTCAGACCCTTGCCTTGGCCAAATTTCAAGCGATCGACTGGGCGATCATCGTCGGGTTTTTCGTTATCGTCATCGGAATCGGAGTGGTCGCCTCAAGATCCGCCGGGAAAAGTTCGGCTGATTTCTTTCTCGGAGGCCGCGGGATGCCGTGGTGGCTGCTAGGAACTTCCATGGTGGCGTGTACCTTCTCTTGCGACACGCCGAACCTCGTCACCGACATCGTTCGGAACAACGGAGTCGCGGGCAACTGGGCTTGGTGGGCCTTCCTGCTAACAGGCATGCTTACGGTTTTCATCTACGCGAAACTATGGCGGCGATCAGAAGTCGTGACCGACCTTGAGTTTTACGAACTCCGCTACAGCGGAAAAGCCGCAGCCGGCCTCCGAGCTTTCCGCGCCATCTATCTCGGGGTTTTCTTCAACTGCGTGATCATGGGTTCGGTTACTCTCGCCGCGATCAAGATCGGGCAGGTCATGTTCGGACTTTCACCGATGGAGTCGATTCTCTATGCTTCGATCGCGGTTGTGATCTATGCCACCCTCGGCGGTCTCACCGGCTGCATTTGGGCCGATTTCTTCCAATATACCCTCGCGATGGTCGGAGCGGTTTGGGCGGCCGTGCTCGCATTGAAACAGCCTGAGGTCGGTGGTCTCTCCGGATTGTTCGCCAAGATTCCAGCGGAAAAACTGGCGATCATCCCACCGATGGACACGCCGGAACAATTCTGGGCGATTTTCGTTCCGGTTCTGATCATCCCGATTGCCGTGCAATGGTGGAATGTCTGGTATCCCGGTGCCGAGCCTGGAGGTGGCGGATACATCGCCCAGCGCATGCTCTCCGCCCGGAATGAAAAGCACGCGATTGGTGCCACGCTTTTTTTCAACTTCATGCACTACGCGATCCGTCCCTGGCCATGGATTATCGTCGCCCTTTGCTCGATGCTGGTCTATCCGACGATGGATTCGGTGAAAGCCACTTTCCCTAACATCGACCCACAATTTCTCAAGGATGACATCTGTTATCCTGCGATGATGACCCTGCTTCCAACCGGTGTTTTCGGACTCGTTGTAGCAGGTCTGATCGCCGCTTACACCTCCACCATCGGCACCCACCTCAACTGGGGATCATCCTATGTGGTCAACGATTTCTACAAGCGCTTCCTCAAACCGAACGCCTCGGAAAAAGAACTCGTGATGATGGGCCGGATTTCCACCGTGGTCCTGATGGTCCTGGCAGGCGGAGTCGCTCTTCTGATGACCAACGCGAAAGACAGCTTCAACCTGATGCTTCAAATCGGCGCCGGCACCGGTCTCATCTACATCATGCGCTGGTTCTGGTGGCGCATCAACCCATGGACTGAAATCTCAGCGATGACCGTTTCCTTCCTTGTGGCCATTGGATTTTTCCTCCTTGGAAAGAATCCCGCTTGGGTTGCCGAAGGACATTGGATCCTCCAATCCCACTGGCAGCTCTGCGTTGGCATCGCCATCACCACTTTCTGCTGGCTGATCGTCACTTTCGCCACTGCGCCAGTGGACGATGCGACACTCCGGAATTTCGTTCGCAAAACCCGCCCGGGCGGTCCCGGTTGGACACACATCGAGAATCAGATTGTAGCCGAAGGCGGTCATCGAGTGAAGCCGCGGCTTGCCATGAAAATCCTCTGTATTTTCCTCGGATGCTTCACTGTTTGGGGCGCGCTTTTCTGCATTGGAGCCATCCTTTACGGAAAAATGGGGCAAGCAGGGATCTATGGCGGCATTGCAGCCATCAGCCTTCTCCTGATTTTCCGCATCTGGGATTCCATCAGCGGTGACGATCGCTGACCGACGCTTCTTGCTGGCAGTCCATGCATCCGTGGCCTAGGCTGCGGCATGGACGCCTTGATTCATCATCTGGAAGCCGGACAGGAGCTCTCGCCGCGTGAGGTGGAGGTCGCCGCCACGCTTTTGTTGGACCCCGCTGTAGCTGATTACAAAAAGGCACGTCTGCTTGAGGCTCTTTCCAGCAAAGGTGAAACTCCCACCGAGATCGCAGGCTTCGTGGAGGCCTTCCTCGAACATGCGGTCGATCCTCATCTTGGCCTGTTGGATCTTGAGGGCCCGACCCTCGACGTTTGCGGCACCGGTGGCGACAAGCTGGATCTTTTCAACGTCTCAACCACCGCGATGTTCGTTGCCGCCGCCGCCGGTGCGGTGGTGGTGAAGCATGGAAACCGCGGCATCACCTCGAAAAGCGGCGGCGCGGACGTGCTCGAAGCCCTCGGCATCCGCATCGACCTCGGCCCTGATGATTTCCGACGCTGCGTGGAAACGGCAGGCCTCGGCTTCATGTTCGCGCCGATCTATCACCCCGCATTCAAGGCGGTGATCGGCGTCCGCAAGGAGCTCGCCACCCGCGGCGTGCGCACGATTTTCAACCTCATCGGCCCACTTCTCAACCCCGCTCGCCCGCAGTGCCAACTCGTCGGCGTCTTCTCCCGCGAACTTTGCCCCGCCTTCGCGGAAATTCTCCAACGTCTCGGCCGCGACAGCGCCTGGGTCGTTCACGGCACCACCGGCGACGGCCGCTCGGTCGATGAAGTCAGCCTGATGGGGTCCACCCGCATCTGCAAATCCGGTGCCTATCAGGATCTGGAGGACGAGGAAATCCGGCCACGCGATTTCGGACTTCACCACGCCGAGGTCGACGCTCTCCAAGGCGCCGATGCCCGGCACAACGCTGCGCTGTTAGAATCCATCCTCTCCGGCCGCGAAACCGGACCGAAGCGCGACATGGTCCTGCTCAACGCCGGCACCGCGATCGCCTGCGCGGGGCTTTCCGATCACATCAGCGACGGTATCGAAACCGCACGGGAAATGATCGAAAGCGGCGCTGCGCTCGAAAAACTCCGTCTTCTTCAAAAAGCCGCCCGCTGAGCCAAACTCAGCGGTTAGCCAAACTCAGCGGTTGGAAAACCAATCCGTCGCCAACCGCGCCAGCGCCAACAAGGCGACCAGCGCGGCCACGACCAGAATCACCGGCAACAGGTAAGCTCCGGTCATCGCTCAGGACTTCACATCGTAACAAAACAAAAGGTCCTGATCGCGCAGATAGAGTTTGCCACCGATCACCACCGGATGGGTCCAGATCTTGCCGTTGGTGCCCTCGCGGAGCTTCGTCTGGCGTGGGATTTCAAAACGGCCGTGCTCCTTGTATTCATCGGGATTCGCCTCCGCCAAAAACACCGATCCGGCCTCCTCATCCATGCAGTAGAGCATCCCGTCGGCGTAATGCACGGCACCTTTCTGAATGCCTTCGCCCCGCTCGCTCCACTTCTGCTTGCCGGTCGCCAGCTCTTGGCAAACCAGACCGCCACCATCGGAAAATCCGTAAATGTGCCCGTCCACCAGCACCACGCCGCCATGGTGATTTTTCATCACCTTGTTGACCCAAACATCCTCCGCCTTGCCACCATCGATCCTCACCAGCTTGCAACCCGAGCCATAACCCGAAGTCATGTAAACCGTCCCATCATGATAGACCGGCGTCGGAATCACCGCCGTGCGACCTTCGCGCCAAGGCGACGTCCACAGCACGTCGCCATTCTCCGCATCCACACCAGCCAGCGTGTTCATGAAAAGCTGGATGTATTGCCGCTTCCCTTTCACATCCGCCACGATCAGCGAGGAATACTGCGCGCCGTCCTTCAGGTCCTTGCTCCGCCACAGCTCCTTGCCGGTCTTCTTGTCAAACGCCACGATCGCACCCTCACCCCCACCGGGTGTGACGACCACCTTGTCCCCATCCACCAAAGGCGATTCCGAGTAGCCCCATTCCGGGATGCCGCCGCCGAAATCCTTCACCAGATCCTTGTTCCAAAGCCGCTTGCCATCGCTCGCGTTGAAGCAGCCCAGCTCACCGGTCGCGCTCATCGCAAAAACCATCCCGTCGCTCACGGTCGGCGCGCCGCGTGTTCCCGCGCCCCACCCGGTGCTGTAGCCCTTTTCCGGATCGTCACCAATCGGAGTCGACCACAACTCCTTGCCTTCGGAATCCAGGCAGATGATCTCGGCCTTCCCGCCGCGACTTCCTGTTAGATAAATCTTTCCGCCGACCAGCGCCGGCGAACTGTAGCCCTTTCCGGCCTTCTCGAACGTCCACAGCAGCTTCGGCCCATCCTTCGGCCACTCCTTGAGCAACCCGGTGTCCGGCGACTTCCCATCGCGCGCCGCACCGCGCCACGTCGGCCAATCCGTGCCCCCCGCCGGTTGCGCCGCAGCCGCCTTTTCGGCAAACGCCTTGTCGTCCGGCGACAAACGATCCAGCGCCAGCTCAAACGTCCGGCCGTCCTTGCGCTTCAACGTCACCTTGCCGTCCTTGAGGCCTATAAATTCCGCCTCCAACGTCTTGCCGCTGGTTGCGTCCGTCCACGTCCGCGCGGGAAGCGAGGAACTGCCGATGATGAATGCCAATGCCGTCAGCGCGGGAAAAAGAGAGGATCGAGTGCTCATGCTTCGACCAAACAAACACGGATCGTCCGGAAAATCATCCTCAAAATTCGGCCAATTCCGCACCCGTCATTCCGCCCCGCACCCGTCGATCGCCCCCCGCACCACCGCCGCCGAGTGCCGGAAAGCCGCGCACTCCTCCTCATTCAGCGCCGGGCACAGCACCCGCTCGATCCCACCCGCACCCACCACCACCGGCAGGCTCAGGCACACACCCTCCACGCCGCAAAACCCATCCACCCGCACGCTCAACGGCATCGTCCGCTTCTCATCCTGCACAATGCTCTGCACCACCGCCGCCGTCGCCGCCGCGATGCCATGGCTCGTATGCCCCTTCCTCCGGAAAATCTCCAACCCCACATCCACCGTCTCACGGAACCACTCCCGCCGCTGCGGCGTGTCATCGATCCGCTCCGCACCCGCCATCGCCATCGACATCGCCGGAAACTGGCTCTCACCATGCTCCCCCAAAATGTAAGCGCGCAAATCATCCGGATGAATCGCCAGCTCATCCGAAAGCACCCTCCGGAAACGCGCCGAATCCAACAACGTCCCCGTCCCGAACACCCGCGAGGCCGGCAAGCCGGAAATCCGCAACGCCTGCCACGTCAGCACATCCACCGGATTGCTCACCATCAGGACCATCGCTTCCGGCGATCTCCCTAACAAATCCGGCAGCAGCTTCTCCAACATCCGCGTATTCGCCGGACCCAGCGACAATCTCGATACCTTCCCCGGCTCCAGCTCCGCCGACGCGCAAACCACCAGAATCCCCGACCCCACCGTCGCCTCCACCCCACCCGCGCGGATCCTCGCCGGACTCGGATGCAGCGCCTGCGCATGCGCCAAATCCATCGCCTCACCCTGCGCCCGCCGCTCATCCCGCGACATCAGCACCAGCTCCCGCGCCACGCCCCTCGCCAACAACTGCACCGCCACCGCCACCCCCACCTTCCCCGCTCCGATGATCGAAATCTTCATGCACCACCGTGTCACCACCCCGCGCGCGAGACAAGCCCGCTTCAGCCCGGCAACACCGTCCCCGCACCCGGACCCAACGGCCAACCTAACAGGAACCACACAATCAGCTGCACCGACCACACCAGTGCGAAAGTGATCGAAAACGGTAGCATGCAACTGATCAGCGTCCCCAGTTGCAGATCCTTGTCATACTTGCGGGCGAACGCCAGAATCACCGGGAAATACGGCAACAGCGGCGTGATGATGTTCGTCGACGAATCCCCGATCCGGAACGCCGCCTGCGCCAGCTCCGGCGTGAATCCCAGCGACATCATCAGCGGCACCAGGATCGGCGCCATCAACCCCCACTTCGCCGAGGCCGAACCGATGAAAAGATTCACCATCGCCGTCAGCAGGATCAGCCCTAACAAAAGTGGGATCGGCCCGGCACCGCTCGACTTCAAAACATCCGCACCGCTCAGCGCGATCAGCAGCCCCATGTTCGACCACTGGAAATACGCGATGAACTGCGCCGCAAAAAACGCCAGCACGATGTACCCGCCCATCCCCGCCATCGACTCGCTCATCATCCGCGAAACATCCGACCCGCTCCGCAGCGACTTCGTCATCCGGCCGAACACCAGCGCAGGCACCACAAACACCGCCGCCAGCAGCGGAATCATCGAGTCATAAAACGGCTTGATCCCCCCAGCCGCATCCCGCAACACGCCCTTCTCCGGGATCACCAGAAACCCCACCCCTAACAGCGCGATCCCGCCGGCCGCCATCGCCACCCGCAACGCCTGCCGCTCGTTCGCCGGCGGCGGCGGGGCGTCATCCCCAGCTCCATTCGATTTCCAAACCCCAAGCCGTGGCGAGACCACCCGATCCGTCACCCACCATCCGGCACCCGTGATCGTGAACGTCGAGACGATCATGAAATAATAATTCGCCGTCGGCAGCACCACCGCATCCGGCTGATAGAGCTTCGCCGCCGCCTCGGTCAACCCGGACAACAGCGGGTCCAGCGCCGTGATGATCACATTCGCCGAAAACCCGCCCGACACCCCGGCAAACGCCGCGCACAACCCTGCCAACGGATGCCGGCCCACACTCGCGAAAATCGCCGCGCCCAGGGGAATCAGCACCACATACCCCGCATCCGCCGCCACATTCGCCATCACCCCGGCGAAGACCACCGCGGGCGACAACAGCTTCTCCGGCACCTTCGAAACAAACCCCCGCAAACAGGCGCTGATGAACCCCACCCGCTCCGCCAGTCCAATCCCCAACATCGCCACCAGCACGATCCCCAACGGAGGAAACGCCGTGAAATTCGTCACCGCACCCGTGAACATCCGTTGCAGCGGCTCACCCGACAACAAGTTCACCGCCGCGATCGTCTCACCCGTCACCGGATGAACCTTCTGCCAACCCAACCCCGCCGCGACCGCGCTGACCACCGGCACCAGCACCGCCATCGCGATGAACAACACCAACGGATCCGGCAAACGGTTCCCCGTCCGCTCGATCCATCGCAACACCCCCGCCAGCTTCCCGCCGGTGCCCTGAGTCATGTCAGCCTTGGCCATGCCCCATGAAATGAACCGCTTCCCCCAAAACGCCAAGCACGGAGTCCCGACAAAAGGATTCTCCCGCCCTTGCGCACTGTTCCCGTCTTCAGGGTTCGGAAAAAAGACGGCAAACCATCAGTTCACACGCCGACCTCAAGGTCATCCTGCCCGGACAAGAGGCCTTCATTGAAACCCCAGGCGTCTCTCATTGGCACGGGATCGAGCGAGAGAGAGGGGCGCAAGTATTGCAAGAGGTGAGCGCAAATTGTTGATCGTGAGCGGAATGATTAGGGCTGGACAGGAATGGCAAGGAAAGATCCCGCAAAACCCCTGGCCCTTTTTAATTAGGTGTTTACCCTCGCCGTGTTACAGAGCTTCAATCTCCTCGTCTTTTTTTGACTCGATACTCCTGTTCGGTTTCGGCGACCCGCAGCCGAGGCGAACACTCGATTTCGTCTTCAGCAAGGCGGTTCAGACCTTCAATTGCCCAGTCTTCGATGAGCTTGCCATCGTCAAGAGCGGCTTGATTCCACGCCCGGAACTCTTCCTGGGTGGGCCGTAGCAGTATGGCGCCAAGTGCAGCACCGGGCCGCGCATCCCACTCGGCCATCACCTGGCGCAGGTGGTCCTCCTTGCGCAGCGGCACCCCGCATGCGCGCCAATTTCTGATGGTTTGGGCCTGAACGCCCAAGCGCTCGGCAACTTGCGAGGCAGACAATCTCCGGTCGTCCATCCATTTTATCAATTCCTCAGTCACAGCCTTGTCTGGGCAGTATATGCAGTAAAAGCAAAGATCCCAACTTTTTTGTTGCCTAAAATCCCGATTAGGGATATAATATCCCGAAACAAGTGATGGGAACGATTTGTAGACTTGAAATTGATCCGGCCCGCTACTCGGAGAAGGCGCGCCGTCTCATAGCTAGAACCGCCGAGCGACGGAAATGCACACCCGCTGAGGCTATCGTATTCCTGCTCAACAAGGTCGCCTCCCAAACGAGCAAAATCGCATAATATCAGGCCCCCGAGCCCCACCTTCCAACTCTGTCCCAATCGCTCTTGCAAGCCTCCAACCCTCATGAATCGCTTGAAAACATTGCCTACAATTGCTCTAGCAACCCTGCTCGGGGTGATGCCAGCTTGGTCCCAGGTCACCATTGACCCGCCCACCCGATCATTCTCGAAAGACGGTGGTGGTGGCTCCATTCTCACGGCTGGGACGGGCACTTGGACCGCCACGACTGCAGCACCATGGATTACGATCACGCCGAGGACGACGGGGTCTGCCGGCACTTCTTGCATCTATGTGGTTAACTCCAACCTCTCGGCAGACACCCGTCAGGGAGTGATCAACATTGCGGGAACCACCCATACAGTCAGCCAGCTTGGTTACACAGCCACCCTCAGTCCCACTTCAGCGACCGTCACTCTGACCGGTGGAGCTAGAACCGTTGGCATTACGACCTCGGCGGGTGTTTCATGGACAGCCACGACCTCCACGCCATGGATCACGATCAATACCCCTTCTGGAGTTGGTAGTGGCACGGTCACCTACACGGTGGCCAATTATTCTGGAGTGGTTACCCGCACGGGCTCCATTCTCATCGGTGGCCAGACTTTCACAGTTTCACAGACGGGAACCGATGTGAATATCGCACCCTACTCTACGGAGAAGGCCTACAGCTCGGACAT